>NZ_QTTT01000001.1:5120312-5440625 GCF_003386555.1 Thermomonospora umbrina | reverse complement strand
GTCCGGGACCATCCGCGACTCCCACGCGTACGACTGCGGGTCCTCGGCGTACGGCTCGAAGCACCGGTAGGCGGCCATCGCCTCCTCGACGTGCTCGGGTCGGTGCTCGGACAGGTAGGCGATCACCGCGCGCAGCGACTCCCACAGGCTGTAGACGTCCAGCCCGTAGAAGCCCGCGCGCCGCCCCTGCGGGAGCCCCGCGTTGTGGTCGCGGAGCCACCGGCAGAACCGGGCGGTCTCCTCGTTGGCCCACATCCAGGTCGGCCAGCGGCGGTATCCGTCCAGGACGTCCCGTGGGTCACGGGGGGCTCGCGGGTCCCCGGCGACGCTCTGGTTCACCTGCCAGCAGTCCGGCCAGTCCCCCTCCACCGCCACGAAGGAGAAGCCGTGCTCGGCGATGAGCCGGCGGGTCAGGGCCGCCCGCCAGGCGTAGTACTCGTGCGTGCCGTGGCTGGCCTCGCCGAGCAGGACGCACCGGGCCCCGTCGAGACGGGTCCCGATGCGGTTCAGCAGCGGGTCGAGGTCGGCCTCGTACTCCAGCGGCAGGGCGGCGCCGTAGATGTCGAACTCGTCG
This sequence comes from Thermomonospora umbrina, assembly GCF_003386555.1. Taxonomy (GTDB): domain Bacteria; phylum Actinomycetota; class Actinomycetes; order Streptosporangiales; family Streptosporangiaceae; genus Thermomonospora; species Thermomonospora umbrina. The sequence goes on along the minus strand of NZ_QTTT01000001.1, from coordinate 5,440,051 downwards.
GTGTCGGGCATGTCGGGTCCCCCATCCCGATCTCTTGGGCCGTCCCCCGGCGCGTTCCCCGTTTGTCCGGTTCGATGCGGAACGGGCGGTGTGCATTCCCCCCGGCTCAGTGGGCACGACCCGGGTCATGCACGAGATGGAACTCCGCAGCGCAGCGTTCACCGACCACGCGCCGATCCCCGACGACTACTCGCACGACGCCGGGGACGTGTCGCCGCCGCTGGAGTGGGAGGACGTGCCGGACGAGGCGGTCGAACTGGTCCTGGTCTGCGAGGACCCGGACGCCCCGACGGGCACGTTCTCGCACTGGCTGCTGGCGGGCATCCCGCCGGAGAACGACGGGATCGACACCGGCGAGACGATCGCCGACGCCACCGCCGGGCGCAACGACTACGGCACACCCGGCTACGGCGGCCCGCATCCGCCGGTCGGCGACGACCCGCACCGGTACTTCTTCCGGGTGGCGGCCCTCGGGGAGCCGTCCGGGCTGGAGCCCGGCTTCACGATCGACGACCTGCGGGACGCGATCGAGGAGAAGGTCGTGGGCGCCGGCACGCTGGTCGGGACGTTCGGCAGGTGAGGGCGGCCCGGCGGGACCGCCGCCCGGCGCGCGGCACCGAGCCGCTGACCGCGCGCAGCGCCCTGGGCGCGCGGGCGCTGCTGTCCGGCCTGGCGCTGGTCGCCGGCCTCGCGGCCGCGGTGATCTTCGGAATCCTGGCCGCCCGCGACGGCGACACCGGCGCGGCGCTGTGGACGGCGGCGGCGATCTGCGCCGCCCTCGCGGTGATCGCGGCCGTCGACCTGTGGGTGATCAAGCGCCGCACCCGCTCCCCCTGACCCGGGGTCCCTGCACTCGAAGGAGGACGACCATGTCCGGATCGGTCCATCCGTCGCCGGTTCCCAAGCCGCCGCCGCGGCCCCATCCGATCCCCAGGCCCGAGCCGCAGCCGCCGGGCCCGTTGCCGCCGCCCAAGCCGGTCCCCGAGCCCGCGCCCGGCCCCAGGCCGCCGCAGCCCGAGCCCGAGCCGGTCTGAGGCCGCGTCTCACCCGTGCCGCCCGCACGTTCCGCAGGAGCGGCTCGTGCGGGCGGGCGGGATCATTCGGGCTCGTGCGGCCGTCCGACGGGATGTGCGCTCGAGGACGGCCGCCTCCGTCCGACCAGGGCGTGGGGCAGCCGGCGCGCCAGGCCGACCAGCGCCGTCAGCGGGGCGGGACCGCCCCGTACCGCCGCCGGGCCGGCCCGGGTGACGAGCCGGCGGGTGCCGTGCAGGGCGCGGGGCAGCCGCAGCCACTCGCGGCCGCCGCGGGGCGGCGCACGGTGCCGAGAGGGGGCGTGCCAGGCCGTGGCGTCCTCGACGTAGGCCAGCCCCCATCCGGCGGCCGCCAGGTCCAGCGCCAGCAACGACTCCGCGCCGTCGAAGAACAGCAGGTCGTCGAACCCGCCCGCGTCCAGGAACGCGCGACGCCGGACCACCGCCGAGCAGGCGCGGAACCCCATGACGGACGGCCCCGGCAGATCGGCGTCCCGGCCCAGCGGCGCGGCGGCCATCTTCCGCGAGACGTGGTCGACGTTCCCGTCCGGGGCCCGGCGGATGCGCCCCACCAGCAGACCCAGGCGGGGATGCGCCCGAAAGCACCGTTCCGCCGCGGCGAGCGCGCCGGCCTCCCACCAGGAGTCGTCGTCGCTGAACGCCACCAGCGGGGTCTCGGCGTGCCGGACGCCGATGTTGCGGGCGCAGGCCCCCAGGTTGTGGCGCAGCGGGACGACCCGCACGTCCGGGAAGCGGTCGCGGACCATCCGGGCGGTGCCGTCGCGCGAACCGTTGTCGACGACGATCACGCGCGGGCCCTCCGGCAGCCCCCGCAGCCGGTCGAGGGTCGCGGCCAGCTCCGCCCTGCGGTCACGGGTGGCGATCACGACCGTGACGTCGCTCCCCCGGGCTGCCCGGCTCACCCCGCGATCTCCAGCGCGACCTTGGTCCAGCCGGGCTCCCGCCGGTCGAACGCCTCGTACGCCTCGATCACCGTGGGCATGCCCTCCTGCTGGGTGATCACGGAGGTGGGGTCGGCGCCGCCGGAGGCGATGCGGCTCAGCAGCCCCGGCATGTACCGGCGGTGGTTGCAGTTGCCGGCCTGCACGGTGAGGTTCCGGTTCATCGCGACGCCGAGCGGGAAGCTCGTGTACTGCGGGGGGTAATAGCCGATGATGCCGATCGTGCCCGCCTTGGCGACCATCTCCACGGCCCAGCGCAGCGCCTGGCTGGGCGCGTCCCCCGGCATCCACTGGCGGCCCCGCGGGCGCGCGTGCGGCGCGGTCCGGGCCCGTTCGAGGTCGAACTCGGCGGCGGTGCGGTCGTCGACGTGCTGCGCGGCCGGTCCGCCGATGGGGCGCTGGGCGTCCACGCCGACGGCCTCGATCACCCGGTCGGCGCCGACGCCACCGGTCAGCTCGCGGACGACCGCGACCGGGTCCTCGGTGTTGAAGTCCACGGTCTCGGCGTTCTGCAGCCGGGCGGTCTCCAGACGGTCGGGATGCCCGTCCACGATCAGCACCCGCCCGGCGCCCTGGATCCGCGCCGACAGGGCGGCCAACTGCCCGACGGGTCCGGCGCCGAGCACGCACACCACGTCCCCGTCCCCGACCTCGGCGAGCCGGGCCCCGAACCAGCCGGTCGGGAAGATGTCGCTGACCATGAGCGCCTGCTCGTCGCTCACGCCCGGCGGGATCGGCACCAGGCCGGTGTGCGCGTACGGGACGCGGGCGTACTCGGCCTGGAGCCCGTCGAAGGGCCCGGTCGACGCCGGGCCGCCGTAGAAGGCCGTGCCGGCGTCGCGGCCGTTGGGGTTGGCGACGTCGCACTGGGCGTAGTGGCCGGCGCGGCAGTAGACGCAGCGCCCGCAGGCGATGGTGGCGGCGATGACCACCCGGTCCCCCACCGCGAAGCCGCGGACCTGGGGGCCCAGTTCCTCGATGACGCCGACGGCCTCGTGGCCGAGGACGGTTCCCGGCCGCATGCCCGGCGCCGTGCCCCGGACGAAGTGCAGGTCGGTGCCGCAGATGGCGCTCCCGGTGATCCGGACGATGGCGTCCGACGGGTGCTCGAGCTTGGGTTCGGTGACGTCCTCCAGGCGGATGTCGCCCACGTCGTGCCAGACCACCGCCTTCATGATCGGTCCCTCCCGTCATCGGTGTCTCCGGTGGGGAGTCCCTCCCCCGCGGGGGCCGATCTACGCCGGGGCGGCCGGGTCAGCGCCAGCCGAGGCTCTCGGCGACCTCGTCGGGCGCGTAGCCGCACTGCCCCGCCTCACCGATCCAGACCATGCCGTCGGCCTCGGCGACCGCGCCGACCGCATGCTCGTAGGGGAGCCGCGGCTGGATCGCCAGCCGCACCTCCAGCCCCGGGTCGAACTCCTGCAGCGCCGCGATCAGATCGCCCACCGTGATCTCCCTGGCCCGTCCCCGCCGATGCCGTCCCATGTCTCGCTCCATCCGCCGACCCAGCCATGAAACCACTGATCGAGGCTCCGATCAGGCCTCCTCGGAGGGTCCACCTCGTCGTACCGTGGAGCCCGAGAGCGGACACCGTCACGGCACGGGGGCAATGTGAAAATCCTCCACCGCAACCTGTCATCGGCCGTCGTCGCCTTGGCGACGACGGGCGCCCTCGTCGGGTGCTCCGGAGACCCGCCCGCGTCCCCCGCGGGGCCCACGGGTCCCGCGCCGCCGCCCCCGGCGAGGCTCACGGTCAGCCCCGCGAACGGCACGGACGACGCGCGCCCCGACCGCCCCGTGACGATCCGATCGGCGGACGGCACCCTCCGCCGGGTCACGGTCAGCGCCGGGGGCGTCGACGTCGAGGGCTCCCTGAACGCCGCCCGTACGCAGTGGACGTCCCGCCGGCCCCTGACCCCCGACACCGACTACCGGGTGACCGCCGTCGCCGTCGGCCGGGACGGCCGGACCGCCACGCTGGCCAGCACCTTCTCCACACTGAAGCCCAAGGACGTCGTCGCGGCCACGGCGGCGGCCCCGTCCGACGGCGAGACGGTCGGGGTCGGGATGCCGGTCGTCCTCGCCTTCGACCGGCCCGTCTACAACCAGGCCGAGGTCGAGCGGGCCCTCCGCGTGAAGGCGTCCAGACCGGTCGTGGGGGCCTGGCGGTGGATCGACCGTCAGCAGGTCGTCTACCGGACGAAGGAGCATTGGCCCGCGCACACCGACGTCACCGTCACCGCCGCGCTGAAGGGGGTGCGCGCCGCCAAGGACGTGTACGGCACGCGCGACCTCACCCTGCGGTTCAAGGTGGGCGACCAGCAGATCAGCACCGCCAACGCGCGCACCCACAAGATGACCGTCAAGAGGAACGGCACGACCGTGCGGCGGATCCCGGTCAGCATGGGCAAGGCGACGAAACGCGCCTACACCACCACCAACGGCGTTCACCTGACCATGGAGAAGGCGTACCACGTGGTGATGGACTCGGCGACGGTCGGCATCCCCAAGGGGCACCCCGAGTACTACAAGCTCGACGTCTATCACGCCGTCCGGATCTCCAACAGCGGCGAGTTCACCCACGCCGCCCCCTGGTCGGTGGGCTCGCAGGGCAACGCCAACGTCAGCCACGGCTGCGTCAACATGAGCCCCGCGAACGCCGCGTGGTTCTACCGGTTCAGCCGGCGCGGCGACATCTACAAGGTCACCGGCACCGACCGTGAGCTGGAGTGGAACAACGGCTGGGGCTACTGGCAGTTGTCCTGGCCCGAGTGGCGCGAGGGCAGCGCCCTGGACTGACCACCGGACCGCACCGGGCCCGCCCGCGCACGCGGACGGGCCCGGAGGCGGACGCGTCGGGTCAGAGCGGCGGCCGCCTGGTCTGCAGTTCGTCGTACGTGTCGACCGGGCCGATCTTCTTGAGCTGGTCCGGCGCGTCGGCGACACCCAGCCACCGCTGCAGGGTGTCGATCGCCCGCTCCCGCTGCGCGGCGGGCAGACGCTGGATGAGCCTGCCGGTGTGGTTGAGGCCCGCGACCTCGTACCACTGCGAGTCACGGGTCCCCGGCCCCAGCCGGAACGGCTCGGACCCCCACGGGTCGTTCCCGCCGTAGAGGAACATCAGCCGACTGCCGTGCCGGCGGACCCACCGGTCGATGTCGGCCATCGCCCACGACTGGAACCGCATCTGCGGCCTCAGCTCCGCGGGCACGAACGAGTGGGGCCTGTAGACGTCCGGGTGACGGCGCACGTCCCGAAGGTGGCGGAACTCCGGCGACGGCCAGCCGAGCTGGGTGCCCGCCTGGAAGTTGTACGGCACGTAGGGCTCCAGCCCCTGGTCCGTGTAGAAGGCCCATCCCGCCGTCGCCTCGACGAAGTCCCAGAGGGCGTCGGAGGCGGCGTCCCTGCGCGGCACCCCGCCGCAGTCGGATTCGAGCGAGTACTGCCAGAACGCCCACTCGACGTCCAGCACCGTCGCCTCGAGCGCCCGGTCGGCCCCACCGACGTACGCGAACGTGGCCCCGTTCTTGCTCGCGTAGGCGGCGTAACGCCCGACGAACTCGGCCCGCCGCTTCAGGACCTCGCGCTGTACGCCCTTGAGCGCGTCACGACACGCGGCGTTGGAGCCGACCTTCTCGAAGAACCGGTCGTACGCCGAGTCGTCCCGGTTGTCGACGTCGTTGGGCGCGACGTACGACACGGTCGCGTCCACGTCCGAAGGGTAGAACCGGCGATGGTAGACCGAGGTCATGCCTCCCTTGCTGGCCCCCGTGGACACCCATTTGCGCGGGTAGACGGCCTTGAGCGCCCCGGTCAGCCGGTGGTGGTCGGTGGCCGCCTGCCAGATGGTCAGCTTCGACCAGTCCGCCGGCCGGGGCCGCGACGGCGTGAAGAACCGCTGTTCCACCGCGACCTGGTTGCCGTCCACGATCTGGGTGGGCTCGGCCCGGAACGGCGCGGTGTTGAGGTCGTACCCCGAGGTGTAGAGCACCATCGGGCGTCCGGTGTCCTTGTGCATCAGGGACAGCCGCTGCTCGAACGTCCCGGCGCCCGGTCGCCGGTGGTCGGCCGGCTGCCGGTAGCCGAGCAGGAAGAACCGGTATCCCTCGGCCCCCGAGGGCTTCTCCTCGATCACCCTCATGCCCGGAACGGCGTTGAGCCGGTCGGTGATGTCGTCCGCCGTCGCCGCCCCGGACGGGGTCGCCGTCCAGGCGCACAGCGTTCCGGCGATGGTCACAGCCGTGAGCACGCGTTCGCCCCAGCCTCTCATCCGCACCTCCTAGAGGAATGCGTCATCGACGCCGCGACCTTAGGCTCGCACCACCCGGCCTCGTCCTTCCCCCGTTCCAGATCGTTACAGACCTGTGCCAAAGAGTCACGACAGATCAAGGCACGGAGGCGAAGCCCCCTCCGGATCCGGGGCCCGGGAAAGACACTTCAACTCACCGCGAAGCCGGCCCAAGGCCGACGAGGAGAGGAGGCCGGAGCCGTGGGGGCGAAGCCCCCACCCGGGGGGTCCGGGGGGTCGCCCCCCGGGAAGACACCGCGGCCCAACCGCGAAGGCGGCCCCAAGCCGACGAGGAGAGGAGGCCGGAGCCGTGGGGGCGAAGCCCCCACCCGGGGGGTCCGGGGGGTCGCCCCCCCGGGAAGACACCGCGGCCCAACCGCGAAGGCGGCCCAAGCCGACGAGTAGGGGAGGCCGGCGGCGTGGGGCGGGTGGGGCTCGAACCCACGACCTACGGATTATGAGTCCGCTGCTCTGACCGGCTGAGCTACCGCCCCGTGACGCGCCCGTCAATTGCGGTGACCATCTGTGCCCGCCGCGGCAATGATAGCCGGGGGGGTCGTGGCGGGCCACCGGGAATGAGATGTCCTGCCGGGGAGGGACGGTCGATCTCATCCTCTCAGCCGAGTGACGTGGCGGGGGGCTCGTCGGTAGGGTCCGCCTATGTCTTGGATCCGTGGTCGAATATCCGTCGTCGTGATGTGCGCGCTGGCGCTGAGCGGCTGCTCGGGGGACTCGGGGGACGCCGATTCCCCGTCGTCGCTGCCGCAAGGGCCGCAGACGATGCGCCAGGCGGCGGACGCGATGCGGAATCTCCAGAGCGTCCGGTTCACGCTCGGCACCGAGGGCGAGCCCGCAATTCCGATCAAGGGCGGCGACGTCAAGCTGCTCAAGAACGGGGACGCGCAGGGCACCCTGCGGATCGAGCAGTTGGGGCTGACGCTGGACACGGACTTCGTGCTGATCGGCGACACCCTTTACTACAAGGGGCTCACCGGCAGCGGATTCCAGAAGGCGCCCAAGGAACGGATCCTTGCGCTGTACGACCCGTCCGCCGTGCTCGACCCGGAGCGGGGCATCGCCAAACTGCTGAGCGGGGTCCGCTCGCCGCAGCCTGAGGCCCGGGAGAAGGTCGGCGGCAAGGACGCGTACAAGATCAAGGTGACGTTGCCGAAGGAGCAGGCGGGCACGCTGGTCCCCGGCGTCTCCCAGGATCTGGCGGGGCATGTGTGGGTGGCCACCGCCGACCACCGGCTGCTGAAGGTCCGGGGGGTGCTCCCGGCGGCGTCCGGGGGCGGCGACGACAACGCGGTCGTGGTGACGTTCACCGAGTTCGACGCCGGTTACACGTTCACCCCGCCGGTCTAGGCGATGCGCAGACGCGGCGTCGCGATCGGGGTCGGCGGCGGGGTGGTGCTGCTGGCCGCGCTGGACGCCTATGTGATCACCACGATCTTCCGGGACGTGATCGGGGATCTGGGGATCCCGGTGAACGATCTGGAGCGGGCGACCCCGATCCTCAGCGGTTTCCTGTTGGGCTATGTGGCGGCGATGCCGTTGCTGGGCCAGTTGTCGGACCGGTACGGCCGCCGGCCGCTGCTGCACGGCTGTCTGCTGTTCTTCGCGGCCGGGTCGGCGCTGACGGCGTACGCGGACGGGCTGGAGCTCGTGGTGGCGGGCCGGGTGCTGCAGGGGGTGGCCGGCGGCGCGCTGCTGCCGGTGACCATGGCGCTGGCCGGCGATCTGTGGGAGGAGCGGCAGCGGCCCGTGGTGCTCGGCGCGGTCGGCGCGGCGCAGGAGCTGGGCAGCGTGCTGGGTCCGCTGTACGGGGCGGGGGTCGCGGCCTGGCTGGGCTGGCGGGCGATCTTCTGGATCAACGTGCCGATCGTGCTGGCGGCCATGGTGCTGGTGCATGTCACCGTGCCGAAGGGCGTCCGGCCGGCCGTCCGTCCCCGGGTGGACGTGGTCGGCGGGCTGCTGCTGGCCGTGGGGCTGGGCCTGCTGGTCGGCGGGCTGCACAATCCGAAGCCGGAGCGGGCGCCGCTGCCGCCGTGGGGCGTGCCGATGCTCATCGCCGGGTTCGCGGTGCTGGCGGGTTTCGTGGTCTGGGAGGTCCGGTCGCGGACTCGGCTGCTGGACCTGACGGGGGTGCGGCGGGGCCCGTTGCTGGCGACGTTGGCGGTGAGCCTGCTGTCGGGGGCGGCGCTGATGGTGACGCTGGTGGACGTCCAGCTCATCACGCAGACCTTGCTGGGCGAGGACTCGTTCGGCGGCGCGCTGATCCTGGTCAGGTTCCTGGTGGCGATGCCGATCGCGGCGGTGCTGGGCGGGCTGTTGGCGCGCCGGGTCGGCGACCGGTGGCCGATGGCGGCCGGGATGGCGCTCGCGGCGGTGGGGTATCTGCTGATCGCGGCGTGGCCGGCGGATCTGGCGGCCGCCTCGTACGGACCGCTCCCCCGGATGGACGTGGACCTGGTGATCACCGGGCTGGGATTGGGCCTGGTCATCGCCCCGGTGTCGTCGGCGGGGCTGCGGGTGGTGCCGGCGGCCCAGCACGGGGTGGCGTCGGCGGCGGTGGTCGTGGCCCGCATGATGGGCATGCTGCTGGGCATCTCGGCGCTGTCGGCGTGGGGCCTCTACCGTTTCAACTCGCTGACCGAGGATCTGGCGATGCCGTTGCCGTTCGGGTTGCCGCCCGGGGAGGGCGAACGGCAGGTGGCGGCGTACCAGGCGGCCGTCCAGGACGCGCTGCGCACGGAGTACCGGGAGATCTTCCTGATCACCGCCGTGCTGTGCGTGCTGGGGGCGGTGGCGGCGCTGGCCGTCCGTGATCGCGGGGAACGCCCCGACGCGGCCTCGGCGGAGCAGCCCTCCGAGCATCCTCCCGAGCGGGCGACGACTTCCCCGCACTCGATGCCGTAGGCCGTGTGTCATCCGCTCCACCCGGGAATACTGTTCGAACAGAGGGTGGACGGAGCCTCTCATGGGGACACCCCTTACCCGGGAGGTGGCATAATGCGCCGGCCTGAGGGCGGCAGGGTGCCCACGCGGCTGGGGCGGCTGCGGCGGCGGCTCGGCTTCGACCGCAACGCGATGCGCCGCCCGGTCGACCGTTTCCAGTGGGCCGTGGGCGTGGCCCTGGCCTCGGTGTTCCTGCTGGTGGCGCCCGTGTTGATGGGCTGGGCCTGGGTCTGGTCGTACGACGCGGGCACCCGGACGGAACGGCATGAGCAGCAGACCCGCCGGCAGGTGACCGCCACGGTGCTGGGGCCCGCGGGCACCGGCGGCGAACGGTATCTGCACCAGACGGTGCGGGCGAGTTGGCGCGCGCCCGACGGCGGTGTCCGCACCGGCGAGATCCCCGCCTGGCGGGACGCCAGGGCCGGGGCCCGGCAGCGGATCTGGGTCGAGCGCGACGGCACCGTGACGGTGCGGCCGCGGCATCACTCGCGCACGCTGGTCGACTCCGGCTACGCGACGACGGGCGCGGCGCTGGTGACCGGGCTGCCGCTGCTGGGCGTGTACTGCCTGGTCCGGCGGCGCTGCGACCGGGTGCGCGACGCGCTGTGGGAGGCCGACTGGGCCCGGATCGACCCGCACCGCATCAGTTGAGGAGCCGGTCCCTCGCCTCGTCGGACGTCACCAGGTTGAGGGCGTCCAGGGCCAGCGCCAGTTCGACCACGTCGCGGGGGCGGTGCAGGGAGCGGCTGGTGAGCTGCTCCAGCCGGCGCAGCCGGTTGAAGACCGTGTTGCGGTGGCAGTACAGCCGGCTCGCGGTCCGGGCGGCGGAGCCCTCGCAGTCCAGCCAGGTCGCCAGCGTCTCCAGCAGGATCTCCCGGTCCACGGGGTCGAGGTCGGTCAGCGGGCCGAGCACCGAGGCGCCCAGGTAGCCCGACAGCTCGGGCTGGGAGACCACCAGCGCGGCCGGCAGCCGGTCGTCCAGCCGGGTGATCCGGCGGTCGCCGGAGTCGCAGGTCTGCAGGGCGATCTCGGCCAGCCATCGGGCCCGTCCCAGGGCGGCGAGCCCTTCGACGGCGGGGCTGATCCCGGCCGCGCCGCGGAACAGCGGCTCCAGCGCGGCGGCCACGGCCCCGGTGCCCCGGTCGCCCAGCTCCACGACGACGATCTCGCCGTCGGTCCGCATCCTCCACACGGACCGCATTCCGCCCAGCTCCTCGGGTCGTTCGAACCCGGGGTCGCGGCGGGGCCACCGCAGCACCACGACGGCGTAGCGGCCGTTCATCGGCAGGTCGAGGGCCGCCGCGGCGGCCTTGGCCAGCCCGCCGTCGGCGCCGCGGCCGTCCAGCAGGGCGTCCAGCAGCGCCTGGACGCGTTCGCCGCTGCGGCGCAGCAGCTCGGACTCGGTGCGGCGGTAGGCGTCGGCGACCGCGTTGGACTGGAGCTCGTTGGAGTGCCAGACGATGCTCGCGAAGCGCAGCAGGATCGGCAGCGCGGAGGGTTCGTCGTCGGAGACGACCTCGATCATCGTCTCCCAGTAGACCCGGCCGCCCACGCGGAAGGCGCGCAGCAGCGACTCCAGCGGCAGGCCCTGCTCGGCGCGGCGCCGTCCGATCGCGATCGCCTTGGCCAGCTCGGGCTCCTCGCCGAGCGCCCGCCGGCCCATCGCGTCGATGCTCTCGTCGAGGATGTCCCGAACGGTCTGCCAGAGCTCGTCGTGCGGGACGAAGCCCAGGTAGGCGGGGTCGTCGGCGAGGATCTCGCCGACGAGTCGGTCGGTCAGCCCGGTGAGCCGCTCCATGAGCCGGTGCGAGGTGGCCTCGGCCACCGCGGCCAGTTCCTCGTCGGGCGCCGTGGTGACGGTGGTGGCGGTGGAAGGCAAGGGGTGGACCTCCGTGGTGATGTGCGTCACCCTGTCATGAAATGTGCCGGCGTCGACAGGGGGGACACGCCGAAACCGACTCTGCTGTGTGCGCGCACAACCAGAATGTAACTCCATTGGACCGATGACCCGATTTGCTCCAGGGTCTGGACGGTGTCGCAGCTCACATGCTGGTGTGCCTCCCACACGAGATCGATGGGAGGTGCCGATGGCGACCAAGGCCGGCGCGACGCTCGCGGTCAGCGGTCTGACCGTGAGCTATGGCAAAGCCGTGCGCGCTCTGCGGGAGGTCTCCCTGGAGGTCCCTGAGGGGACCGTGACGGCCGTCCTCGGCGCCAACGGCGCCGGGAAGACCACGCTGCTGCGCGCCCTGTCGGGGACCCTGTCGTTCCATCGCGGTGCGATCGAGGCCGGGACGATCACCTTGGGCGGGCGCACACTGAGCGGGCTGCGGCCCGCCGGGGTGGTCGCCGCCGGCGTCGTCCAGGTGCCCGAGGGGCGGCGCGTGTTCGGGCGGCTCACCGTGGAGGAGAACCTGCGGGCCGGGGCGCTCGGGGCCCGCGGACGTCCCGGCGGCGACGCCGCCCGCGACCGGGTGATGGAACTGTTCCCGGTGCTCGGCGAACGGGCCCGGCAGCGGGCCGGGCTGCTGTCGGGCGGCGAGCAGCAGATGCTGGCGATGGGCCGGGCGCTGATGGCGCGGCCCTCGGTGCTGCTGCTGGACGAGCCGACGCTGGGGCTGGCCCCGCTGATGGCCGAGCGCATCGGGGAGACCGTCGCCGAGATCAACCGGCAGGGCACCGCGGTGCTGCTCATCGAGCAGAACGCGGCCCTGGCGCTGCGGCTGGCCACGACCGCCCACGTGCTGGAGGTCGGCGAGGTGACCCTGTCCGGCCCGGCCGACGAGCTGGCCGCCAGCGACGAGGTCCGCCGCCGCTACCTCGGCGTGGGCGACGCCGACGCCGTGGAGCCCGAGTTCCGACGGCCGCCCACGCTCGAGAGGTGGGCCGGTTGACCCACCGTCTCTCCCCCGTCCGACCACGACCCACCGGAGGGTGCCGTGAACGCAAGTCCCATCCGCCGTCCGGGCCCGCAGCCCGGACGCGCCCGCCCCGGGGGCCGTGCCCGGTGAGCGCTCTCGAGGTGACCGACCTGACCGTGCGGTTCGCCGGGCTGACCGCGCTGGACGCCGTGGGCTTCACCGTGCGCCCGGGCAGCATCCACGCGGTCATCGGCCCCAACGGCGCGGGCAAGTCCACCTGCTTCAACGTGCTGTCCGGCGTGTACCGGGCGACCTCGGGGAGCGTCCGCTTCGGCGGCGCGGACCTGACCCGGATGCCGCCGCACCGGATCGCGGCGCTGGGTGTGGCCCGCACCTTCCAGAACATCGCGCTGTCCCGGTTCCAGAGCGTCGAGGACAATGTGATGCTGGGCCGGCACCGGCTGACCCGGGCGGGCTTCGTCGGCGCCGGGCTGCGGCTGCCGTTCGCCCGCCGCGAGGACACGCGGCACCGGGCCCGGGTCCGCGACATCGCGCGGTTCGTGGGCGTCTCGGAGTACCTGGACGCCCCGGTCGGGATGCTGTCGTACGGCGTGCAGAAGCGCGTCGAACTGGCGCGGGCGCTGGCCATGGAGCCGAAACTGCTGCTGCTGGACGAGCCGGTCGCCGGGATGAACGGCGGGGAGCGGCGCGCGATGGCCGAGGTCATCGTGGCCGCCCGCGCCGATCTGGACATCTCGATCCTGCTGGTCGAGCACGACATGGGCATGGTGATGCGGCTGGCCGACGAGGTCACGGTGCTGGACTTCGGCCGCCGGATCGCCGCGGGCACCCCCACCGAGGTGCAGCGCGACCCGGAGGTCATCCGCGCCTACCTGGGCGTGCAGGCGGCGGACGCGGCCGACGCGGCGGACTCCGCCGGGGCCGCGGCGGGATCCGAGAGCGAGACGGCGTGACCACCTTCATCGAACTCCTGGTCAACGGGGTGTCGGTCGGCTCGGTGTACGCGCTGATCGCCCTCGGCTTCGTGATCATCTTCAAGGCCACCGAGGTGGTCAACTTCGCGCACGCCTCGCTGCTGCTGGTCGGCGGCTACGTGATCGCGATCCTGCACGAGGACATCGGCTTCTGGCCCGCCGTCCTGGCCGGGGTGGCCGGGGCCGCCGCGGTCGGCGCGGCGGTGGAGTTCCTGGTGCTGCGCCGTTCCCGGGCGGGCGATCACCAAGTGCTGGCGATCGTCACCATCGGCGTGGACATCGTGCTCACCACCGAGCTGACGCGGCGGATCGGCACCGATGTGCTGGCCATGGGCGACCCCTGGCAGAACCGCATCGTGAACATCGGCGGGATCGGCATCGCGCAGACCCGGATCGCCGCGCTGGTGACGGCGGCGACGCTGATCGCCTGCTTCCTGATGGCGTTCCGGTACACCTCGTGGGGCATCTCGATGCGGGCCGCCGCCGAGGACCGGGAGACCGCCGCGCTGATGGGGATCCGGCTGAGCCGGGTGTCGATGGGCGCGTGGGCGGTGGCCGGGGCGCTGGCCGCGGTCGCGGCGCTGTTCCTCACGGTGTTCCCGACACCCGGACTCGACCGGTCGACCTCGTTCGTGGCGCTGAAGGCGTTCCCGGCGGCGATCCTCGGCGGGCTGGACTCCACCTCCGGGGCGCTGGCCGGCGGGTTGATCATCGGGCTGACGGAGTCGCTGGCCACGGGCTACCAGAACGACCTGACCTTCCTCGGCCGCGGCATCGGCGAGGTCGCCCCCTTCCTGGTGATGATCGTGATCCTGCTGATCCGGCCCGCCGGGCTGTTCGGAACGAGGGAGCTGGCCCGTGTCTAGCCGAGTGTCCGCCGCGCTGCGGCCCCGGGTCCTCGCCGCCGCGCTCGGCCTCGTCGTGATGGTGGTCGTCCCGTTCTACGCCGAGCCGTTCCTGTTGCAGGCCGGGCTGTTCGCGATGGCCGCCGCCGTCGGCGCCATCGGCCTGAACCTGCTGACCGGCTCGACCGGGCAGTTGTCGATGGGCCACGCGTTCTTCCTGGCCGTCGGGGCGTACGGGTACGTGTACTTCGCCGCCGAGCCGCACGACGAGCTGGCCGGGCTGGGGCTGCCCACACCGGTGGCGGTGGTGCTGGCGGTGCTGCTGGCCGGGCTCGCGGGCGGGCTGTTCAGCCCGATCGCGGGACGGCTGCGCGGCACGTACCTGGGCATCGCCTCACTGGCGTTGATCTTCATCGGCCAGCACGTGCTGCACAACGCCGAGGCGGTGACCGGCGGCGCCAACGGCCGGGACGTGCCCTCGCTGGAGCTGCTGGGCTTCAGCTTCGCCGACGCCCCCGAGCTGGTGGTGCTCCAGGTGCCGTTCCGGGCGCTGGAGAAGCTGTGGTTCCTGTCGCTGATCGTGCTGCTGGCGGCGGCGTGGGTGGCGCGGGGCGTCCTCCGCGGCCGGCCGGGCCGGGCCATGGCCACCATCCGCGACCACGAGATCGCCGCCGGGGTGATGGGCGTGCCGGTGGCCCGCTACCGCGCCGGGGTGTTCGTGCTGTCGTCGATGTACGCGGGACTGGCCGGGGTGCTGCTGGCCATGGCGTTCCGCCGGACGGTGCCCGAGTACTTCGGCATCATCCTCTCGCTGGAGTACCTGGCGATGATCGTCATCGGCGGGCTCGGCTCGGTGGCCGGAGCGATGGCGGGGGCCGCGTTCGTCTCGCTGCTGCCCCCGCTGTTCACCCGCTACGGCGACGGCCTGCCGCTGATCGCCGCGCCCGGCACGGAGGGCGTGTCCCCGGCCGAGGCGTCCCGGATCCTCTACGGCGCCGCCGTCGTCGCCGTCGTCCTGTTCTTCCCCGGCGGGCTGCTCGGGCTCTGGGCCCGAATCCGCGCCCTCCCCGGAGCCCGCCGCAGACCCCACCCCGTCCCCCGAATGAAAGCCGAGGAACAGACCTGATGAAGTCCACCCTGCGCACCACGGTCACCGCGCTGACCGCCCTGGCGCTGGCCGCCACGGCGGCCGGCTGCGGCAGCGGCAAGGCCACCGGCGGATCCGGCGGCACCGGAGCGGACGGGGTCAAGCACGGCCCCGGCGTCACCGACAAGACCATCAAGCTCGGCCTGGCCACCGACCAGACGGGCGCCTACGCCCCGCTGGGCAAGAGCATCACCCAGGCCCAGCAGTTGCATTTCGAGGAGGTCAACCAGGCGGGCGGCGTCTGCGGGCGCACCATCGAGCCGGTGGTCCGCGACCACGGCTACGACCCGCAGAAGGCCGTGTCGATCTACAGCGAGCTGGGCTCCGACGTGCTGGCGATCCCGCACTTCCTCGGCTCGGCGATGGTCACCGCGGTCAAGCAGCGCATCGAGTCCGACAAGGTGTTCGTGATCCCGAGCGCCTGGTCCACCAGCCTGCTGGGCAGCCGCTACATCCAGGTCGCCGGCAACACCTACGACGTGGACGTCATCAACGGCATCGAGTTCCTGATGGCCAAGAAGCTCGTCAAGAAGGGCGACAAGCTCGGCCACGTGTACTTCGAGGGCGACTACGGCGGCTCGGCGCTGCGCGGCGCCAAGTTCGCCGCCGACAAGCACGGGCTGACCATCGTGGAGCAGAAGATCAAGCCCACCGACAACGACATGGGCTCCCAGGTCGCCGCGCTGAACAGCGCCAAGGTGAGCGCGATCCTGATGAGCGCCGGGCCCAAGCAGTCGGCCTCGCTGGCCGGGCTGGCCCGTTCGCGCGGGATGAAGCAGCCGATCCTGGCCAGCAACTCGGGCTTCGCCCCGCAGTTGCTGAGCACGCCCGCCGCGCCCGCCCTGCTCCAGGGCTTCTTCATGGTGAGCTCGGGGGCGCCGATCGGCGCGGACCTGCCGGGGGTCGCGAAGCTGGCCGCCGCGTACGGCAAGAAGTACCCCGGCCAGCCGCTCGACAACGCGGTGGTGCACGGCTATGACGCCGCGGGCGTCGTCGTCGCGGCGCTCAAGAAGGCCTGCGCCTCCAAGGACCTCACGCGGGAGGGCCTGATCAACGCGCACCGGTCGACCACCACCTACGACGGCGGGCTCGGCACGCCGATGGACTTCTCGTCCTCCGACAAGCCCCCCACGCGCAAGACGTACATCCTGCAGCCGAACAAGGACGCCACCGGCGGCCTGGTGATCGTCGCTCCGGCGGCCGAGTCCGAGCTGGCCAAGACGTACACGCCCCCGGTCGGCAGCTACTGATCCCTCCCGTGATCGCGCACCGGCCCCCGAGTCGGTGCGCGATCACGCTCGTCAGAGCGGCCTGCGGCTCCCGAACGGCCCGCGGACCCGGGCCGGGCGCCGTGGCCGTTCCGCCGGTTCTGACCCGAGGCTCCGGCCCCGCCCTCCCCGTGGGCCGAGGGCGGGACCGGAGGGCCTAGTGGCCGGTGGCGCGCTCCGCGCCCGCACCCGTCAGGGACCGGACCTCGATCTCGGCGTACTTCTCCGCATTGTGCTCCTTGCTGAGCACCGCGCCCAGCCAGCCGCACAGGAACCCGAACGGGATGGAGACGATGCCCGGGTTCTCCAGCGGGAAGTAGGAGAAGTCCGCGCCGGTGAACAGCGCCTTCTCCGAGCCCGACACCACCGGCGAGAACAGCACGAGCAGCACCGCCGAGCCCAGCCCGCCGTAGATGGCCGCGACCGCGCCCGCCGTGTTGAACCTCCGCCAGAACAGGCTGTAGAGGATCGCGGGCAGGTTGGCGGACGCCGCCACCGCGAACGCCAGCGCCACCAGGAACGCCACGTTCAGCCGCTGCGCGAAGATGCCCAGCACGATCGCCACCGCGCCGATGACGAACGCGGAGATGCGGGCGACCCGCACCTCCTCCCGGTCGGTGACCCGGCCCCGCTTGATGACGTGGGCGTACAGGTCGTGGGCGAACGAGGAGGACGAGGCCAGGGTGAGGCCCGCCACCACCGCCAGGATCGTCGCGAACGCCACCGCCGCGATGACCGCCAGCAGCACGGTGCCGCCGACGTCGCCGAAGACGATCTCGCCGATCCGTTCGGCGAGCTGCGGGGCGGCGGTGTTGCCCGCCGGGTTGGCCGCGCGGATCTCGTCGCTGCCCACCAGCGCCGCCGCGCCGAAGCCCAGCACGAGGGTCAGCAGGTAGAAGGCGCCGATGATGCCGATCCCCCACAGCACCGACTTGCGGGCGTCCCGCGCGGTCGGCACGGTGTAGAAGCGGATCAGGATGTGCGGCAGCCCGGCGGTCCCGAGGACGAGCGCCAACCCCAGGCTGATCAGGTCGAGCTTGCCGGTCAGGCCCTGCTCCTCGGTGGCGTACCGCAGCCCCGGCTCCAGGAACGCCTCGCCCTTGCCGCTCTGCTCGGCGGCGTCGCGCAGCAGCGTGGACAGGTTGAACCCGAACTTGCCGAGCACCAGCACGGTCACCAGCGTCGCGCCGCCCATCAGCAGGACGGCCTTGACGATCTGGACCCAGGTGGTGCCCTTCATGCCGCCGACGACCACGTACACGATCATCAGCGCGCCGACCAGCACGATGGTGGCGGCCTTGGCGGTGTCGGAGGTGAACCCGAACAGCAGCGACACCAGCGCGCCCGCGCCGACCATCTGGGCCAGCAGGTAGAAGATCGACACGGTGATGGTGGACACCCCGGCGGCCGTGCGCACCGGACGCGGGCTCATCCGGAACGCCAGCACGTCGGCCATCGTGTACTTGCCCGAGTTCCGCATCAGCTCGGCCACCAGCAGCAGCGCCACCAGCCAGGCCACCAGGAAGCCGATCGAGTACAGGAACCCGTCGTAGCCGTACAGCGCGATCAGCCCGGCGATGCCCAGGAACGAGGCCGCCGACATGTAGTCGCCGCCGATGGCCATGCCGTTCTGCACCCCGGAGAACGACCGGCCGCCGGCGTAGAAGTCGGAGGCGTCCTTGGTGTGCCGACCGGCCCACACGGTGATGACGAGCGTGCCGCCGACGAACGCCACGAACAGCAGCACGGCCAGGGTCTCGTGGCTCATCGGCCCGTCCCTTCCATCCCGGCGGCGAGTTCGGCGGCCATCGGGTCGAGCCTGGCCTCGGCGTGCCGGGCGTACAGCCACGCGATCAGGAACGTGGACGCGAACTGCAGCAGGCCGAAGATCAGGGCCACGTTGACGAAGCCGACGACCTGGGCGCCCATGAGGTCGCGGGCCCAGCCGGACATGACCACGTACAGCAGGTACCAGGCCAGGAACGCCGCGGTGGCCGGGAACGCGAAGGCCCGGAAGCGGCGTCGCAACTCCTGGAACTCGGCGCTGCGCTGGACCCGTTCATAAGGTGTTCCGTCCGCGTGCAGACGCTTCTCGGCGGTCACAAGATCCCTCCTCGGCGGTGACGGGGGTCACGTCACGGTAGAAACCCCGTGCCGCATCGTGGAGGGGGCGGCGGATCAGGTGCGGCGAGACGCCGGCCGAGTGCGGCGACCGGTTCCGGACGCTCGGTGAGCGGTCGATTTCACGCGACGAACGGTGGAGCGGCGACGCCGGAGGGTCGACCTGTTTCGGCCGATCTGAGGAGAATCCCCGCCGAACACAATAATCTCCCCGTTGGAAAGCCCGTGCACGGCGCGCCACCGGCCGCCGGCGCCCTGACCCGCGTCAGCCGCCCTTGGGCCGCCAGGTGCCCCGGTCGAGGTCGAGGGTCTCCGGCGCGTGCAGTCGGACCATGGTGCGCGCCACCCCCGCCGGGACGCTGCGCGGCGTGAGCAGCGAGACGCCGATCATCACGGCGAACGCGACGGGCACCGTCCAGGCGGCGGGCTGGGCGAGGAGGGCGCCCGCGGCCCCCCGGGGCGGCCCGGCGACGATCGTCCACGCCACGGCGGTGCCCGCGAGCCCGCCGCCCGCGACCAGCCCCGCGAACGCGCCCGCGACGGTCAGCCTCCGCCACCAGATGCCGAGCACCAGCAGCGGACAGAACGTGGACGCGGCCACCGCGAACGCCAGACCCACCACGTCCGCCACCGCCAGCGCCCGCGCCGCCAGCGCCAGTCCCAGCGGGACGAACAGGGCCAGCAGGGTCGCGACCCGGAACGACCGCACCCCGCCGTTCAGGATGTCCTGGCCGATCACCCCCGCCACCGACACCGTCAGCCCCGACGTGGTCGACAGGAACGCCGCGACGGCCCCCGCCGTGACCAGGGCGCTCAGCAGCTCACCGGGCATCCCGCCCACGAGCCGTCCCGGGAGCGTCAGCACCACGGCGTCGGTGCGCCCGGTCATCAGCAGCTCGGGGGCGTAGATCCGGCCGAGCGCCCCGTACAGCGCGGGCAGCAGGTAGAAGGCGCCCAGCAGGGTCAGCACCAGCACCGTGGTGCGCCGCGCGGCCCGCCCGTCCGGGTTGGTGTAGAAGCGGACCAGCACGTGCGGCAGCCCCATCGTCCCCAGGAACGTCGCCAGGATCAGCGAGTACGTCGCGTACAGCGGATACTCGCGGCCCGACAGCGGCGTGAACCACTCCCGGCCGGTCATCACGGGCAGGTCCGAGACATGGGGGACGGCGGCCCCGGCCGGGAACGTCACGGCGGTGTCACGGGTCAGGGCGTGCTCCCCCGCCGTCAGCATCACCGGCCCGGCCCGCGCCGCACCGTCCAGGCTCCCGTGGACGACGACCGCGATCGGCCGTTCCACCCGTACGGTGACGTCCGCGCTCATCGCGACCGTGGTGCGTTCGGTGAACGCGGGCGGGACGTCGCCGTCCGGCCCGGGCGCGGCGTCGTACCGCCAGGCGATGAGGAGGAACAGCACGGGAACGGCGAGGGCGGTCAGCTTCAGCCAGTACTGGAACGCCTGCACCAGGGTGATGCTGCGCATCCCGCCGGACAGGACGTTGATCGTCACCACCGCGGCCACCAGCACGGCGCCCACCCACACCGGGGTGCCCGCCACCGTGCGCAGCACCAGACCGGCGCTCTGGAGCTGCGGCATCAGGTACAGCCACCCGATCAGCACGACCAGCACGCTGGTGATCCGCCGCACCGCCATCGACTCCAGCCGGGCCTCGGCGAAGTCCGGCAGCGTGTACGCGCCCGACCTGCGCAGCGGGGCCGAGACCAGCACGAGCAGCACCAGGTAGCCGCCGGTCCAACCGACGGGCAGCCAGAGCATGTCCGCCCCGTACGCCATGATGAGCCCGGCCACCCCGAGGAACGAGGCGGCCGACAGGTACTCGCCGCCGATCGCCGACGCGTTGCGCAGCGGCGACACCGTCCGGGACGCCACGTAGAAGTCCGACGTCGTCCGCGAGATCCGCAGCCCGAACGTCCCGATCAGCACGGTCGTCGTCACCACCAGCGACACCGCCGCCAAGCCGTACGCGGAGCTCATCTCAGGCGTCGCGCTCCACGAGGTCGGCGAAGTCGCGCTCGTTGCGTTCGGCCTGCCGCACGTACCACCAGCCGCCGGCCACGAACAGCGGATAGACCAGCCCCGCCAGCAGCACCCACGGGAGCGGCAGCCCCAGCACCTCCAGGTCCGGCGCCGCCGCGAACACCAGCGGCAACCCGCCCACGGCCACGCCCAGCACCGCGCACACGCCCAGCGCCAGCCGGAGCTGGGCCCGCACCAGAGAGCGCATGTACGCCTCGCCCAGCCCGGTCTGCTCGTCGATCTCCCTGGTCACCTTCCGCCGGGGCCGGCGCGCCGCCCGCATCCGGGGGCTGGTCACCAGCACCCGACGCGGCTCCCCGCTCACCGGGGCCGCCGCGTGTCGCGGACGAGCAGGTCGCGCAGCTCACGGGTGTGCCGGCGGCTGACCGGCAACTCGGTCCCGCCGATCAGCACCGTGCAGCGGCCGGAGTCCAGGCGCAGCTCCTCGACGTACCGGACGGCCACCAGATGGCTGCGGTGCACGCGGACGAACCCGGCCGCGCGCCAGCGCTCCTCCAGGGCGGCCAGCGGGATGCGGACCAGATGGCCGCCCGAGGCGGTGTGCAGCCGGGCGTAGTCGCCGTGGGCCTCCACGTACCAGACGTCGGCGGCGGCCACGAAGCGCGTGACCCCGGCCAGCTCCACCGGCACCGACTCGGGCTCCGGGTCGGCCGGCGCCCCGCTCACCCGCCGGATCGCCTCGGCCAGCCGCTCCGGCCGGACCGGCTTGAGGAGGTAGTCGGCGGCCTTGATCTCGAACGCGTCCACCGCGTGGACGTCGTGCGCGGTCACGTAGACGATCTCCGGGGGCCGGGCGAACTGCGCCAGCAGCCGCCCCAGCACCACCCCGTCCAGCCCCGGCATCCGGATGTCGAGGAACACCGCGTCGATCGGCCGCCGTCCGGCGAGCGCCCTGTCCACCTGCCGCAGCGCGGCGGCCCCGTCCCTGGCCAGCGACAACTCCTCGACGCGGGGGTCGGCGCGCAGCCAGAACGCCAGGTCCTCCAGCGCCGGCGCCTCGTCGTCCACCGCCAGGACGCGCAGACCGGCCACTCGTCCTCCTCAGGTGAGACGGAACGGACTCCAGCGTCCGAATCCGGCGGTGGAAAGTCAACCGCCCTTCGGCCCCGAAGCGGTCACCCCCGGCCGGTACTTGGGCACCCGCAACGTCACCTTGGTGCCCGCCCCGGCGGCGGTCTCGACGGCCAGACCGTAGTCGTCCCCGTACACCTGGCGCAGCCGTTCGTCGACGTTGCCGAGCCCGATCCCGGCGGCCTCGGCGCCCTCGTACTCCCCCGCCAGGACGTGCCGGAGCCGCTCGGGGTCCATGCCGACCCCGTCGTCCTCGACGCTGATCGCGCAGTCGGCCCCGGCGTCCTCGGCCACGATCGTGATCCGGCCCGGCCCGGCCCGGTCCTGGAGCCCGTGCCGGACCGCGTTCTCCACCAGCGGCTGCAGGCACAGGAACGGCACCGCGACCGGCAGCACCTCGGGCGCGATCCGCAGCGTCACCCGCAGCCGCTCGTCGCCGAACCGGGCGCGCTGCAGCAGCAGGTACCGGTCGATCGAGTGCAGCTCCTCGGCCAGCGTGGTGAAGTCGCCGTGCCGCCGGAACGAGTACCGGGTGAAGTCGGCGAACTCCAGCAGCAGCTCCCGGGCCCGTTCCGGGTCCGTCCGCACGAACGAGGCGATCGTGGTCAGCGAGTTGTAGACGAAGTGCGGGGAGATCTGCGCCCGCAGCGCCCGGACCTCCGCCTCCATCAGCAGCGTCCGCGACCGGTCCAGCTCCGCGAGCTGCAACTGGGCGTCCACCCAGTGCCCGACCTCCTCGGCGGCCCGGATCAGCCCCGCCGACACGTCGCCCCCGTACGCCGCCAGCGTCCCCACCACCCGGTCGTCGGTGGTCAGCGGCACCACGACCGCGTGCCTGACCGGGCAGTCCAGCCGCACGCACGCCACCGTCTCGGGCCCGAGCACGTCGGTCCGCCCGCTCCCCATCGGCCCGGCCGCGTGCGCGAGCGCCCCGTCGGCGTGGTGCTCCCCCGTCCCGTCCCAGGCCAGCACCCGCTCCCCGTCGGTGATGGCCACGGCCGCCGACCCCAACAACTCCCGCAGGTGCCGCACCGCCTTCTGCGCCCCCTGCTCGGTCAGTCCGGCCCGGAGGGGCGGCGCCGCCAGCGACGCGGTGTGCAGCGTGTGGAACGTCGCCCGATCCGCAGGACTCCCCAACTCACGCCGCCCCCGCCACCACGGCACCCCCGCGACGAGCCCGGCCACCACCGCTCCGACCGCGACCACCGCCAACGCCACGTCCATCCGGCCACGGTAGCCGCCACGGGTCGGCCGACGACGGTCTCGGAACGACGGGGCCGACCCGATGGCGGGCGGCCTCACTCGGCGCGGGCGTGAAAGGGCCGTGCGGGCGTCGCGAAAGGTCCGTTGATCCGGTTTCCTTCATCGCTGCATGTGCGCGAAGGAAAAACCCCGCCGGGCGACTCGCACCCGGCGTCACGCTGCGCACATCATGGGTCGCACGGTGTTGCGCTCTCCAGAGAAGAGGACATCATGTCCGAATGGTCGACGACGGCGGGAATGCGGGTCCTCGCCCTGGGCGGGGTCCTGGGCGCCGTGCTGTTGGGCACGTCACCCGTGGCGGCCACGACGACCCCGGAGCCCGTGGCGGTTTCCGAGCCCGTGGAGGCGTCCGAGCCCATGGCGGTTTCCGAGCCCGTGGAGGCGTCGGAGCCCGTGACGGACGCGGAGGACGAGGAGCAGACGACGTCCACCGCCGGTAAGACGGCGACGCAGATGAACTACCACTCCTCGTCGAAGACGACGCAGAGCGGCAACCTGCACATCTCCAAGCGGAACTGCGTGGACGTCCGGTTCCGGCCGTTCAAGGAGTCCAAGAAGCAGGACTGCACCGTCGGGAGCATCCGGCCCACCGGCTGACGCCCGGCCCCTCGCCCCTCCGGGTCGCGTGTCATCGTGATCAGACGAGCAGCAGCGACTTGCCGACCGTCGTACGTTCGGCGAGCGCGAGGTGGGCGTCCCGGGCGCGCTCCAACGGGTAGGTCGCGCCGATGGCCGGGCGGATCCGTCCCTGGGCCGCCAGGGCCAGCGCCCGCGTGAGCACCTCGCGGACGTCGGCCCGGTCGGGCGGCCCCGCCGCCAGCGCGTTGTGCACCCGCACCCGCCGCCGCTCGGCCGTCTGCGGATCGATCTCGGTGAACGTTCCGCCGGCGGTGCCGTAGGTGACGAACCGGCCGCCCGTGGCGACCGCCTCGAACGCCGCCCGGCCCAGGTCGCCGCCCACGCCGTCGAAGACCAGGTCCGCTCCCGCGCCTCCGGTCGCCTCCCGCACCCGTCGCTGCCATCCCTCCAGCGAGTAGTCGACGACCGCCTCCGCGCCCAGCTCCCGCGCCAGGGCCAGCTTGCGTTCGCCGCGCGCCGCCGCGACGACCCGGGCCCCGGCATCGCGCGCCAGTTGTACGAGCAACGAACCCGCGCCGCCGGCCGCGGCGGTCACCAGCACCCACTCGCCCTCGGCGATCCGTCCGTCGCGCGCCAGCATCAACGCGGTGACACCGTCGTGCGTCATCGCCGCCGCCTCGCCGAAGCCCAGCGCGTCGGGGATCTCGATCACGTCCTCGACGGCGGCGACGATCTTCTCGGCGTACCCGGTGGACGTCCGGGCCACGACCCGCCGGCCCACCCATCCCGCGTCCACACCCTCACCGACGGCGGCCACCCGTCCGGCGCCGCCGTGCCCCGGCACGTGCGGAAGCCCACGGGGGAAGAACTCGCCTCCCCACCCGGCGCGCAGCAGCGTGTCGAGGTAGATGACATCGGCGGCGGCCATCTCCACGACGACCTCCCCCGGGCCCGCCACCGGCTCGGGGACCTCCTCCAGCGTCAGCACCTCGGGACCACCGAACTCCCGCACCTGAATCGCCCGCATCATGTCCACACTCCCCGCTCGGATCGTCTCTCGGACCCCAGCCTTCAACCTCGAGCAAGGTCGAGGTCAAGCGCACGCCCGCGCGAACGGGGCGCGGAGCCCCGGCGGAGGAGGAACTCGGCGAGGAGGAGGTTGGGGACCCAGGACAGGAAGGGGACGATCAGGTAGGCGCGGTCGAAGGCGACCTCGTGGTCGGTGCCGGGCTGGGCGAGGATGAGGACGATCAGCCACAGGCGCAGGGTGACGCCGGCGTAGGTGAGGGCGAACACGCGCAGCGCCCATCGACGGTGCGCCCGGAAGTCCCGACGCCGGGCGGCCCGATGGGCGGCCACGGCGACGGCGAGCCACACGAGCGCCAGCAGACCGAAACCGGCGGTGCCGATCGGGCCCGCCAGATTGAACGGGCTGATGAGGAGACCGGCGACCGCGCCGGGAACGATGGCGAGCAGGACGACCCGCCCGCAGACCCGATGGAGTCGGGGGAGGCGGCCCCGCAGGCGGGAGGAGAGCTGGACGGGGCTCAACAGCAGCACCAGACCGCCGGCGACGATGTGGACGTAGAGCGCCGCCCTCACCCAGAGCGGACGTCCGGCGTAGTTGGAGGCCAGACCCGTGTCGTCGGCCGCGAGGGCGTCCAGGGACTCGGTCAGGTAGGGGAAAGGGGCGTAGACGGCGATCGCCGCGGCGCTCAGCGCCAGCCACCACAGCCCGGCTGTCTTCTTCATGGGGCCACAAGCTAGGAACGCGGACTCCGGGCGCGCTTCACTCCTGCGAGTGATTCGTCCTGAGCCCGCGTCGAGAGAGGATGCCGGGCATGCGGATATGGCTGTCGGGCGGGCTGATGGTCCTGTCGGTGGCGGTGGGCCTCGCCTCCCCGGTGCCCTCGCCCTACCGGGGGCCCGACGTCCCCGGTGTGGTGCTGTGCATGCTGGCGGCGCTCTGCCTGCTGTGGCTTCGCAGCCACCCCCTGCGGGTCCTCATCGCGGCCTGCGCGGCCCTGCTCGTCAACGCGGCGGCCGGATACCCGGGCACGCTCGTTCACTGGCCGCTGTGGATCGCGCTGTTCGGCTGCTTCGCCGAGTACGGGGACGCGCGCCGCCGGGCGGTGTGCGGCGCGGTGTTCGCGACCGCCTTCGGCGGCTTCCTGCTGCTGGATCGCGACCCCTTCGACTCGTTGCCGGGCATCGCCATGGGGCTGCTCATCACGACCTTCGGCGGCGACGCCCTGCACAGCCGCCGCGCCTACACCGCCGAGTCGGCGGCGCGCGTCCTGTTGGAGGAGCGCGCCCGGTTGGCCCGCGAACTGCACGACGCCGTCGGCCACTCGGTCAACGTGATGGTGATGCAGGCCGCCGTCGGGCAGCGGGTATTCGACGGCGACCCCGCCTTCGGCCACGACGCGCTGCGGCACATCGAGGCCCTCGGCCGCAGCGCCCTCACCGAACTGGACCGGCTCGTCCACGCCCTCGACGACCCGTCCGCGATGGTGGACCTGCAGGCCCTGGCCGACCGCGTCCGCGCCGCCGGCCGCGAGCTGGACCTCGACGTCGGCGCGGTCGACCTGGAGCCCGACGGCGCCAACGCGTTGAACCGCATCATCCAGGAGGCCGTCACCAACGCGCTCCGCCACACCGAGGCCGGCCGCATCCGGCTGAGCCTCGCCCAGTCCGGCGGCCGGGTGCGTCTGGAGGTCCTCAGCGAGGGATCCGGCCCCACCGCCGCCCCGTCCGGCCGCGGCCTGGCCAACATGCGGCACCGCGCCGCCCTCCAGGGCGGCGCGCTCGACGCCGGCCCCACCGACGACGGCTTCCTGGTCCGCGCGACCCTCCCCGCCCGCTCGTGATCCGGATCCTGCTCGCCGACGACGACCCCCTCGTCCGCGCCACGCTCCGCGCCCTGCTGAACGCCGAACCCGGATGCGCCGTCGTCGGGGAGACCGCCAACGGCCATCAGACGGTCGCCGCCGCCCGCTCCCTGCGGCCCGACCTCGTGCTCATGGACGTCCGCATGCCGGGCCACGACGGCCTGCACGCCACCCGCGAGATCACCTCCTGGGAGCCGCCCCGTCCCCGCGTCCTCATCCTCACCACCTTCGACCTCGACGACGTGGTCGACAACGCCATCGCCGCCGGCGCCGACGGGTTCCTCCTCAAACGCGCCACCCCGGACGAGCTCACGGCCGCCGTCCGCACCGTCGCGTCCGGCCACGCCCTCCTGGCGCCCCAGATCACCCGCCGACTCCTGCGCAGCCTGGCCGCCCGACCCCGTCCACCCGCCCTTCCCAGCCCCTTGACGCCCCGGGAGTCGGCGATCCTCCGTTCCCTGGCGGCCGGCCTGTCCAACGCCGAGATCGCCGCCGCCCACCACCTCTCCCCCGAGACCGTGAAGTCGCACATCAAGAGCATCCTCGCCAAGCTCGACGTCCGCGACCGCACCCAGGCCGCCATCTGGGCCCACCGCACCGGCTTCACCGAGGCGCCCTGACCCCGCCCGGGGCGGACGACCTCCTCGCCATGCCGCGGCCCGGCGTGCCCCTCAGGGGGACGGCGGTCGAAGGCCGTGCATCTCCTCCCGCCAGATCGTGTCGACGATGCGCTGCACGCCGGTGGTCAGATGGCGGCGGTAGGTGCTGAACGGCAGGCCCAGCACCTCCGCCGCCCGTTCCTGCGTGCCGGCCGGGTGCAGGTAGGTGCGGTCCACGGCGCGGTACGCCTTGAGGTTGCGGGAATCGGACCGCAACGACTCGGCGGCCTCCCGCAGCAGGCCCGCCAGGCCGCCGTCGTGACGGAGCGCCGTCCGGGCGGCGTTGAGCGGATTGCCGGCGAGCACATCGGGTCGGTGCAGGTCGCGCAACCCCCGGCGCACCGCCGAGGTGAACTCCATGCGCGACATCGCCGCGAGCGGCGACGGCTCGGGAACGGCGGCCGCGGGCCCGGTCCGCGTCTCGCTCTCCGCCAGGAGATCCAGCCAGGCGTCGATGCCGCCGACCCGGAAGTCGCGCGCGTACACGTAGTGACGCACGCCGCCCACCACGAAGTCGGCCTCCTCGGCTCGGTGGTAACCGTTGAAGCGGAACAGGTCGCGCTGGGCGTCGGCGTCGCTGTACGCGCCGATCAGGTCCCAGCCCAGCCGGGTGCTGGTCAGCCGCCGGTGCAGGAGGGCGACGATCGCGATCCCGGCCGCGCTGCGTGGGCGCTGGTGCCGTTCTCGGTCCACGAAGAAGCGCTTGACGGCCACCTCCTCGCCCGGCGCGGGTGGACGCCGCCGCCGTGCGTACTCCCACATCGCGCGGGTGCCGGGATCGGCCTGCACGTCTTGGGGCGACGCCAGGTCCAGGCGCAGCCGACAGCCGTAGCCGGCCGGCTCCCCCCGCGGACCTCGGGCGACGACGAACGCCTCGGGCTGCCGGTCCATCCAGAACGCCGCCAGCTTCGCCGACTCGGGCCCCTCGTGCCGTTCCGTCATCGCCAGCAGGTCCGCCCGGTCCTCCGGACGCATGTCGTCGGTGTGATGACAGGCCGGCTTGGACCAGTCGACCAGATCGCGCACGGCCGGGTTGGCCCGCCTCAGGAAGGTCAGCTCGGTCAGGACCCGCCGCTGCGCCGCCCCGGTGCTGGTGCGCAGCCGGTGCACCAGATGGTCGCCGATCCGCCGGTGCAGGCGCTGGTGGGCGGTGCCGTCGCGCCACCGCAGATCCGCGTCGAACACCTCGCGGGCCAGGTCGTGCGGGCACAGCCCCTCGGGACGCTCCTCGACGAACGACAGCGTCCGCATCCAGGCGAACAACCCGCCCGGATCATGATCGTCGTCCAGGGCCGCCCGGAGCAGCTCCTCCGTGGTGACCAGCGCGTGGGCGCACACCTCCAGGGCGCGGCGGTGCCGGGGTGTCGGCACCCCCTCCAGGAAACGGTCCAGCAGCAGCCGCACCACGTCCGGGGCCTCGGCCAGGTCGATCCCCGCCAGGTCCCCGGTGTCCCCGCGCTGGGACAGCACGTCGACCAGCAGGCGCAGTGCCAGCGGATGGCCGTGGGTCGCCCTGAGCACGTGCCCGTGCAGCCGTTCGGGCACGTTCTCCTCCCGCAGCAGCGCCGCGCCGTCGTCCGGGCCGAGATTGCCCAGCGGCACCGTCAGCAGCAGCTCCCGCCACCCGTGGTCGGAGACCCACTCCGGCCTCGGCGGCTCGCGGCCGCCGATGACCACCAGGGTCCCGGCGGGCAGCCCCGGCAGGTATTCCTCGCGCACCCAGTCGTCGATCGCGATGAGCCGCTCGTAGGAGTCCAGCAGCAGCACCCCCCGCTCCCCCGCCGGCTCCGGCCGGACGGTCCGCGTCAGGTCCACCGAACGCGTGTCCAGGAGCACGGTGGCGTGGCCGGCCTCCCTCGCGAGCGCCGCCATGGCGTTGAGCAGCGCGGTCTTCCCGACACCGCCCGGCCCGTGGACGAACATCACCGCGAACGGCGGCACCTCCGCCTCCAGCGCCCTCCGAAAGGTCTTCAGTTCGGCGTCCCGGCCGACGAAACGGCGGCGGCGCGCCCGGTACAGCCGATCGCCGATCGTTCTCATCTCGCCCTTCATCGCGGCCGCGCGCCATTGTACGAGTCTGTGGTCCCCATATATGGCAGCCTACGGCCGGATTGCGAGCACTGTTCATCGGATATGCGCGAAAAATGAGCAGGGATCCGGGCTGGCAAGTGAACACCGATCGGCCGCACTCTGATCTGGACGAGGAGGGCGACCGCAGCCCTTCCGGACAACGAGGAGCCAAAACGTGAGCTTCGCCAAGATTTTCGCCGCCATCGCGATTCCCGGCGCCGCGCTCGCCGCACTCGCCGCCCCCGGCACCGCGTCCGCCGATCCGCTTCCCGGTGAAACGCCGTTCAGCATCGAGGAGACCTACGGCAAGGCTTCGGGTTACAAGTCCCTGTCCGGTGCGCGCGGCACCGTGACGGACAAGGGCGGCGACGGCCGGGGCACCACCTTCACCGTCGCGTGGTACCAGCTCATCAATGGTCAGTACGTTTTGAAGGACGTCGACAACGTCACCGCGCCCGACGGCCAGTCGGTCGACTTCACCGAGTACCCCGACGTCAACGGCAGCGTCTTCGTGGCGAACTGGAACCCGCACTCGCTGTCCCTCGCCTGATAGGCCGTCCCTCGCGGAAGGCCCCGAAGGAACAGGCCCTCCGACCCTCGGCGTGCGCGACGCCGAGGGCCGGAGGGCCACCGTGTCCGGGCCCCGTTCAGCCGCGGCGAATGTGGAAGGACTCGATGCGGTCGTTCATGAACGGGCCGATCCACCCCTGCAGAGTGCACGCGCAGGGATTGTGCTGGATCCAGCGCTCGTGGTCGCCCTGCAGCAGCGACAGGTCATAGCCGGTGACGTCGTTGCACTCGTTGAGGGAGTTGAAACCGGAGATCTGGTTCGCCCAGTCGTCATAGATGTTGATGCGATAGCCGGCGGAGTCGCAGGGCCCATAATTGCCGTAGATGCGAACCAGCTTGGGCGGGTTGTTGTTGGCGTTCCAGAACCACTCCATGAGGAGCGTCGACGCGGCCGCCCCCTCCACCACGCCCGCCCGACGGGTGGCGGTGGACATGTCGTCGGCACACGCGCGGGAACGGACGGGGGACGTCTTTCCATCAGCCGCCTTGTCGACGACCATCACGCAGTACCGGCCGGCGGATGCGGTTTCCGCGGTCGCCGCCGTCCCCATCCCGGCGAACACGGCGAGGACGGCCAGGAGGAGGGCCGCCGCCTTCTTCGTTGGCATGGATGAGCCCTTTCAGGTCACCGACGGGCGGTTCCCACCGGTCGTGCGCACAACGAGCACCGGATCCGATCTTCGGCCATCTCATGCCGTCAAGGAAGCAAAGTGCCATGACGAGTGGTCATCGACCCATAGAGGTTCGGTTATCGCCGCGGCGGGGCCCGCAGGCCGCCCCGCCCCGGATCGGCGTCGCGGCTGGCGTTCCGGGTACACTTCCATGGCATCGAGACGCACGGTGGCCGGCGATGCGCGCCAACCTCGACCGGCCGGTTGACGGAGCCTCCGATACCCGGTCGGATATCAGAGTGACAATGGAACGGCAGACGCCACCCACCGTCAACCAACTGCGAATATTCCTGGCCCTGACAGAAGAGCTGCACTTCGGCCGGACCGCGGCGCGCCTGTTCATCAGTCAACCCGCGCTCAGCAAGCAGATCCTCGCGCTGGAGCGGACCCTCGGGGTCAAACTGCTGGAACGCGGCGGCCGGGCCGTGCGGATCACCGAGGCCGGCGAGGCGGTGCGGCACGAGGCCCGGGCGGTGATCGAGGCCGTGCACCGGCTGCAGCGCGTGGCCGACGAGCACGCGCGCACGCCCAAGGCGCACGTGGTCGTCGGCACCGTCGGCGCGGAGGCGGCGATGCCCCACTTCCAGGCCGTCATGGCGGAGCTGCGCCGTCTCAGCCCCGGCGTGAGCGTCGAGTCGCGGCTGCTGGACCTGGTGGACCAGTTCCGCGCCCTGGAACGCGGAGCGGTCGACGTGGTCTTCTGCAGGCCCCCCGTACCGAACGGCATCTCCGTCCTGCACCTGACCACCGAGCCGCGGGTCGTCTGCCTTCCCGCCGCCGACCCCCTGGCCGCCGACCCCGCGGTGTCGCTGAGCCAACTGGGGCGCTTCGACGTCGTGTCCTTTCCCCCGGAATGTTCACAGGAATGGCGCGACTTCTGGTCCGTCGTCCCACGGCCGGACGGCACGACGGTGCGTTACGGCCCCATCGTCAGAGACGTCGAGACAATGCTGGCCGTCATAGGCCGGGGTGAGTCCATCGCCTTTCTCCCCGCCGCGGCCCGCACCCTTTTCCCCCGCCCGGGCGTCGCCTATCGAGATGTGACCGATCTGCCACCGTGCACCTCGGGCCTCGCCTGGCTCGCCGAACGGAACGACCCCGGGGTCACGGCCGTCCACCGCGCCGCCCGCTCGGCGTTCCCCCACGCACGACGATCGGCGTCGCCGCACCGCGACGGATCGGCGTAGGCCGACGCATCCGTTCAACGCCGTCGGGACCCGCCCCGGGGCGGTGGGTAGACCGTCTGGCACCGGCGTATGACATCGAGCATCGCACCACCGTCCCATGCGTGACGACCTCCGCCTCCCCGAGCATGGACGGCGATGGGACCGACTCCCGATCCCCGTCGAACGGAGCGACGACATGCGGAAGGCAGCAGGCATCCTCGGGCTGATCCTCGGCCTCTATCTCGTCGGGCGGGCCGTCGCCGAGCCGTTCGTCATCGACGTGACCGACTCCGCCACCTACCGTGACGACTGGGGAGGACCGAGCCTGTTCGGCGTGCTCCTGGTCCACTGCGGCCCCGGCGTGATCGCCGCCGTCCTCATCACCAGGGCACTGCTCCGGCGCCGGTCCCCCACGCGCCCAGGCACCTCCCAGCCCAGGGGAAGGACCAGGGCGCGCTGATCCCACCCCCCAGCGCCGAAGCCCCAACCCCGCGAACGGTGAACGAGCCTTCCCGACCACAGGTTAGGTATGCCTTACCTTCGCGGTGTAGGGTGGGGCCCGATTTCGACCTGGAGGGTTGGTTTGACCGGGATTGTCGGCTGTTGAGCGGGGAAGAGCCGCGACTCGTGGCCCGCGGTCTCGACGTCGGCCACGGGGGCAGGCGCGTGCTCGGCTCCGTGGACCTGACGCTGCGGGCCGGTGAGGTGACCGTGCTGGCCGGGCCCAACGGCTGCGGCAAGTCCACGCTGTTGCGCACCGTGGCGGGACTGCAGCCGGCGCTCGCGGGCGAGGTCCGCCTCGGCGGCGAGCCGCTGCGGGCGCTGTCGCGTCGGGACCTCTCCCGCCGTCTGGCCTTCCTCCCGCAGGCGCCGCTCGTCCCCGTCGGGGTGCGGGTCCGTGAACTGGTCCGGCACGGCAGGTACGCCCATCGCGGCGCGTTCGCCCGGCACACCCGGGAGGACGCCGAGGCCGTCGACTGGGCGCTGACCGTCACCGACGCGGCGACGTTGGCGGACAAGAGGCTGGACGAACTGTCGGGCGGCGAACGCCAGCGGGCGTGGCTGGCGACCGTGCTGGCCCAGCGGGCCGACATCCTGCTCCTGGACGAGCCGACGACCTATCTCGACCTGCGGCACCAGTTCGAGGTCCTCGACGTGGTCGCCCGGCTGGCCGTCGAGCACGGCATCGCCTGCGGGGTCGTGCTCCACGACCTCATGCAGGCCGCCGCGTACGGCGACCAGATCCTGGTCATCTCCGATGGGGAGGTCACCGCGACGGGCCCGCCCGACGAGGTCCTCACCCCGGAGACCATCGGCCGCGCCTTCGGGCTCGAGGTCAGCGTCGTGCGCGACGCCGAGACCGGCCACCTGGCGTGTTTCCCGCGGCGACCGTAGAGACCGCGGCACCCCCCATCCAACGGCAACACGAGGAGTCCCCCCATGCAGAGGCTGTTCCGCGCGCTCGCGATCGGCTGCACCGCCGTCGTCACACTGAGCGCCGCGGCCTGCGGCGGCAGCGTCGACGACCAGAACAACGGCGGCTCGGGCGGCGGCCAGGGCGGCGGAGGGGCGATCACCGTCGCCACCGCCCGCGGCCCGGTCGCGCTCGCCAAGCCCGCCACCAGGGTGGTCTCGCTCGAATGGGTGCACACCGAGGAACTGCTGGCCCTCGGCGTCACACCCGTCGGCAACGCCGACGGCAAGACCTACGGGGAGTGGGTCACCGCGCCCGGCGCCGCGCTCCCGGCGGGTGTCGCCGACGTTGGAACGCGGCAGGAACCCAGCCTGGAGAAGATCCGCGCGCTGTCCCCCGACCTGATCGTCGTGGACGAGGAACGCTCCAAGAACAGCTATGACCAGCTCAAGGCCATCGCGCCGGTGGTGTCCTTCACCTACACCGACAAGCCGCAGCTCCGGCACCTCAAGACCACCTTCACCGAGCTGGCCAAGGCCGTCGGCAAGGAGCAGAGGGCCGCCGAGGTGTTCGCGCGGATCGACACCACCGCGACCGCCGTCCGCGCGCGCCTGACGAAGGCGGGCAAGGCGGGTTCGGAGTACGCCCTGGCCATGGGCTTCAGCCTCAACGGCACGCCGACCATCCGCCTCCTCGGCGATGACGCGCTGGCCGCCCAGGTGCTCAACCTCGCCGGGTTGAAGAACGGCTGGAAGGGCAAGCCCGACGCCTGGGGCATGACCACCGTCGGCGTGGAGGGGCTCACCAAGGTGCCCGCCTCCGCCACGTTCCTCTACACCGCCAACCCCAAGGACGACCCGTTCACCGGCGAGCTGAAGGACAACGCCGTCTGGAAGGACCTCGGCTTCGTCAAGGGCGGCCGGGTGACGCCGATCGACCCCGGCACCTGGTACTTCGGCGGCCCGCTGTCGGCCGTGCACCTGCTGGAAGAGGCCGCCAAGGCGTTCAAGTCCTGACCCGCTCATGACCACGAAGGCCGCAGCCGTCCCACGCCGCTCGACGACGCTCCTCGTGAGCGGCGTGGCCGCGCTCGCCCTGCTCGGGGTGGCCGTCCTCCACCTCGGCCTGGGCGCCGCCGGGGTCGGGGTGGGCGACGTCCTGAACGCCGTGCGGGGCGACGCCGACGAGCACACGAGGGCGGTGCTCGTCGGCAGCCGCATCCCGCGAACGCTCGCCGGGCTCGTCGCCGGCGTCGCCCTCGGCGTCTCGGGAGCCCTGATCCAGGGCGCCAAGCGCAACCCGCTCGCCGCGCCCGAGACCCTGGGCGCCAACGCGGGCGCGTACCTCGCGGTGACCGCGCTGCTGTTCACCGGCGCGAACGCCGGGCTGCTCGGCACCGGCTTCGCCGCGTTCGCCGGGGCGCTGCTCGCCGTCGGCCTCGTCTACCTGCTCCTCGCGGGCGGCCTGGCCACGCCGGGCAAGGTGCTCCTCGCGGGGACGACCGTGCAGCTCGCCGCGACCGCGGTCGCCGAGTTCCTGCAGATGCTCGACGAACGACGGACCCAGGGCGTCTTCTTCTGGGGGAACGGCACCCTGCTGCAGGCCGGGCCGGACCGGCCGCTGGCGATCGGGGCCGTGGTCGCCCTCGCCGTTCCGGTGGCGTTGCTGCTGGCTCGGCCGCTCGACCTGATGGCGTTGGGCGACCAGACCGCCGAGGCGCTGGGAGTGCGGGTCGCGCGGGTCCGCTTGGCCGTCCTGACGCTCGCGGTGCTGCTCGCGGCGGCCGCGGTGACCGTCGCGGGCCCGATCGGCTTCGTCGGCCTGGTCGCCCCGGTGGCGGCCCGGCTCCTGGGCGTCCGGGCCCACGCCGTACTGCTCCCGCTCGCCGGGGCGCTGGGCGCCGCCCTGCTGCTCGCCGCCGACGCCGCCGCGCAGATCGTCCGGCCACCGTCGGCGGGATACGGCGAACTGCCGGTCGGAGTGATCACGGCGCTGGTGGGCGGACCGGTGTTCATCCTGCTGGCCCGGCGCGTGGCCACCGGCGACGCCGACACCGGGGCCGCCGTCACCGCCGCCTCCCCGGGACGACTGCGGTTCCCGGCGGTCCTCGGCCTCGGGCTGGCGGCCCTGGTCGTCGCCGTCGTCGTCGGTCTGCGGGTCGGCGACGTCGGCATCGGCTGGGCTCGGCTCGCCGCCGTCCTGACCGGATCCGGCGACGCGATGGCGGAGTCCGTGGTCTCCTATCGGTTCCCGCGCATCATGGTGGCGGCGGTGTCCGGCGCATGCCTGGCCGTCGCCGGAGTGGCCGTCCAGTCCGTCGTGCGCAACCCCTTGGCCGAACCGTCCCTCGTCGGCGTCACCGGCGGGGCGTCGGCCGGTGCCGTGCTGGTCATCCTCGTGATCCCGGCGGCTCCCGCGATCATGCTGCCGATTGCCGCCGCCGCCGGCGGGGCCCTGGCCCTGGCCCTGGTGGTCCTCATCGCCCGTCGCGGCGGGGGGCTCGACCCCACCCGCGTCGTGCTCGTCGGCATCGGCATGGCCGCCACCACCATGGCCCTCACCTACGTCATGGTCAGCAGCGCGCAGATGAACATCGCCTCGGCGCTGACCTGGCTCGCCGGCAGCACCTACGCGCGCGACTACGACTCCCTGGTCTGGCTGGTCGTTCCCGTCCTCACGGCGATCGCCGTCACCGCGTCGGCCCGTGCCGTCGACCTGCTCGACCTCGGTGACGACCTGCCGCGTTCCCTCGGCCTGTCGCTGGGCCGCGCCCGTCTGATGGTGCTGGCGGCCGCCGCGGCCCTCGCCGCCGGAACGGCCGCGGCCGTGGGGGCCATCGGGTTCGTGGGCCTGGTCGCCCCGCACCTCGCCCGCCGGATCGCGGGCAACGGAACGGCCCGGGTCGCACCGATGGCGGCGGTCCTCGGCGCCGTGCTCGTCGTGATCGCCGACGCGGTCGGCCGCTCGCTGCTCGCCCCCTCCGAGATCCCCGTGGGCGTGGTCACCGCGCTGATCGGCACCCCGTACCTCGTGTGGCTGCTCCGACGGACCCCGCACGCCTGACACGCGCCTCCGGCACACCCCTGGCGGCGTCGCCCGGTCATGGCCGGCGGACAGGTCCGGGCTCGGGTGCCGGCAAGGGTTGGTCAAGTCGGTGGGGTCGGTGTCGGGTGGCGCGTCAGGGTGATGCGGATGAGGGACGAACGGGTCGTGGAATCCGCGGGCGTGGGTGAGGGTTCGGAGGTCGTCGAGCGGCCGGCCGGGCGCCTGGTGTTCGCCTACAGCGGGCTGGGGTCGGTGTGGCCGGGGATGGGGCGCGGCCTGTTGGCCGAGCCGGTGGCGGCGCGGATCCTGGAGCGGTGCGAAGAGCTGGTGCGGCAGTCGGAGG
This sequence comes from Thermomonospora umbrina, assembly GCF_003386555.1. Classification (GTDB taxonomy): domain Bacteria; phylum Actinomycetota; class Actinomycetes; order Streptosporangiales; family Streptosporangiaceae; genus Thermomonospora; species Thermomonospora umbrina. The sequence goes on along the minus strand of NZ_QTTT01000001.1, from coordinate 5,403,777 downwards.
GCTGGTCGCTGCTGGAGCAGGTGACCGCCGGGCGGGAGGTGTGCCGCCTCGGCGACCCGACCGTCGCGCAGCCGGCGTTGTTCGCCATGCAGGCGGCGCTGACGGAGTTGTGGCGTTCGTGGGGCGTGGACCCCGACGCGATCGTGGGGACCAGCGTGGGCGAGATCGCCGCGGCGTACGCCGCCGGTGCCCTGGATCTGGAGGTCGCCTGCCGCGTGGCGGTGTGCCGGGGCAGGGCGGTGGGGTCGATGTCCGGGTCGGGCAGCATGGCCGTGGTCGGCATGTCCGCCCGGGACATCGGTGAGCTCATCGGTTCCGTCGCCGGGCGGCTGTGGGTGGCGGTGGACCTCAGCCCGGCGCACACCCTGATCGCCGGTGACCGGGAGGCCGTCGCCGCGGTCGGGCCCCTGGTGCGCGAACGCGGCGCGACGTGGGAGCTGCGGTATCCCGACCACCCTTTGCACTCGCCGCTCATGGAGCCCGCCCGGCGGGAGTTGGCGGCCTTGGAGAACGTGGTCCCGCGTACGCCGGATCGGCCGATCTTCTCCTCGCTCACCGGGGGGCAGGCTCCGCCGGGGGCCTACGGCCCGGTGTACTGGGCCCGGACGCTGGTCAGTCCGGTCCTGCTGCAGGACGCGGTGCTGGCCGCCACCGCCGATGGCCCCGCCACGGTGGTCGAGATCGGCCCCCGCGCCTCGTTGACGCCGATGATGCGACTGACGCTGGCCGCCCGGCGGCGACCGGCCACGGTTCTGCCGTCGATGTCGGCCCACGCCGATGCCCGCGGCGGCATGCTCGAGGCCGCGGCGCGGTTGTCCGCGCTCCGGCACCGCCCGGACCTGGTACGACCGTCCGCATCCGCCCGGGAATCCCTGCGACGGCGGTGACACGCGCCCCGACGGCCCGCGGGGGCACGGCCCGAAGCAGGAGGCCGGCCGCGCCGGGACGTTCCTGGCAGGTCGTCGCCGTGCTCGGCATCGCGACCCTGCCCGTCATGGCCGACAGCCCGGTGATGAACCTGGCGCTGCCGGCGATCGTCAGGCACTTCGACGCCGGGCCGTTCGAGGCGACGTGGCTGATGTCGGCGTACCTGCTGGCGCAGACCTCGCTGCTCATCGTGGCGGGCAGGCTGGCCGACGTCTTCGGCCGCCGCACGTTCCTGCTGGCGGGCCTGGCGGTGTTCACCGCGGCGGCGCTGCTCGCCGGTTGCGCCCCGTCCGTCGAGATCCTGATCGGGTGGCGGGTCGTCCAGGCGGCCGGCGGCGCGATGATCCTCGCCAACAGCACCGCGATGCTCAAGGCGATCCTCGCGCCCGAGCGGCTCGGTCAGGGGATCGGGGTGTTCGCGGGCACGATCGCGGCGGCGCCGCTCGTGGGTCTCCTGTTCGGAGGGGTGGCCACCCAGGCGGCGGGCTGGCGGTGGGCGTTGTGGATGAACGTGCCGCTCGGTCTGCTGGCGCTGGTCTGGGGCGCGGTCGTCGTTCCCCGCGTGCCGCCGGGTCCCCGGGAGCCGATCGACCTGGTGGGCGCGGCGCTGCTGTGCGCCGGGCTCGGCGGCCTCGTTCTGGGCCTGTCGAGCATCGACTCCCCCGGCGGGCCCGGGTCGCCGGTTCTCGTGGTGGGCGTTCCGGCCGTGCTGCTGGCGGCCTTCGCGGCACGGCAGGTGTACGCCGCCCATCCGCTGATGCGTTGGACGTTGCTCACCCACCCCGGGGTCGCCCTGGGTGTCCTCGCCGCGTCCCTGGACGTTCTCGGCCGTCACGGCGCCATGCTGCTGGTCGCGTTGTACCTGCAGACCGTCGGCGGCATGCCTCCCGCGCAGGCGGGCGTCGTGATGCTGCCCGGCGCGGTCGCCGCCATGACGGCCGCGACGATGGGCGGGTTCCTGACCCGCCGGGTCCGTCCCGTCACCCTCGCGGCGGCGGGCGCGGCGGGCACCGCCTGCGCCCTGCCGATGCTCGCCCTCACCTTGACGGCCGGCGCCCCCCGCCCGCTGATCGCGCTGACCGTGACGCTGACGATGGTCGGCGGCAGCGTGTTCTACACCGGGAACACGGCGGCGTTCGTGACGAGCGCTCCCGCCGAGCGGCTCGGCGTCGCCAACGGCCTGCGCCTGACGACGCAGAACGTCGGCATGCTGCTGAGCGTCGCCCTCCCGCTCGGCGCGCTCGGCTCGGCCCTGCCGGCGGCCGACCGCCGGACGCTGTACGCGCAATCACCCGCCGCCATCGGCGACCTGACGGCCGGCTACCACCGGGCCTTCACCGTGCTGACCGTGGTCACCCTGCTGACCACCGTCACCTGCCTGGCCAACCGGGCCCGCGCGACCCGACGACGGCCGGGGCCCACGGTGACCGTCAGGCGATGACCGTGAGCCCGACCGGTTCCACCTCCGCGCACTTGGGCGGCCGGCCGTCGTCTCATCAGTCCTTCACGGTGACGCACGTCGTCGGGCTCAGGACCGCGATCTGGCTGCCGCAGACGTTGCTCTGCCCCGTCGCACTACGGCTGTTGAGGAGCAGCCCGGCGGCCTGGTCGCCGCCCTTGCCGGACCCCCCGCCCTTGGCGGTGAAGCACTCCGTCATGCTCGCGATGGAGACCTGGTCACCGCAGGCGTTGCTGTGGCCCGTGGCGCTCCGGCTGTTGAGCAGCAGTCCGCCGAGCTCGTCGGTGATATCGGCGTGGGCCGTGGCGGCACCGACGGGGATCGCCGCTATGGCGCCCACGGCTCCGACGAGTACCGCGATCTTTCGTACCGTTCGCATTTCACTCCCTTGGCCTGGATGAGCGATCGGTGCCCTTCGGGCAAGCCGAACCAAGCGACTTCAACAGAGAGTTAAAGATACATCACAGAGAGTCGCCGTGTGCATGTCCCAGGCCAAGGCGGGCCCCCGTCACGGCGGCTCGAAACACCGGCGCGCGAGCGGGGCGCCGGGTGTCGGCCCGCCACCACCGGCTCTTCCGACATCGTGATGCCTGTCCCCGTACGCAGACGGGCTCGGCCCTGTGGCTAGGGCGTGTCGGCGGTCGGTGCGCCCGCCGTGGCCGGCCGGCTGTCGGCGGTGGGTGTGAAGCGTTGGGTGAGCGGGATGAAGTAGAGGTCGATGACGCGTCGGCGTTCTGCGTCGTCCTCGATGGGCAGGACGGTCTCGGGTGTGAGGACCAGTGACAGCACGATCCGGACGAGGAGTTCGGCGAAGCTGTCGATGTCGGGGTCGGGGATCTCGATGCGGCCGGCGGTGATCTCGGCGCGGACGAGGCCGGCGATCCATTCGCGGGCCTCGGCGACGGGTCCGGCGGCCCGGGTGGTCAGGTAGGGCAGGATCAGCTCCGGCTCGGTCCGCAGCAGCCGGTTGAGCAGCCGGTGCTCGCGCAGGAACGTCACGCAGAAGTGCAGGCCCTCGGTGAGCTTGGCCGCCGAGGTCGGTTGGGCGTCGACGACGGTCTCGGCCTTGCTGAGGAACCGCCGCAGTTCGCGCATGACCAGGGCGCTGAGCAGGGAGTCCTTCTTGGGGAAGTGCCGGTAGATCGTCACGCGCGAGAGGCCGACGCGGCGGGCGACGTCGTCGATGGTGAAGCGGCGGAGGCCGAAGTCCTCGGCCTGTTGCAATGCGGCGTCCAGGACGCGCTCGGCGGTGTGGTCGTCCGCCGGTTCGCTGGTCCTCGCCCGGTGTAGCAGGCCGTCGAACAAACCCATGGCGACACCCTAACAACCTGCGGGTTCACCATTGAACGCACTTTACAACTTGACGCATGTTGTTACATGCGTTTGAATCTCGCATTGTTGCAGCCGGGTGTGGCCATGGCGCCACCCGACAGCTTGGAGAGCGGTCATGACCCCACCGCCACAGACGGACACCGGAGCGGAAGAGGTGCGGGGCTCCGAGCGGATCCGGCCGGACACCGAGGTCGCGATCATCGGCGCGGGGCTGAGCGGCCTGGGGATGGGCATCGCGCTGCGACGCGCCGGCATCGAGGACTTCGTCATCCTGGAGCGCGCGGACGACATCGGGGGCACGTGGCGCGACAACACCTATCCGGGTGTGGGCGTGGACGTCCCGGCGCAGGCGTACCAGTTCAGTTTCGAGCTCAACCCGGGCTGGAGCCGGGTGTTCGCGCCCGGCGCGGAGGTCAAGGCCTACCTGGACGGGCTCGCCGACCGGTACGGCCTGCGTCGGCGCGTACGGCTGGGCAGCGAGGTCGTCGAACGGGTGTGGGATCAGGACGCGCGCCTGTGGCGGTTGAGGCTCGCGGGGGCGGGCGAGGTGGTCGCCCGGTTCGTGGTCAGCGCGATCGGGCCGTTCGTGGATCCCAAACCGATCGACATCGCGGGGGCCGACCGGTTCGCGGGGGCGGTCCTGCGTTCCTCGCGGTGGGACGACGGGTGCGATCTGACGGGCAAGCGGGTCGCGGTCATCGGGACGGGTGCCAGCGCGGTGCAGCTCGTTCCGGAGATCGCGGCCGAGGCGTCCCGGTTGGACGTGTACCAGCGCACGCCGATCTGGGTGGCGCCCAAACCCGACGTGGCGATCCCCCGGGTGTTGATGGGGCTGTTCCGGCGGTCGCCGCGTCTGCAGGAGGTGGTGCGGCGGCTGACGACCCGGGCCGTGGAGCTGCTGCTCATCGACGTGGTCGTCCATCATCGGCGGGCTCCCTGGCTCGCCCGGACGGGGGCCCGGCTGCTGCGTTCCCTGTGGTACCGGTGGCAGGTCCGCGACCCGGAGGTGCGGCGGCGGCTCACCCCCGACTACGGGCTCGGCTGCAAGCGCCCCTCCGTCTCCAACACCTACCTGCGGGCCTTCAACCTGCCGCACGTCTCGCTGATCACCGACTCGATCGCCCGCATCACCGAGAACGGCGTCCAGACCCTCGACGGACACGAACGACAGGTCGACGCGATCGTGCTGGCGACCGGCTTCCGCCTGGCCAGCGACCCGGAGAACTACCGCCGCACCCCGGTACGAGGCCGCGACGGGTTCGACCTCGCGACCACCTACACCCAGAACCGCCTGGCCTCCTACGAAGGCATCAGCATCCCCGGACTGCCCAACCACTTCATGATGTTCGGCCCCTACGGATGGGTCGGCGGCACCTGGCACCAACTCGTCGAAACCACCTCCGCACACATCGTGCGGGTCATCACCGAAGCCCACCGCCGAGGCGCGGCCGTGGTGGAGATCCGCACCGAACCGACCGAACGGTGGACGGAACAGATGCGCGAACGACTGGCCGGTTCACTGTGGGCCACCGGGGACTGCGGCACCGCCAACAGCTACTACTTCGACCACCACGGCGACACCCCCTACCTGCGCCCGACCAGCTCCGCGCAGGCCCGTAGGGCCAGCCGCACCTTCCCCCTCGACGACTACGACTACCTGCCTGCCACCCCCCATGCCCCGGCTCACCTGGGGGCCGAGACAGCCGAGAGGACGCCATGACCGCCGCAGGAGATCTCGCTCCCCGCCCGATACCGCCGCGCACCGTTCACGTCCGTCGCGTCCGCTTCTCCCATCCCGACGGCGCTCTGCGACGCCACTACGTCGAGGGTGACCTGGTGATGAGCCATGTGGTCGCGGTCCTGTCGGCGACGTTCCCTCCCGGGGAGGACTTCTTCGTACGGTCGGTGCGCCACTACCGCGACGAGATCGGCGACCCGGAACTGAAGAAGCAGGTGCGCGGGTTCATCGGCCAGGAGGTCGTCCACGGCCGCGAACACGACCACCTCAACCAGGTGCTGCGGCAGATGGGATATCCCACCCACCTGGTCCATCGGTTCATCGACGGGGTCCTGTCGTCGTTCGACCGGACACTGTCACCGCGCGTGCGGCTGGGCTTCACCGCCGGCCTGGAGCACTACACCGCCACCATCGCCGAGCAGTTGCTCACCAGCCCCGAGGCCCAGGCCCTGCTCGGCGACACCGAGGTCCGCTCCATCCTGCTCTGGCACGCCCTGGAGGAGTCCGAGCACAAGTCCGTCGCCTTCGACGTCTACCGGGCGGTCGGCGGCACCGAGCGCATGCGGATCTGGACCATGCGGCTGATCAGCGCCCTGCTGATCGCCCATGTCGTCACGGCCACGGCCCTGTCCATGCTCACCGACCGCGCGACCTACAACCCGGTCCGCCTCGTTCGCAGCCTGGCCCGCCTGCGGCACTCGCCGTTCCTGGCCCGCGAGGTCATCCGCACCCTGCGCGCCTACAACACCCCTGGCTTCCACCCCGACCACATCGACAGCACCCACCTGCTGGAACGCTGGCAGGCCGAACTGTTCGGCCCCCAAGGCACCCTCACCGGCAAGCTGAAGTAGCCCCGAGACGCCGCGCAGGCCGGCGCGGGCCAACACCTGCAGCGGTCCCCGCGCCGATCTGCGCGGCCCGTGCGGAACAGGACACCATGCGCGACCATCTCAGCGGCCCGCCGCACCCCGATGTCGGACCTCGTGGGTCGCGCCCGCGCCGCGTGCTGCGCTGGGTCCTGGACGGGCCGCCCGGAGCCTCCCGACCCGCCACCGAACGCCGTATCCGCTGGCTGGTGACCATCGCGGCCGTCGTGTCCAACATCGGCGGCGCCCTGGTGGTCCTGGTCCTGGCCACCATGGTGCTGCCCGACCCGCCGGACACGGGCGCACCCGCCGCGCTGCGGCACGTCAACGTGGCGCTCCTGTTCGCCTACGCCTCCGTGGCCATCGTGGTGGGCGTCGTCGTCGGTCTGCTGTCCTTCCGCCCGGTACGCGGGCTGTTCCACACCGACCGCCCCCTCAGCGACCGCGAACAGCGCCGCGTGCTGCGCGCCCCGCTGCGCCTGATGCGTGTCCACGTCGTGCTGTGGGGCGTGGCCACCGCGGGCTGGACACTGATCAACGTGTCGTTCTCGGCGCTGCTCGCCCTCAAGCTCGGCCTCACCTGCCTGCTGGGCGGCCTGACCACCTGCGCCATCGTCTACCTGCTCGCCGAACGCCTCTTCCGCCCGGCCGTCGCGATGACCCTCACCACCACCGTGCCGACCGCCACCAGAGTCCTCGGAGTGGTGACCCGCTCGCTGCTGGCCTGGGCGCTGGGCACGGCCGTCCCGGTCCTCGGGGTGGTCCTCATGGGCGGGGCCGCGCTGATCCTCACCGACGTCTCCGGCCGGCAACTCGGCTGGACCATGGTGGTCCTGGGCACGACCGCGCTGATCGTCGGCGGCGCGGTCACCTACCTGGCCGCACGCGCCACCGCCGACCCCGTCAACTCCGTCCGCCGGGCCCTGACCCGCGTCGACCGGGGCGACCTGAACGTCACCGTCCCCGTCTACGACGGAAGCGAGATCGGACGGCTCCAGGCCGGGTTCAACCACATGGCCTCCGCGCTGCGCGAACGCGAAGTGCTGCGCGACCTGTTCGGCCGCCAGGTCGGCGAGGACGTCGCCAGGATCGCCCTGCAACGCGGTGTGCGACTGGGCGGCGAAACCCGCCAGGTCGCCGTCCTCTTCGTCGACCTGATCGGATCGACCCGGCTCGCCGCCACCCATCCACCCGAGCACGTCGTCACCCTGCTCAACGACTTCTTCGCCGTCGTCGTCCAGGTGATCGGCAAGCACGGCGGTTGGATCAACAAGTTCGAGGGCGACGCCGCACTCGCCGTCTTCGGCGCCCCCCTGGACCTGCCGAACGAACGCACCCACGCCCTGGCCGCCGCCCGCGAACTCGCCCGGCGCCTCGACACCGACGTCCCCCGACTCCGCGCCGCCATCGGCGTCTCGGCGGGCGAAGCCGTCGCCGGGCACATCGGAGCCGAGAAGCGCTTCGAGTACACCGTCATCGGCGACCCGGTCAACGAGGCCGCCCGCCTCACCGACCTCGCCAAGACCACCCCCGCCCGAGTCCTGGCCTCCGGCACCGCCCTCGACGCCGCCGACCCCACCGAGGCCGCCCACTGGCACGTCACCGACGAGGTCATCGTCAGAGGCCGGACCCGACCCACCCGCATCGCCACGCCGCACCCGGTCACCCCCTGAACCGGTCCGGCCCACCACCACGGCGATTGCGGTGCAGCACCTCGAGCCCGGAGCGGTGCCGAGGGCCTATCATCTTGGACGCCGCCAACGGAGGAGGAGCACGTGGCCACCAAGGTCATCATGGTCGACGACATCGACGGCTACGACGGTGAGGACGTCGCCAAGCGGGACTTCGAGGTGGCCGGCACGACCTTCACGATGGACCTGGGCGACGCCAACCACAAGCAGCTCCAAGAGATCCTGCGGCAACTGGCGCCGTACCTGGAGAAGGCATCGATCGTGAAGCCGGCGGGTCGATCCCGCAAGTCCGCCGGCGACGCCTCCCCACGCCTGAAGGGGTACACCAACAGCGACGTCCGCGAGTGGGCCAAGGCCGAGGGCGTCGAGGTCAGCCTCCGAGGCAAGATCGCCGACGACGTCTACGATCGCTTCATCGAGGCTCACCCGGACGCGAAGCCGGGGACGTGAGCAGGGCCGCGGCCCTTCCTCTGCACGTGGTCGTGGTCGTGACCTCGCCGGAGCGCGATTCCCCGTCGCTGCGGCGGACCGTCGTCCTCGACCAGGGAGGGGCCCGGCGCGATTTCCGGCGCATGCGGCATTCGCGAGATCGTCCTCAAACGCGACGGCTGAGACGTGGCCAACAACCGCCCATGCGCCGTGGTGTCCGGGTCGTTCTGGCGCCATCTGGAATGCCGCCTCCGATATCGACATCGCCTCTATGCCCGTTCGCCCGGGCATGGAAGACGGGGGGATGGCTGAGCGCCGGCGGTCGTTCGCCAATGGCTTGGACTCGGTGCAACTGGGGGCGGTGACCGATAATATCGACCAAGCCAAGGGCGACGAGGACCCGGCCGAGTGGAGACCTCCGCTGGACTCGTTCGACTGCGGGTGCGCCCGGGCGTGGATTGATGTGAAATGGCGATATCGGCTCACCGCCGACCAGCCCGAAGGTGGGGCCGGCCGACATGCTCGGCATCTGCTGACGCCGTCGAAAATCTCGCATGTGATCAGGCTGAGGTCCGCCGATGCGGCGGCCGATTCTTGCCGGCGGCATTGACGCCGGGTCCGGGCACCGACGGATTGACGGTGCAGTCGGCTTCGGGCGGCGGTTTGACCGGGGTGGACGAAGGTTCGGGCGGAGCGGTGTTCCGTGCCGACAGGCCGATCATGTGTGGGATGCCTCGGCACGTCACCGACGCGGGAGGCCACGGCCTCCGGCCCGGCCTCCGGAGGGACCTGTCGGTGTCACCTGCGGATGGATCCAAGGTCGCCGCGGCGCGGGCGGGGTCGCTGACGCTGCGGCCGGACGAGGACCCGCTCACGGGAGCGAATACGGGTCCCGGCATCTGTGGGCCGCAGCGGATGAGACGGGGGGCGGGCATGCGGGGTCTCGGTCGGGAGCGGTGGGCCCGATGATCGATCAGGTGCTGGAGACGCCGGGCCGGTCCCCGGCGGTGATCGCGCCGCCCATCCGTGAACTCCCTCGCCCTCGTTGACCCCGCCGCCGTGTCCCGCCTGCTGAAGTCGGTTGTGGATGACCGGGGTCGAGTTCACCGTGTCGACCGAAAGGCCCGCCGCCCACGTCGAGTCCGCCGACGACCTCCCTGATGATCGACGCCGTGATCGGCGGCGCCTCGACCGGACCTCTCTCGTACCCCGGCGGCCGGGAGATCGTCCTGTGAAGCACCTGTGGCCCGGTGATCGCGATATTCCCGTGACCATGACGAATGGACGGCACCGCATCAATTCGCTGAATATCTGCCGCTTTACCGGCGGGTAGCCAGAACTTACGCTGGGTGTCGTCCCGCGGTCGTCCCCGCTCATGGAGGTCGCCTTGCGAAGAAGATCTGTGTTCGCCATGTCGGGCCTGTGCGCACTGCTGATCCTGACCGTTCCGGCCGGCGTCGGGGCGTCGGCCCAAGGGGCGGTCCACGCGCCCGAACCGCAAGACACCCGCTCGTACGACGTCACCGGTGTGCGCAACACCGCCGACCGCACCAGGATCGCCCGTACCGGCGCGGCCATCGACGAGGCCCACGGCCGACACATCACCATCACCGCGACCGACCGCGAGGCGGCGGAGGTGCGGCGGCTCGGGTTCACCGTCGTCGGGCTGCCGGACGAGGACGCGCACGGCCATGAGGACGGCGCCACCCTCGACTTTCCGCCCGCCGACTCGGGCTACCACAACTTCGCCGAGCTGACCGCGGTGGTGAATCAGACGGCCGCCGACCACCCCGGCATCGTGCGCACGTCCGTGATCGGGCGGTCTTACCAGGGCCGCGCCATCATGGCGATCAAGATCAGCGACAACCCGGGCAGCGACGAGAACGAGCCCGAGGTGCTGTTCACCCACCACCAGCACGCCCGCGAGCACCTGACCGTCGAGATGGCGGTCTATCTGCTCAACGAACTGACCGACAAGTACGGCACGGACTCGCGCGTGACCAACCTGGTCGACAACCGGGAGATCTGGATCCTGCCCGATCTCAACCCGGACGGCGGCGAGTACGACATCGCGGCCGGCACGTACCGCTCCTGGCGCAAGAACCGTCAGCCGAATCCGGGCTCCACCTATGTGGGCACGGACCTGAACCGCAACTGGGCCTACAACTGGGGATGCTGCGGCGGTTCCTCGCCCAGCCCGTCCAGCGTCACCTACCGCGGCTCGGCTCCCGAGTCCGCACCCGAGGTGAAGGTCGTGGCCGACTTCGTCCGCAGCCGGGTCATCGCCGGACGTCAGCAGATCAGGGCGGCGATCGACTTCCACACCTACAGCGAGCTGATCCTGTGGCCCTATGGATACACCTATGCCGACACCGGCCCGGGGCTGACCCAAGACGACCGCAACGCCCATGCCGCGCTCGGCCAGAACATGGCCACGACCAACGGCTACACCCCCGAGCAGTCCAGCGATCTCTACATCACCGACGGAACGATCAACGACTGGATGTGGGGCGTCCACAAGATCTTCAACTACACCTTCGAGATGTATCCCCGCACCGCAAGCCCCGGCTTCTATCCGCCCGACGAGGTCATCGGCCGGGAGACCACCCGCAACCGCGAGGCCGTCCTGCGCCTCATGGAGTACGCCGACTGCGTCTACCGCATCATCAACAAACCGACCCTCTGCGCGGCCTGACATCCCCGATCTCGGCCCGCCCGGCTACCGGACCGCACTCCCCGACGCTCCGCGCCATGCTCGCCCGTCCGACAAGCCGACCCGGACCGGCGAACGCGGCGGGGTCATCGACCCCCGTGCGGTCCGGGCCTGTCACTTGAGCGCCGCGCTGCAGGATCTGGCGGCTACGGCCGAGCGGGCCGTGCAGGTGCGGGATGCGGTCGGCGATCTGATCGGGGCCGCCGCCGAAGACCATGCCGCCGACGCCGGGCCCCGGCGGGCCACCGGGGATCGGGTCAGGAGCAGGTGACGGAGATCTTGCCGAGCGACCCGGCGCCGAACGCCTCGAACGCCTCGGCGGCCCGCTCCAGCGGGTAGGTCGCGGTGACCGGCACCCGCAGCCTCCCGGCGGCGGCCTGCTCGGCCAGTACGGTCAGGGTCCGGGCGTCGGGGTCGGCCATGATCGGGTGAACGGTGACGCCCTCGACGGCATCAGGGGCCAGTCCGAGGGTGGAGGCGATCCGGCCGCCCTTGCCCAGCAGACCCGCGAGTCGGATGCCGTCGCCCGCCATGTGCAGCACCACGTCCACGCCCTCGGGTGCGATGGCGCGAACCTGAGCCTCCAGGTCGCCGGTGTAATCGACCACGTGCACCTTCGCGCCGGTCAGGCCGGTGACGAAGTCGGCCTCCGCGCCGGGACGGGCGGTGGCGAGGACACGGACGCCGCGGGCGGCGGCCATCTGCACGGCGAGCGCTCCGACCCCGCCGGTCGCCCCGGACACCAGAACGGTGTCGCCCTCGGCCGCCCGGGCGGCGTCGAGACCGTTCAGGGCGGCGGTGCCGGCCAGACCGAGCGCCCCGGCGTCCCGGTTCGACAGGCCGTCGGGGATACGGGCGATCCCGTACGCGGCGGGCACGGTCACGTACTGCGCCAGCGACCCGTCCTGAAGGACCGTCTTCATCACCACGCCGAACACCCGGTCGCCGACCGCGAACCCGACCGCGCCCTCGCCCAGCCCGGTGACCGTCCCGGCGAAGTCCTTGCCCAGCACCAACGGGAACCGGTGCTCCATCATCTGCCGCACACGCCCGGCGGCCACCGACACGTCGAACCCGTTCACCGACGCCGACGCCACCTCCACCAGCACCTCACCGGCCTCCGGCCGCGGCGCCTCCACCTCACCGACCTTCGGGACCGCCGGAACGGAGTCCACGACAACAGCACGCATACGATCTCCCGACATCAAGTGGAACGGCCTTCCCGTTTCCACCTCGCCCAGCGTAACCACATAAATGGGAAGGTTGTTCCACTTGGGTAGGCTGAAGCCATGATCTCCGCCCGTCCCCTCCACGCCGACGAACCCGCGCCGGGGTCGGATCAGCAGTCCGGGCATGGGCTGCGGGCCGACGCCGAACGCAACCGCGGCCGGATCCTGGCCGCCGCCCGCCGCCTGTTCGCCCGCGAGGGGCTCGGCGTCTCCATGGCGGCGGTCGCCCGCGAGGCCGGTGTCGGCAAGGCCACCCTGTCCCGCCGCTTCGCCACCCGCGAAGACCTCATCACCGCGGTCTTCGCCGACCGCATGGACGCCTACGCCACCGCCGTCGCCGACGCCCTCGCCGACCCCGACCCCTGGCACGGCTTCGTCGACTACGTCCAGGCGGTGTGCGCCATGCAGGCCGCCGACCGCGGCTTCGCCGACGTGCTCACCATGACCTTCCCCACCGCCAAAGCCCTGGAGGTCCGCCGCGCCCAGGCCTACGGCGACTTCCTGGAACTCATCACCCGCGCCAAGGCCACCGGCCACCTGCGCGAGGACTTCACCGACCGTGACCTGCCCATCCTGCTCATGGCCAACGCCGGAGTCATCGCCGCCACCGGCGACACCGCCCCCGACGCCTGGCGCCGCCTGGTCGGCCACATGCTCCGCTCCTATGCCACCCCCGGCGCCCCCCTACCGCCCCTGCCGGACGCCCCCCATCCCCGCGCCCTCTACCGCGCCATGATCCGCCTCACCCGCCCCGGCCCCCCTGACCAGCGATAGCGCCAGAAGCCACCGAGTGAGCCACCCGGCTCCAAAGCCCGCTCGCCACGAGAACCGACTCTCGACGCGTGAGCAGAGCCGGCACCGGCAGGAACGAGTCGCCGCCTTACCGAACAATCGGACCGTAGACTTCGGCAGCGAACGCCGACGACGTCTGGCCGTTCCGCGCCCGCGCGGGAGGAGATCGCATGCAGGACCCTTCGGACTCGGGGGAAACCGCCGAGCCTGAGGAGAACGGCCAGAGCCATATCGCCGACCCACCTGCCGTGGACGATCCGACACTCGACTCGACGACGGCGTCCACGGTCCTGGCCGAGGTGCTCCCAGGAATCGTCGTCGTCTTCGGGCTCGAGGTCCCGGCGGAACTCAAGCCCGATCTGCTCGACTTCGGGCTCGTGTCGGCCGCCGACCGCGAACAGATCGGCGCAGTCGTCGCCTCGATCGGAAACACCGCGACCGTGGCCGGCAACCTCGGAAACGCATTCGCCGGCACGCAGGGGCTCTACAGGCTCAGCGACGCGACACAGGCCCTACTGAAGGCCGGCGGAACGCTCGCCACCAAGGACGGCGCGAACCTCGGTGCGGTGATCTCCTCCAGCGGCCTCGCCCAAGCCCGCTTCATCCCCGTGACCGCCGTGAGCGCGGCGCAGACCGCGGCCGCGATCGGGCCGGCGCTGGCCATGGTCGCCCTTCAGATGCAGTTGAGTGAGATCGCGGGCCTCGTCCGGACCAACATCGCGCTGACGAGCCGGGTGCTCACCTCCCTCCGCCACGAGCAATGGGCCGAACTGACCGGGCTCGTCGCCACCATCGATCGCGCGATCGACCAGGCGCGAGAGGTCGAATCGATCCCGACCTCCTTGTGGGACCGCGTCGCGAGCAGTGAAACGTCGCTGCGCAAGCAGCGTGACCTGTACCGACGGAACGTCCGCGGCCACGTCGAGCAGATCGATCGGCCCGACGCACGTCGCCGCCGCGAGTATCTCCAGACGAACGCCGAGGCGATCGTCTTCGACACCCACGCCCTCCTGTCCTCCGTCAAGGCATGGATCGGGTATCAGGCGCTCTGCGCCGGGAAGGCGAGAGCCGCCGGCCGCGAAGACGTCGGCGAGGCGCGGCTCGCCGACGTCATTGCGCGCGACACTCGCACGGAACTCGACTCCGCCCTCGCCGAGACGAAGAGCCTCGTCGACGCGCTGACGCGGGAGCTGCGCATCATCGCCGAGCTCCCCGGACGCGACACACTTCCGCTGCCGGGAAAGCGGAGGGACTCGAACGCGGCCCGCCAAACCTCCGCCCGTCTCCTAGAGGCGATCGAGCCTCTTGCCGATGCCCTCCATCCGCCGCCGCCTCCGCTCGAGGCTCCGGGCGTCGTCTGCGCACCCGAATCGCCGGATCTCGAGCCGTACCTTCGCATCCTGCGATGGTTCCTCGAGGACGGTGAGACCCTACGTGTCCTCGGTTTCGCCGACCAGCTCGATGCCCTCGGTCCGATCTCCGCGATCCTCGGCGGAGCGAAGGAGAAACTGGCGGCGACGAGGGACAAGGCCACGGCGAAGACACTGGTCGCCGTCACGGATCGCCGCATCATCACGGCCAAGACGAACGCCTTCCTCGAGCAAGGCGAGATCCGTCAGGACATCCCGATCGATCACGTGCGATACGTTCGAGCGGCGACCGCACAGGGCAGGGGCGCCCGCTTGGCGATCGACCTCATCACGCGCGATGAGAACATACGGTGGCTCTTCCACGCCGACATCGACAGCACTCGAGTTGGGGCGCTCGCCGCCGTGCTCGCCGAGTCGATGACGATCCCGGACCTTGAACGCGATGAGCTTCAACGGCGGCGCCACGTCCCCATCGAGGCGGGCGGGAACGCCGAGGGTACTGGCACGAAGTTCACGGAACCGACTGAATCCGAGGCCACGGCCTCCGCTGCCGAGTAGGCCGCCCCGACGGCACCTACCGAGACTGGTCCACGTGCGGCGGTAGGCACACCACCCCGAGCCTCCGTCCTCACTGACCGACGTACGGTGCCGCAAGCCACCTGCGCGGGACTCTCCGTTCGACCGGCATGGGCCGCCTGCTCGGTCGGCCGTGTCACGGGGCCGAGGTCGGTGGATCCGGCTGGAGGCGGACGCAGCACCGATCGGGCGCGGGGTCGAGCCGGGCGGTCACGCCGGACGCGTCCAATCCGTCCAGCAGGCCGTTGAGCAGACACAGGTTCATGCCGCACACCAGCTCGGTGTGTTGTTGCGCCAGGGTGTGGAAGGGGCAGTTGCCCAGGACGATCGTCGCATCGGGCGCGCTGCGGGTGACGCGGGGTTCGAAGCCGAAGTCCTCCAGCGCGCGCATGACGGACGCGTGGCCGCCGGCGCCGGGGTGGGCGTCCCGCGATGCCCGGCCGATGTCTCGGCCGAGTTCCCGAGCGAGCCGGTCCAGAATCGGGCGTGGCGACCGACCGGTGCCGTCGGCTTGGTGAACGGCGGTCGCCAGCAGGTGCCCGGCCAACTCGTACCGGCGGTCGGGCAGCGAGACCGCGATCTGCTGCGGGGCGCGCCGGTACAGCTTGGAGGGGCGGCCGGCGCCGGGTCCGCCGGTGCGTCGCTCCGCCACCGTTTCCAGCAGGCCCTGGCCGACGAGACGGTCCAGGTGGAACACCACCGTGCTGCGAGACAGCCCCAGCGCCTCGGCGGCGGTGTCGCGGCTGACCGGCGTCTCCTGCCGCGCCACGTAGTCGTACAGCCTGCGCCGCGTCGGCTCGTCGAGCGCGGCCACCGCCGACACCCGCGAGGTCAACGACTCGTCCATCTCTAAAAACCATTTCTGTTGAAGAAATCTCTGTTACGTTCTAACGTTAACACGAGTCGTCGTTAGAAGGAGGAGTGATGACCGCTCAACCACCCCCCGCAGCCGCGCGATCCGCCGTCCCCGGGGTGCCGGCCGATCCGGGCGAACAGGCGTACCTGGTGTTGCGCGCGGTGTTCATCGTGGCACCGGTGGCCTTCGGGCTCGACAAGTTCACCGGCCTGCTCGCCGACTGGCCGACCTACCTGGCGCCCTGGATCGACGGCCTGGTCCCGGGCACCGCGCAGCAGGCCATGTACGCCGTCGGCGCGGTCGAGATCATCGCCGGGATCGTGGTCGCGGTGGCCCCGCGGTTCGGTGGTCCGCTGGTGGCCGCCTGGCTGGCCGGGATCATCCTCAACCTGCTCACCCTCGGGGACTTCTACGACGTGGCGTTGCGGGACGTCGGGCTGCTGGCCGGCGCCGTGGCCCTGACCCGGCTCGCCGCCCGCTCCCCCCACCGGCCGGCCCGCCCGACTCGCGCGCACGGTGAAGACGGTGAAAGGCGGGTCGATGAGCGTCACTGAGCCCGATGCGCTCACCGAGTCACCGACGCCGTCCCTCCGCTACCGGCGTCTGGCGGTGGCCGGTCGCGGGCCGGACGTGGACGCGCAGGCCGCGCAGCGGGCCGTGGCCGATCTGCTGGTGGCCCTCGGCCGGGATCCGCACGGCGAGCACCTGGCCGACACACCCCGGCGGGTGGCGGCCGCCTACACCGAATTGCTCACACCGCGCGAGTTCGACCTGACCACGTTCCCCAACGAGGAGGGCTACGACGAACTGGTGCTGGCCAAGCGCATTCCGATGCAGTCCTTGTGCGAGCACCATCTGCTGCCGTTCCAGGGCGTGGCCCATGTCGGCTATCTGCCCGGCGAACGCATCCTGGGCCTGTCGAAACTGGCCCGGGTGGTGGAACTGTTCGCCCGTGACCTGCAGGTTCAGGAACGGCTGACCAAACAGGTCGCCGACTGGCTGCAAGAACACCTCGAACCCAAGGGCGTCGGTGTCGTCATCGAGGCCGAGCACCTGTGCATGTCCCTGCGCGGCGTACGCGCCACCGGCTCGGCCACCGTGACCTCCGCCCTGCACGGTGTGCTCCGCCACGACGCACGCTCCCGCCAGGAGTTCCTGGCACTCACGGGCATCATCGACTAGGCGCACACCGCCTGATCACGGGTATCGCCCGCCCAGTCCGTGGGCACCGCACCCGTCGGTCCAGGAACGTGGGGTGCCCACTCGGGTGCTCCTCCACGGACACGGGCGCCGGGCCGGCACGCGTAACCGGGGCCTCCCCTCGAGGCCGCATCCCCGCCGGCTCGGCAGGCCCTGGGTCTCCTCGCTGGTTTGAGGGGGGGCAGCGGCTTGCCGGGGCGATGGGATCCGGCAAGGGACGTTCCAGCGCGAGGTCATTGAGCTTCGCGCGGGCCTTTTCTTCCAGCCTGTCCGCGAGCACTGTCGCGTCCTGTGAATGTCGGCGTTCGGTCCTCAGAGGAGGCGACACCGAGACCAAGAAGTCACGGCGTGGCCTCGAACTCCCCCAAGCGGTGCGTGTGGGCACTGCATGGCCTGTGGACGGAGCAGCGGTCCGCCCGGGAGCCAGAAGACTGCGAGCCCTCACCGGGGCCGCCGCCAGACGGTGGCAGCGTGACGCCATGGCGGCCCTGAGAACGTTCCGCAAGGTGGACGAGTGGGACCCTGCTGAGCTGCGGCACGGCTTCGTGTCCCTGCCGTCGGACAACGGCGTGTCCGCCGAGAACATCGCCCCGGCTGGTCGGGCACGGCGGCACGCACGTCACGAAGACGGTCTACCGGCACCGGTTCGGGCCGGTGTGGAGGACGGCGCGACCACCATGGACCGCACCTTCCCAGATGAGGCCCCGGGCACATGCTCGGGCGTGGACGACTCAGGCCCCGCTCCGGATCACCCGGACGGGGCCTGTGCCTACACGAGCGTGACGAAGCTCCCGCGATTGGACTCGAACCAATAACCTGCCGGTTAACAGCCGGCTGCTCTGCCGATTGAGCTACGCGGGATCGTGCGTGCGGTGAGGGGTTCCTCGTTCCGCGGCGGAACCAGATTAGCGTATCCGGGGACGTGCTCGCGCCCCGATATCGGGCCGGGCGACTGGCCCCGTCGAACGTGGGTATGGGGGTGGAACCCAAGAGCACCGGGGGGTGTCATGAAGATCAGGATTCCGTTCGTCGCCGGGGCCGCGATCGGCTACGTGCTGGGCACGAAGGCGGGTCGGGAGCGGTACGAGCAGATCGTGGAGCAGTCCCGGAGGTTCGCCGACAATCCGAAGGTGCAGGAGACCGCGGGGACGCTGCGGGCCAAGTCCGAGGAGATCGCGGAGACCGCCAAGGACCGCTGGTCGGCCAAGGCCGGCGGCGCCAAGCAGCGGATGGGCGGCGGGCATCACGACGAGCCGGAGGTCGAGCGGCTGCCCGGCGGGCGCACCCAGACGGAGCGGGCGTTCGCCCAGTCGCGGTCCGGGTCGGGATCCGGTCCTCGGCCGGGCCCGGGCACCGGGACGCCTCCCTGAGCCGACGCGATCCGTGTCCCGTACGGCCGGTGTGCGTCGGAGCGGGTCAGAGGCCCGTCTGACGGCGCAGGTCCTCCAGCACCTGTTCGGCCTGGGCGAGGAGGCCCGGGTCGTTCGGGTCGAGGCCGGCCTCGAACATGAAGGACCAGCGCAGGTCGCCGGTGGCGGGTGAGCGTCGGCCGGTGACGCGGACCTTTCCGCCGCCCGGCAGCACGGCCGGGTGGGTGACCGCGACCGTGGACGTGACCCGTTCGCGGATGGTCTCCGGCACCGAGCCCGGGTCGGTGAGCCCGATGTGGTGGGCTCGGCCGCCGGAGGTCTCGTGGACGTCGAGGCCGCCCTTGTCCCAGGTCGCCCGCTCGATGCGGTCCCAGGGCAGCCTGATGAACGCGCCGTCGCCCGTGGGCAGGTGCAGCGCCAGCACCGTGGCGACCACGTGGGAGCCGCCGCGCGTGGGCGCGTGGGCCAGCACCCGTTCGCCGCGCGTCAGGTCGAGGGCGTCCCGGACGGAAGCGGGCAGCCGCCTGCGGTTGAACGACGAGAGCATGGCCCCACCGTACCGACCGCCCGGACCGCACCACACCGGACGAATCTCACCCACGAGCCTGTGCGGACCATCGGTGCGAAGACTCGACGGCAGCCTGGATCAAGCCGCCTGGGGTGTGCGCCGGGCCGCCAGCAGGTCCAGGACCACCGAGGCCGTCCAACTGTAGTCGTGGCTGCCGTGGCCCGAGCCGTCGAAGGGGTCGAAGTACTCCCGGAAGCCCGACTGCCGGACGAGGCGGAGCACCGACCCGTACAGGAGGTCGGCGATCACGGTGAGGCCGTGGCCGGAGGCGCCCAGCCACAGCAGCCAGTTGGTGTTGGCCCAGGTCGGGCCGCGCCAGTGGCCGCCCCGGTCGAAGCAGGTCGCCTGGATGTCGCAGGACGGCACCGGGTAGCCGCAGGCGCCGGCGAAGCGGGCCGACAGCAGGAGTTCGGCCAGGGATCGCAGGACGCCGGCCGGCAGGTCCGGATCCAGGAGGGGCCCGAAGGCGGCGACCGTGAGGACCGGGATCAGGCGTCCGGTGCGCAGGTCGAGCGCGCGGAAGGCCCCGCTCTCGCAGTCCCAGAGCCGCGCCAGCAGGGCGTGGTGAATGCGTTCGGCGCTCTCACGGTGCGGGACGGGGTCCCGGCCGACGATCTCGGCGATCTCGGCGAGGGCGTGGGCCGAGGCCAGATAGGCGGCGTTGAACAGGGGGTCCTCGGCCGCGAACGGGTGGTCGTCGCGCAGGTGCCCGCTCCGGTATCCGGCGTCGCGCAGCAGGGTGGCCAGCCAGACGTACCGTTCGTGGTCGTCGCCCGTGGGCGGCGTGCGGGCGGTCCGCTCCGGGGCGTACGCGGACGGCGGCAGGTCGAGGGCGGACAGCGGGCGGTCCCACGCGGGGCTGTTGTCCAGCCCGGACTCCCACGGGTGACAGATCGCCGCCAGGCCCTCCCCGGCGAGGTCTCGGTGCTCGGCGAGGTACGCGTGCTGGGCGGCGAGCCCCGGATACACCTCGGCGAGGAAGGCGCGGCTGCGTTCGGCGTCGGCGGGCCTCGCGTACTCGTGCAGGCGGAGCGCGGCGACCGCGTGCAACGGCGGCTGGGTGAGGCCGGAGGTGTGCACCTTCCGGGGCGCGCCCGGCATCGTGCGGCTGCGCCAAAGTTCGGGGCCGGGGAAATAGGCGTGCCGGGCGACGGACGGGTGAAAGACGATGTGCGGGATCAGCCCGTCCGACCACTGGCCGCGAAGGAGCGACAGCAGCTCACGTTCGGCGCGGTCGCGTCGGTGCCGGCCCAGGCCCATGCAGATGAACGCCGAGTCCCAGCTCCACTGGTGGGGGTAGAGGCCCGGTGAGGGCACGGTGCCGCAGTCGGTCCAGTTGTCGTCGAGGACACGGGCCGCGGCCTCCCACAGGACGGTCTCGTCACCTGTCAGACGGGGGCTCATCCTCTCAGAGTGACCCGACGGTAGCGTCCTGCCTAGGGTTGGGGCGATTTGTCACTCGGAGACGAGTTCGCGCCAGAGGCCGGTGTCGGGGACGACGCCGGGATCGAGGGCGTGTCCGAGCAGCCGTCCCGCGATCTCCTCCCCCGCGGCGACGCCCCGGGTCGTCGTGACGGCGGTGTTGGGGGCCGTCCAGCCGGTGTCGGCGAGTTCCCCGTGGGCGGGGCGCAGCGCGGCGTCGGCGGCCTCGAGCAACTCGATGTCCAGCAGTGAGTCGCCGGCGGCCAGCATCCGATCGGCCCCGGCCCGCCGGGCGACCTCCGCGGCGGCGGCGGCCTTGGTCAGCCCGGCCGGCAGGCAGTAGACCTTGCGGCCCTGCAGCGAGGTCCGCCAGCCGCGTTCGGCGCACCAGCCGGTCAGCTCCTCCATCCAGTCGGCGGGGAGCGCGGGCCGGTCGACCACCGCGTAGCTGAACAGTCCGGAGGCGACCCGGGCCCGGAGGACGAAGTCGCCGCCGACGCGCGTCAGGTGCTCGTGGACCTCGGCCGGTTCGAGGCCGCTCACGCGGGCGCGCACCCGGGCGGCCCAGTCCGCGTCGTCCACGCCGTCGACGAGGATGTGCCCGCCGTTGGCGCAGATCGCGTACGGCGGTGGCTTGTCGAGCAGCCGGACCCGGGCGTACTGCTCGGGGGTGCGCGTCGTCGTCGGCACCAGCGTCGCCGCCTCGGCGAGCCGTTCCAGGAGCCGGGCCGCCGTCTCGGTGAGGTACGACAGGGGCTTCGCCTGGTACATCTCGACGCACAGCAGGCGGGGCAGGGTCTCGTCGGGCCCGTCCAGGAAGAGGGCGGCGGCCGAGTAGATGAGCGTGCGGTCCAGGTCGGTGCACACGACGGTCTTCACTGGGCGCCGCCCTTACGGAATCGGGGATGGATCAGGCCCGCGCAAGCGTACGGGAACGCGTCCGGGGCCACCTCGATCACGGGAACGCCGCGTTCCCCGGCCAGCAGCCGGATGTGGGCCAGATCCGGCTCCGCGTCGGCGCGGACCAGGACCTTCCAGGGGACGCGGCGGAGCAGGACCCGGGTCGTCTCCCCCACGCCGGGCTTGATCAGGTTGAGGTCGTCGACGCCGTGCTCCTCGCCGATCCGGCGGACGGCGGCCCAGCCCGACCAGTCCGGCGCGCGCTCCGGGTCGTGGGGGGACGGCAGATCGCGGGCGACCCGTTCGGCGACCTCGCCGAAGCGGGCGCAGACCGTGTCGAGGAACAGCCCCGAGACGTCCGAGGACGCCAGCTCGGCGTAGAACTTGGCGCCGTGGAAGTCCTCGGGCCCGATCAGCTCGTCGTTGAGCACCGTACGGCTGACCAGCCCGGAGACGGTGGAGTTGAGGCAGGCGGACGGGATCAGGAAGTCGTCGCGGGTGCCGAAGACGCGGGCGCAGCGGCCCGGATCGGCCAGCACCGCCAGTTCGTCGGAGAATCGGTCGCCCGTGTCGCGGGCGTGCGCGTCGAGGGCGGCCGACAGCTCGCGGCTGATCGCGCCCTTGCCGGTCCAGCCGTCCACGAACATGATCGAGGCCGGGTCGTGGTGCCGCGCCAGATACCGCAGCGCCACCCGGTCGATGCCCCGCCCTCGGACGATGCTGACCGCGTAATGCGGCAGGTCCAGGCCGTACGCCATGCGCGCCCAACGCCGTACCAGGACGCCGACGGGAGTGCCGGCGCGGGCCAGCGAGACCAGCACCGCTTCACGGCCCCGCTCGGCGAGGATCATCTCGGTGATCAGCCCGACCGCGTACGCCAGGCGGGCCGCCGTCGCGTCCAGCGCCTCGTGGAAGAGCCGCTGGTACTGCGGACCCGGCTGGTACTCGACGGGCAGGGATTCGGCGTAGTGGGCGCGGCCCGCCTGGATCGCCTCCTCGCGTTCCTCGGTCGGCGCCTCCAGGCGGACGTGGGACAGGTCCTTGAGCAGCCAGGTCACGTCCTCGGCCGGGTAGCTGCCGAATTCGGGCCCGTACAGCGGTTCGGTCAACGGCCCTCCCTCCGCGACGCCGGGGAACGAACGGGAACGGTGGCGAGGACGACCGGGGCGACGCCGCGCAGCCTCGCGAGGAGGCCCGACTCCAACGCCGGGGTGTCCCCGGCCTCGTCCACGACGAGGACGATGGCGTCGAAGGCGCGGGACGGGTCCGTTCCCGCCGCCACGTTGTAGGCGTAGCGCTCCCCCGGTCCGTCCGCCGGATCGTCGTGCGCGGGGAAGGCCAGCCGCGTCCTGATGGCGTACCCGGGCTCGTCGACGGCCAGCACGGGAGAACGCGTCGTCGTCGAATAGCGAACGTCCGCACGGGGAAGCCGGTCCGCGAGCCCTTCACCGAGCCGCAGCGGGACGTACATCAGCTCCTCGAACCCCAACACCAGAACGCGCCGCGCCCCGCCGGGGATCGCGTCGGCGACCCGTGCCGCCATCTCGGGCAGCTCCTTGTCGAGACGCTCGCGGTGTTCGGGCGTGAACCCGTGCCGCCCGCCCTCCGGCAGGTCGCCGGGCCAGCCCAGGTCCGCCCGAACGACCGGACACGCCGGAACGACGGCGGCCGGGGGATCCGGGGACGCCGTCGCGGCGACCAGCGCCTGACCCGTCCGCAGGATGTCCGGCGGCAGCTCCACCCGCCCGGACGCCAGGGCGACGGCGTCGATGCGCGCACCCAGCTCATCGGCCAACGCCGCCATCCGGGCCCGGTCCTCCGGCCCTCGGACGTCCACCAGGGCGGCCACCACGTAGTGATCGCGGGGGCTCACGGCGTGCAGCGCCCGGATCGTGTTGAGCACCGTCGTACCGGTGGACAGCTCGTCGTCGACCAGCACCACGGGCCCCGCCGTCTCGAACAACGCCCGGTCGGCCGGCAGCAGCAGATGGCTCGTGGCGTGGCTGTGCTCCTCCTCGAACCCGCCGTACGGGGCCACCCCCTCCACCGGCCGCCGCGTCGAGTGCAGGTAGACGGCGCCTCCGAGCGCGTCGGCGACCGAGTGCCCCAGCGCCGTCGCCGTCTCCGCGTACCCGATGACCAGCGCGGACATCGGCGCGACGGGCACCCGAAGCAGGTCGCGCAACACCACCGCCGGCGGCGATGCCGCGAGGGCGTTCGGAAGCGCCGCCGACGCGGCGACGTCCACGGGCGGGGCCGACGTGTCGGGGCCGGCCAAGGCCGCGCGCAGGGCGGAGGAGGCGGCGGCGACCGTCGCGTCGGAGAGGCCGGTGATGCGGTGGCCGAGGAGGAGGCCGGCGGCGTGGACGAGGCAGGGGTCGGTCGGCACGTGCTTGCCCAGGACCGAGGAGACCAGCAGATGGGCGCGGCGCGGGTTGCGGCGCACCGCCAGGCCGACCAGGTCGGACAGACCCACGCCGAAGGGGCGTTCGTCGTCGACCAGGCGGACATCCAGACGCTCGGCGACCCAGGCGCCGTTCCAGGTGTTCACAGGCCGCCCGCGGCTTCGAGGAGCTCCACGAACGTGACGTCCTCGGCGGCCACCCCGAACAGCCGGGCGCGCAGCATCAGCCGCTCGGCCCAGGCCCGGTGCGGCTTGGCCTCGTTCATCTTGTTGGCGTAGCTGCTGGCCATCGCGCCGCCTCCGGCCACCCCGAGGATGTCGGCCGCGTCGCAGTACTCCTCGTGCGTCACCACCGACAGGGCGTGCACCGCCGGCACGTGGGTCGGGTGGATGACGGTCTTGCCGGTGAGCCCGTTGGCCTTGTCGAGATGGACCTCGCGGATCAGGCCGTCCAGCTCGGCGCTGATGATGTGCTGGCGCAGCGTGGCCGCGTCCCGCCGCTCGAACGGGGCCTGCCGGAGCTGGGGCTTGAACAGGCGTTCCCCGGCGGAGAAGTACTCCCAGACCGGGCCGGTGACCACGAAGCCGGAGCCGTCGGCACGGCCGAGCACGTTGACCACGTCGGAGATCACGCTGGCGACCGGGTGGATGTCGTAGATCGTGAGGTCGGGCGGGCGGCGCAGCCCGTAGGCGGCGCACAGGTCGGTGGCGCCCAGCCGCACCGCCAGGACGAGGTCGGCGTGCTTGGCCAGCAGCCGCGCCACGTCGTGCAGCATGTCGGTGCGGGTCTCGCGGTAGACGGCCTCACGGCTCTCGATCACCGGCATGGCCAGCAGCCGGCGCGACGTCAGCGGGCGCGTCTGCTCCAACGCGTCGAGGAACGCTCCACCGCACGTCGCCGTGAACTTGGGGAGCACGAACCCGCTGACCAGTTCCACCGCGTCGCCCAGCCGCCGGGCCAGGTCGGGGATCTGATCGGGGGTGCGGACCCGGATGAACAGCAGCGGCATCGGGAGCCCGGTCGCGTGGGCCCGATGGAGCTGGGCCACCACGTTGGCCTCGGCGGCGGGCACCTCGTCGTCGGGGATGGCGTCCTCGAGGCACACCACCATGCTGGTCACGCCCCGACGGGCGGCCTTGGCGATGTCGTCGGCCAGCGCGGGCCGGGTCGCCGGGCTGTAGAGGGTGGCCCCGAGCGCCACCGCGAGCACCGCGGGGTCGTCGTCACGCCCGAACGGCCTCGGATGCCGGTAGAACAGATGTTTGCGCCGGGCGGCCGAGACATGGTCGAAATGCCGCATGGAAGCAGGTCCTTTCCATGGTCTGACAGCCCACGTCTCCACGGCGCCGCATCGCGCGCAGTCCCCGCCCGGGCCACTTCCGGAACGATATACAGGGTATGTCCCAAATCGCGGGAAATCGGCGGTGCGAATCCGGTCACGCCCACGGGACGGTGGTAAGGGCGACGTCACACCGATCGGGTCGGCCGTACGGGGGCGCCCGCGCCCCACGATCCCTCGAAATGGGAGCGGGGGCCCGTGAACGTCCTGCCGTCCGCAAGCCCCCGCGCCGCAGTCACAGATGCGCCGACACCGTCGGCAGCAGGTGTTGGAACGTCCGGCCGGTGGCCGTCGCCCCGATCGCGGTCATCGACCATCCCCGCCCGTCCCGGGCGACCTTCGCCATGATCTGCGCGGTGTGCGACCCGGACCCCGAGAGGTCGTAGCGGGCCAGCTCCCGTCCGCCGGTCTCGTCGACCAGCCGACAGAACGCGTTCTCGATCTGGGAGAAGTCCTGCCCGGTGAAGGAGTTGACGGTGAAGACCAACTGGGCGACGTTGCCCGGCAGCCGGGTCAGGTCGACCTCGATCGACTCGTCGTCGCCGTCCCCGGCACCGGTGAGGTTGTCGCCGGTGTGCCGCACGGAGCCGTCCTTGCTGCGCAGTTGGCGGAACCAGACCGCGTCGACGAGGTTGCCCGAGGCGTCGAACAGCAGACAGGAGGCGTCGAGGTCGATCGACTGCGTCCTGGTCCGGCCGAACAGGCCCTTCTTGGCGACCGCGTCCCAGCCCAGGCCCATCCGGACCCGGGTGAGCGCGCCGCCCCCCGGCTTGGCCAGGGAGACCTGCTGCCCCTTCTGCAGCGAGACGGACATCGTCGGCGTCATCCCTTCGTCAGTGACTCGCTCTCTGACACACCCGTGGGATGAAGCCCCTCGTCGTCGCCGCCCTCGACGGCCGCCTCGCCGTCCTCGTCACCGTTGCGGTTGCGCAGGACGGAGCTGACGAAGGCGGCGATGATCAGACCCGCGCCGAGCCCGCCGGTGATCGCCTCGGGCACATGGGAGCCGATGCTGATCAGCATGCAGACGGCCAGGGCGCCGATGGCCCAGTGCGCGCCGTGCTCGAGGTAGCGGTACTCCTGCAGGGTCCCCTTGCGCACCAGGAACACCGTCAGCGACCGGATGTACATGGCGCCGATGCCCAGGCCCAGCATGATGACCACCGGGTTGGTGCTGATCGCGAACGCCCCGATGACCCCGTCGAAGGAGAACGAGGCGTCCAGGACCTCCAGGTAGAGGAACAGGAAGAACCCGGCCTTGCCGGTGGCCAGCACCAGCCCGTTGGGGCCGGTCCTGCCCTCGCCGGCCTCGGCGGCCACCCCCTCGTCCTCGAACAGCTCGCCCAGGCCGTTGACCAGGATGTAGGTCACCATGCCGAGCACGCCGGAGATCATGACCTCGCCCGGGTCCTTGGCGTAGTTGCCGGCCACGAAGGCCAGCGCGCCGCCCGCCACGACCACCGAGAGCTGGTCCAGCTTGCCGATCCGCGCCAGCGGGCGCTCCAGCCAGGGGAGCCACTTGTCGGCCCGCTCCTCGAACACGAAGTCCAGGAACAGCATCATCAGGAACATGCCGCCGAACGCCGCGATCATCGGGTACGCCTCCTCCATGAGGTGGGCGTACTCCTTCTCGTCGTCGAAGGCCAGGTTGACGGCCTCGATCGGGTTCATCTGGGCGGTGATCCCGACGATCAGGAGCGGGAAGACCAGCCGCATGCCGAACACCGCGATCGCGATGCCGATGGTCAAGAAGATCTTCTGCCAGAACGGGCTCATCCGCTCCAACACCTTGGCGTTGACCACGGCGTTGTCGAACGACAGCGAGATTTCCAGGACGGCGAGCACCGCCACCAGCGCCAGCCCGGCCGGGCCCCCGTACAGGAGCGCGATGACCAGACCGATGGCGGTGACGGCGAAGGACCACCCGAAGGTGCGAAGAATCATGAACGTGTTTCTGCTAGACGGCGGGGAAACGTCAACGCATCAGCCCACGTTGACGCCGAAGTCCATGGCGATGCCGGCAAGACCCGAGGCGTACCCCTGGCCGACCGCGCGGAACTTCCACTCTGACTGGTAGCGGTACAGCTCGCCGAACACCATGGCGGTCTCGGTCGAGGCATCTTCTGTAAGGTCGAAACGGGCCAGCTCATTCCCGTCGGCCCGGTCGACGATGCGGATGAACGCGTTGCGGACCTGACCGAAGCTCTGTCCGCGGTTGTCGGCGTCGTAGATCGACACCGGGAAGACGATGCGCGCGCACTCCTGCGGCACCCCGACGAGGCTCACGTTGATGACCTCGTCGTCGCCCTCGCCCTCGCCGGTCAGGTTGTCCCCGGTGTGCTCGACCGAGCCGTCCGGGCTGCGCAGGTTGTTGAAGAACACGAAGTGCTGATCGGAGAGGACCTTGCCGCCGCCGCCCAACAGCAGCGCGGAGGCGTCGAGGTCGAAGTCCGCGCCGGTCGTCGCGCGGACGTCCCAGCCCAGGCCGACCGCCACCGCGGTCAGGTTGGGCGCGGCCTTGGACAGCGAGACGTTACCGCCCTTGGCGAGGGAAACTCCCATGGTCGGACTGCTCCTACTCCCTGTGGTCGCCGGCTGTGGCCCGTCGGATCAGAGGTTGACGCCGAAGTCGGTCGCGATGCCCGCCAGCCCGGACGCGTAGCCCTGGCCGACCGCGCGGAACTTCCACTCGGCGCCGTTGCGGTACAGCTCGCCGAACACCATCGCCGTCTCGGTGGAGGCGTCCTCCGACAGGTCGTAGCGGGCCAGCTCGACCCCGTCGGCCTGGTTGACCACCCGGATGAACGCGTTGCGCACCTGGCCGAAGCTCTGGCCGCGGGAGTCGCCGTCGTAGATCGACACGGCGAACGCCACCCGCTGCGCCTCGGCGACCATGCCGGCCAGGTCGACCTTGACCTGCTCGTCGTCGCCCTCGCCGACGCCGGTGAGGTTGTCACCGGTGTGCTCGACCGTGCCGTCCGGCGTCTTCAGGTTGTTGAAGAAGATGAAGTGCTGGTCCGACAGGACCTTGCCGGAGGCGTCGAGCACGATGGCGGAGGCGTCGAGGTCGAAATCCGTCCCGGTGGTGGTGCGGACGTCCCAGCCGAGCCCCACGGTGACCGCGGTCAGCCCCGGCGCCTGCTTGGTGAGCGAGACATTTCCGCCCTTGCTCAGACTGACACCCACAGTGCCTCCAGAATCGCTCTTCGTGTCGTCATCGACCGTCATCCGACATCCATAAGACGTCGTGGCGATGCTATCCGTTCCATCACGTTCCGTCGGCCCCCCGCCGGTGGAACAGAACGGTGCACGACGGTGAACGCACGGCCCGTCGTGCGCGAGACTAGGGGGGACTGACCGTGGGCCGTGGCGCGGCGGGCCCGTCGCGCCCGGCCCGGACATGGAACGGACGGCGGAGGCGCATTGCGGGGAGCGGGCGAGCAGCGTCGTCGGGGCCGCCGTGACGGGGGCGCCGAGTCGGCCAGGGCCGCGGCGGCCAAGGCGCGGGAGGAGGCGGCGTCCGCCTTCTACGAGATGGATCAGGCCCAACGGTACGTCGGCGGGCGGGTCACGGTGTTCGCCGACCTGGACGCCGCCGCGGCCGACTCCGCCCAGCGCGAGCTGGCCGCCCTGAACGGCTCGGCCGACACCGCCTCGGCGGCCTACATCGCGGTGCTGGACGCCCACGATCTCGACGACCTGGACGGGACCGCGGCGGAGTACGACGCCGCCCGCCGCGCCCTGATCGCGGTGACCGACGGGCTGACCAAGGTCACCGGCGATCTGAACGGCTTCGCCGCCCGGCTGTCCGACACCATGGCGAGGCTGGAGGCGGCCCTCGACCGCCTGCCGCCCAAACTGGGGGCGGCCCGCGACGCGGTCGCCGCCGCCGACGACGCGATCACGCGGGCCACGTCGGCGGGCATGGACGCCGGGGAGCCCCTGGAGCTTCTCGAAGAGGCCCGCCGGTCTTTGGCGCGGCTGTCGTCCCAGGGGCTGGGCGGGCTGGGGCTGGCCGGCGCGCTGGAGGTCGCCGACGAGGTGCGGCGGCTGGCCGACACCGCCCGCGAGCAGGCCGAGGAGCTGCCTCGCGCCGCCGAGAAGGTCCGCCACGCGCTGACCGCCGTCCGTACCCGGGTGGACGTCGTGGCGGGTCGGGCCGAGCCCGTGCGGGCGGCGATGAGCAGGCTGCTGCGCGGCTACTCGGCGGGCTGTTGGCAGGATCTCAAGGATGCGCCCGCCGCCATCGAGGACGGCGTCGCGCGGGCCCGGGAGCGCATCGCCGAGGCCCGGGCGCACGCCGAGGCCGGGCGTTGGGCCGACGCGCAGCGCTCCCTGACCGCCGCCCGCACCGAGCTGACCGCCGCCGACCGCCGGGCGGGCCAGGTCACCGGCAGGCTGGCGGATCTGGACGCCGCCGCCGAGGATCCGGCGCGTCCCGCCGAGGCCGTCCGCTTCGCGGTCCGCGACGCGCAGAAGCTGGTCGTCGGCGCGGGCTCGGCGATCTCCCCGCAGCACGCCCGCACGCTGGACGCCCTGGTCGAACGACTGGAGGCGGCCGGACGGGGGCTGCGCGGCGCCCATCCCGACTACTGGGCCTATCTCCAGGAGCTGGAGTCGATCAAGACCGCCGCGCGCGATGTCGTGGACCGCGTCAGGGCCGAACGCGCCGCCGGGGGTTAGCGGGCCCGCCCTGGCCACATCCGGCCCGAGCGCCGCGTCGGGGCGCGAAGGGTCAGCGCGGAGGCTCGCCGTGCATGCCGATCGTGAGGTTGCGGGCGACCATCGGCGGACGGCCCGGCTGGGCCTCCACGTACGGGGGGACGCCCTGCGGCTGGGGGGCGACCTTGGCCATGCCGGGGTTCTGGCCCTGGCCCTGGTGCTGGGCGAACTCGGCCACCACCGCAGTGCCGTACGCGCAGACCTCGTGGCCGCCGCGCCCGGCGCCGCCGCTCACGAAGGCGTTGTCGAAGCACATGCCGATGACGGCGGTGGCGCCCATCCGGCGGGCCTCCTCGCCGAGGCGCTGCAGGGCCTCGCGCCGCGTGGCGGCCAGGCCGATGGCGGGCTGCTCCCCCGTCATGCGGAAGGTGCCGCTGCTGGGCGAGGAGCCGGTGCCCGGCACGGCCCCCTGGTCGGTCTGCACGGCCACCCCGAGCACCTCGCCGAGCACGCGGCGGATCTCGTAGCCCGGAAGGACATCAGTCGTGACGATCAGCATGCATCCCACCGTAGACGACCAACGGACGTTTATGCCCCGTCAACGACCTCTTCCACCACGCTGGTGCCCGAACCCGGGCGAGACTCCCATTCCCACGTCTCCTCCAGCCGCAGCCGGCCGTCCGGAAGCACCCGCACCTCGGTCACGCAGTGCCCGACGGCGGTCTCGCCGGACGCGTTGAGCTGGGCGTACCGGAAGTCGAGGCGGTCGCCGACGCGGGTGCCGACCAGGTGACCGCGGCGGATCGCGCCGCCGCCGTAGTCGGCCCAGATCTCGCCGTCGCGCTCGTGGTAGGTGAACGCGGTGGCCGTTCCGACCTCGCCGCCGACCACGTCGGCGACGGCGCGGAACCGCCGTCCGTCCAGGGAGGGAGCCGTCATGGGCCCGATCTTAGAGACCCCGCGGGTCCGGGGGTCTCCGCCCCCGGACCGGCGCGGCGTCAGTCCAAGTACTCGCGGAGCATTTGGGCCCGGGAGGGATGGCGGAGCTTGGCCAGCGTCTTGGACTCGATCTGGCGGATGCGCTCTCGGGTCACCCCGAACTCGCGCCCGACCTCCTCCAGGGTGCGGGGATGGCCGTCGGACAGCCCGAAGCGCAACTGGATGATGCGCTGCTCGCGGTCCGACAGGGTGCAGAGGATGTCCTCCAGTTGGTCCTGGAGCAGGATGAACGCCGCGGCCTCGATGGGGACCACGGCGTCGGCGTCCTCGATGAAGTCGCCGAGGTCGGAGTCCTCCTCTCCGATCGGCGACTGCAGGGACACCGGCTCCTGGGAGATGCGCTGGATCTCGACGACCCGCTCGGGGGACAGCCCCATCTCGGCGGCGATCTCGTCCGGCGCCGGCTCCCGCCCGAGGTCCTGGTGGAGTTGGCGCTGCACCCGGACGAGCTTGTTGATGGTCTCCACCATGTGGACGGGGATCCGGATGGTGCGGGCCTGGTCGGCGATCGCCCTGGTGATGGCCTGACGGATCCACCAGGTGGCGTAGGTGGAGAACTTGAAGCCCTTGGTGTAGTCGAATTTCTCGACCGCGCGGATCAGCCCGAGATTGCCCTCCTGAATGAGGTCGAGGAACAGCATTCCCCGACCCACATAGCGTTTGGCGATCGAGACCACCAGCCGCAGATTGGCCTCGATCAAACGTTGCTTCGCCCGGTCCCCGTCCCGGGCGAGCAGTTCGAGGTCGAGCCGTTCCACCGGGGAGAGGATGGCCGCGCGGGCCAGTTTCTCCTCGGCGAACAGTCCCGCCTCGATCGATTTCGCGAGTTCGACTTCATCTTCTGCCGTCAGCAGCGGTACGCGCCCGATCTCTCGCAGGTAGATCCGGACCAGGTCGCTCGTCGGCGCACGCTTGCCGGGATCGTCCGCTCGCGTGGACTCCTCGGTCTCACTGGGAGACTCGAGGACCTCCACCCCCTGCTCGGCGAGCATCCAGACGACCCTGTCAAGCGAGTCGGCCGGCAGTTCGGAGCGATCGATCGCGGCCGTCACGTCCTCGACGGTCACGCCGCCGCGCTCTCTCCCACGCGCGACGAGGTCCGCCACCTGGTCAACCGATGGCGCTTCGCTTGGCAGCACCGTAGGGCCCACAGTGACAGTGTGCGTCAATCCGGCGCGAGATCACAGCACCCATTTTTCGGGAGGGTGTGCTATAGCGACCCGATGGCGCGCTCACGCATCACGCGTCGCTGCTGCTCAAGGGCCACAAGATCGCCGAACAGCCGGCTGTAGTCCTCGGGGCGCTCGGCCGGATTCAGCCGTTCGAGTTTAACCTTCAGTGCGGCGATCTCGGCGGTGAGCTGGCGTTCGGTGATTCGGGCGAGCAACTCCGCCGCGTAGCGGTCATCCGTTTCTCCGGAGGTGCGCAACGGCTCCACCGCCAGCCGGGTGACCAGGCCCGCGACCTGCTCGTTCGGGGCCGCCTCACGCAGCCGCACGGCCCAGTCCGGACCGGTCGCGGCGGCCACCCCGCCCGCCTCGGCGATCACGGCGCGCACGGCGGCGTGCGGCGCGGCGGCGAACGCCGACACCGGCAGCTCGTCGAAGGCGGGGCCGAGGGTCGCCGGACGCTGCACCGCGAACTGGAGCAGCTCCCACTCGCGCCGCACGTCGGGGTCGTTCGGGTCGGCCTCGGGACGTCGGGGCCGCTCGCCGTCCGCCTGCTCGCCGGAGGCGTCCTGACGCCTGTCGGGGCGCTCCCGGCCGCCGGACGCCGGACGCCGGACGCTCTGCTCCCGGATGCGGCGGAGCACGAACTCCTCGTCCATGATGCCCAGCCAGCGATCGAGGCTGACGGCGTACATCTTGCGGAGCCCGGCGTCCTTGATGCCCGCCACCACGGGGGCGGCGGCGTCGAGCGCGGCGAGCCGGCCCTCGTTGGTGCTCGTGTCGAAGCCCTCGATGGTGGTGCGGATGACGAACTCGAACAACTGCCGGCGGGAGGCCACCAGGTCGCGCACCGCCGCGTCGCCGTGCTGGAGCCGCAGGTCGCAGGGGTCGAGCCCGTCGGCCTGCACGGCCACGAAGGTCTGCGAGACCAGCCGCTGGTCCTGGGCGTAGGCGCGGAGCGCGGCGCGCTGCCCGGCGGCGTCCCCGTCGAAGGTGAAGATGATCTCGGCGCGGGCGTCGGCCTGGTCCATCAGCAGCCGGCGCAGCAGCTTGGCGTGGTCCTCGCCGAAGGACGTGCCGCAGGTGGCCACGGCCGTCGGCACCCCGGCCAGATGGCAGGCCATCACGTCGGTGTAGCCCTCGACGATCACCGCCTGACGCCGCCGGGCCATCTCCTTCTTCGCCAGGTCGGCCCCGTAGAGCACGGTGCTCTTCTTGAAGAGCGGGGAGTCGGGGGTGTTGAGGTATTTGGGGCCGTCGTCGTTGTCGAACAGCTTGCGCGCGCCGAACCCGATGACGTCACCGGTCATGTCGCGGATCGGCCAGATCAGCCGCCCCCGGAACCGGTCGACCGGGCCGCGCCGCCCCTCCCTGGCCAGCCCGCCGGCGACCAGCTCCTGGTCGCTGAAGCCGCGACCGCGCAGGTGCCGGACGAGGGCCTCCCACTCGCGGGGGGCGTAGCCGACGCCGAAGTGCTCGGCGTGCGCGGCCTCGAACCCCCGCTCGGCCAGGAACCTCCGCCCGATCGACGCCTCGTCGGACGACAGCCGCTCGGCGTAGTACTGGGCCGCCGCCTTGTGCGCCTCGACCAGCCGGGCCCGCTGCCCGTCCTGGCGGGGGCTGTAGCCGCCCTCCTCGTAGCGCAGCTCCACACCCGCCTTGGCGGCCAGCCGCTCCACCGACTCGGCGAACGACAGGTGCTCCATCTTCTGGACGAAGGTGATGACGTCGCCGCCCTCACCGCACCCGAAGCACCAGTAGAGCCCGCGCGCCGGCGTCACGTTGAACGACGGCGACTTCTCGTCATGAAACGGGCACAGCCCCTTGAGGTCGCCGCCACCCGCGTTCCGAAGCTGGAGGTAATCCCCCACGACGTCGGCGATGGGCGACCTGTCACGGACGAGCGCGATGTCCTCGTTGCGAATCCGGCCTGCCACGCCGTGAGTCTATTCCCGGCCTCCGACATCTCGGGCCGCTCCGACGGTCCCGACAGGGGTCCGCGGCGTCGTCCGGGGCATAACGATCTTCATGACGAGATCCGTGGTGTGGGTGAAGGACGAGGGCGCCGAACTGGCCGAGGTGGAGTTCGAGGGCCGCTCCCTGACCGCCGCCGGGTGGGCGGTCGGCGGCGGGCCCCTGCCCTACCGGCTGGAGTACGAGTTGGCCACGGCCGACGGGTACGTGACCGCCCGGCTGCTGGTGCGGGCCGAGGGGCTCGATCCGGAGACCGGGCCCTGGCGTCGTTCCCTCGAACTCGCCAACGGGCCCGACGAGGTCTGGACGGTCCGGGCGAGGGCCACCGGGCACCTGGCGATGCCCCCGCCCGGCGGGGACGCGTCCGCCCTCAAGGGCGCGCTGGACTGCGACCTGGGGCTGTCGCCGCTGACCAACACCATGCCCGTGCTGCGGGCGGGTCTCCTGGAGGGCGGCGGGCCGGTCGAGCACCTGATGGCGTGGGTCTCGGTGCCGGAGCTGACGGTGACGCCGTCGCCGCAGACGTACACGTTCGTCCGCCGGGAGGGCGACCGCTCGGTCGTCAACTACGCCTCGGAGGGCTTCACGGCCGACATCGTCTTCGACGCGGACGGCATGGTGGTGGACTATCCCGGCATCGGCCGCACGGTCACCGCACCCGGAAACGGTCGAACAACCGGTACATGAACTCGGTCCCCTGCTTGAGGGCCTCGACGCCGATGCGCTCGTCGTTCCCGTGCATGCCGATGAGCTGGTCGTTGTCGATGACGTACGGGTAGACGCCGTACCCGGGGACGCCTCGCGACGTCCACGGGTACAGGCTCGTACCCGCCTCGAACAGCGCCGGGACGAACTCCGCACCCGGGTAGGTGACCCCGGCGGCGCTCCGGATCGCCTCGAAGAGGGGCGAGTCGATGCTGGAGGGAGGGCGCACGAAGGTCTCGTCGAGCCTGCGCAGCGCGTCCTCCTCCGTCTCCCCCGCCGCGCCGACCAGCTTCACGGTCACGTCGCGGTCCTTCAGGAGGGTGCGCACCTGGGCGAGGAAGTCGCGGGGGCGCTGACCCCCCGGCACGCCGCGGCAGTTGACCCGCACGGTGGCCGTGGACGGGATGACGTTCTCCTTGTAGCCGGCGTCCTCGATGACGAACGCGTGGGTGGTGCGGAGCAGCGCCCGGTGGAGCCACGGGTACGAGCTGCGGGCGACGACCACGGCCGCCGCCCGGTCGCGGGCCCGCTGCGATCGGGCGGCCAGGAGCAACTCGATGGCGCGGCGGAACGCGACGTCCTCGGTGGCCTCGGCGAGCGCGGTGAAGTACTCGCGGGTGACGGGCGTGAGGACGGCGGGCGCGAGCCAGCCCCCCAGCTCGGCCACGGCCCGCGACAGCCGCACCACGGCCGAGTCGGGCATCGGCTTGGACGAGTGGGTCGCAGTGCCCTCGGAGACCAGGTCCAGGTTGAAGTAGACCTTGTCCTGCCTGGTCACGGTGATGAGCATGGGCGTCGTCCGGTCGCGTTGCGCCAGGAACCAGCCGCCCTCGGTCAGCACCATGCCGGCGTCGACCTTGGCCCAATGGTTGGCGGCCAGCCAGCGGGAGCCGTACGGGCCGGCCTCCTCGTCGCAGTCGGTCAGCACGATGACGTCGCGTTCGAACCGGGCGCCCTCCCGCAGGTGGCGCAGCAGGGCGGCGATGAACGCGGCGTTGGCGCCCTTCATGTCGAGGGCGCCGCGGCCGTGGACCTGGCCGTCCCTGACCACTCCGGCGAACGGGTCCACCGACCATTGGGCACGCTCCACCGGGACGACGTCGGAATGTCCCAGCAACAACAGCGGCGGTCCGGCGGTCGTGCCGCGCACCCGGGCGACGAGATGGACGTTGTCGGCCTTGGGGGTCGGAATGATCTCGGCGGGGACGCCCGCCGAGTCCCACACCGCCTTGAGCATCTCGGCGTGCGGCCTGGTCACGCCGCCCTCGCCGAAGTTCTGGGTGTCGAAGGCCAGCATCCGCCGGAGCAGCGCCAGCGGGTCGAGGGCGGCGGGGTCGACGGCGGTCCGGGCCGCGGCGGGGCCGCCGAGCGCGGGGGCTCCGGCGATCACGCCCCCGGCCACGACCGCCGCGCCCGCTCCGGTCCGGCCGAGGAACGTGCGGCGGCTGAGAGGCTCCGGCAACGACTTCTCCCATCTGTGGACCGGGACGCCCCCGCCGGTGCCGGATCCCCGCACCGGCGGGGGCGTCCCGTGCTCAGCGGTGGCGATAGGCGGCGACGACCTCGACCTCGACCAGCCAGCCCTGGACCGGCAGGTTCTCGATCTCCAGCGTGACGCGGGCGGGCCGTGCCGGGTTGGCGTACATCGGCGGCGCGGGCGCCGCCGTCCCCAAGGGGACGTCGAGCACCTTGCGCGTGACCAGGTCGGTGTTGGCGTAGAACTGGCGGTAGGCGCGGTTCCACCCGGCGAAGTCCGCGACGTCGGACCCGGGCGGGTTGCTCAGGTAGGCGCGCATCGAGATCACGTCGCGGGGCGTGAGCCCGGCGGCCTTGAGGTTCTCGCCGATCTGCTTCAGCGCGTTGATGGACTGGGCCTCGGTGAGGGTGACCCCGGGCGGCAGGACGCCCCCGGGGAAGTCGACGTAACGTTCCGGCGTGCCCGCGGGGGCGGAGGTGTTGGCCCCCGCCGGGCCGAGGCCGCTGGAGGTGTACGTGGTGACCAGCGAGCCGACCCCGACCCCGCCGGCGATGGACGGGTTGCTCTGCCCCTCGGGCAGCGCCGGGCGGACCTCGGTGGGCTTGGGGGGCCGGGGGGTGCGCTCGGGCGCGGCGGAGGCGGCCCCGCCCAGCCCCACGAGCACGGCGGCGGAGACGGCTCCGGTGATGACCTTGCGACGCATCGTTCCTCCTAGGACGCCAGGACCCGCTGGTGGAGCTCGGAGACGACCTTGCGCGCCGACTCGAACGAGCCGTGCTGCCAGGCGATCTCGTAGCTGAGCCAGTCGCCGCAGTAGTAGACGTTCCCCTGCGCTTGATTGAGCAGGCGGTACTCCGCGCCACGGGACGGCCAAGAGATCCAGCCGCCCTCGATATGGGGCTGTCTCCGCCATGCGATGGACATGGACGCCGCGAGGTCCCGCCGGTACCGGTCCCCGTGGATCTTGGCGCCCTGGGCGAGGGCCCGTGCGAGCCGGTCGGCGTGCGTCATGGTCGCGTACGCGTCGGCGGCGCCCCCGAAGTTGTAGTAGCCGACGACCAGCCCGCCGCGCCCGTGGTAGCCGTAGGACGGGTACCAGATCGTGGACACGTCCAGGTCGGTGTTGGTGATGCCGCCGTAGATGTTCTCGTCCTGCTCCCACCAGCGGCGGCGGTACTCCAGGCCGATCTTGCCGGTGGACACCGGGACCGGCATGGCCAGGGCCGACTGCACGCCCGCGCCGAGGTTGTGCGGGATCTTCGCCAGGATCTGCGGCGGCAGTGTGGCGATCACGTAGTCGGCCTCGGCGACCCTGGTGCGGCCGTCGACGACGTACTCCACGCGCACGCCCTGCGCCAGGTTGGTGATCTTCGTGACCTTGGCGCCGGTGCGGATCTTGTCCCGCCCCACCGCCTTGGCCAGCGCCCGCGGGATGGCGTCCATGCCACCGACCGGCTGGAACATCAGCATGGCCTGGCTGTAGCCGAACTCGAACGAGAACGACCTGCCCACCCCGCTGGCGAAGACGTCCGACAGCGACGGCGGCGCCCCGAGGAGGGTGCCCGGCTGCTCCCCCGCCCCCGGGTCGATCGTGTATCCCCGCCGGTCGGTGCCGGTGTACGCGTACCCGTTGGCCTTGGAGCCGATCGCCCCGAAGCCGGACAGGAACGAGAGCAGCCGCTCCTTGTCGGCCGCGGTGAGCCGCCCGTCCAACGCCCCCTGGTCGGTGGCCTTGGCCAGCAGCTCGGAGACGTACCCGTAGACGTCGGCCTTGGCGGTGCGCCATTTCACCGGAGCCTTCATCCCGGCGGACTCGTTGTAGATATAGGCCTCGGCGTTGCCGTTGGTGAACACCTCCAGCGGCACGCCGAGCTCACGGCAATAGTCCATGGTGGTCATCCACTGCGCGATGCGCGCCGGCCCGGCGTTGAAGTAGGTGCCCTCGCCGAACCGGGAGCGCTGCGTCTCCCCGCCCATCTCGTGCAGTCGGTCGCCGCCGCGCAACGTGAGGTTGCGACCGCCCACCCTGTCCTGGGCCTCCAGCACCGTGACGCGGTAGCCGGCCTTGCCCAGCTCATAGGCGGCGGCCAGCCCCGCGACACCGCCGCCCAGCACGAGCACCTTCGCCGCCCCGCGCCCCTTGAGGCGGAAGTCCGAAGGACTCGGCGGCTGGAAGGGCACCTTGGTCGCGGCCTCCGCGGACGGCGCCAGACCCAGCGCGCCCATCGTGGCGAACATCGCCCCCGCGCCGCCGGTCGCCCCCACTCGGGTGAGGAAGGAACGCCGGCTGTACCCCTGTGTTTGTTCCCTTGTCGGCAAGGAACACCTCCAAGATCTCGACGCACGGAGTCTTGGACCGTTCCGTTTCCGTCGCCCTCCCCCCGGGTAAGGACCGTGTTTCCAAACGATCACCACCCGATCGGCGAACGTCCTCCGACCGGATCCGGCGATGTCGGGCGCTTCGGCAAGGATGTTCGTTAATTCGCCGTTAAATTCGCAATCGGGGCGTTGTGGTCCGGGTGCGGGGCACTAGCGTCGGGCGGGTGCTGATCACCCCACATGAGCAGGAACGACTGCTGATCCATGTGGCCGCGCAGGTGGCCAGGGAGCGGCGGGCGCGCGGACTGCGGCTCAACCATCCGGAGTCGACCGCGATCATCGCGGCGTACGTGCTGGAGGGCGCCCGGGACGGGCGCGGGGTCGCCGAGCTGATGGAGGCCGGACGGGCCGTGCTGACCCGGGACGACGTGATGGAGGGCGTTCCGGAGATGCTGGAGTCGGTGCAGATCGAGGCGACCTTCCCCGACGGGACCAAGCTCGTCACCGTGCACAGGCCGATCCCGTGATCCCGGGCGAGGTGGTGCCCGGCGAGGGCGTTGTGGCGCTGAACCCGGGGCGCGAGCGGGTGGCGGTGACGGTGGTCAACACCGGTGACCGGCCGGTGCAGGTGGGGTCGCACTATCACTTCGCGGCGGCCAATCCGGCGTTGGCGTTCGACCGGGACGCCGCGTGGGGCCGCCGGCTGGACGTTCCCGCGGGGACGGCGGTGCGGTTCGAGCCCGGGATCACCCGGGACGTGTCGCTGGTGCCGTTGGCGGGGCGTCGCGTGGTGCCGGGGCTGCGGGCCGAGAGCGCGGGGGCGCTCGATGACTGAGCTGTCACGGGCGCGGTACGCGGCGCTGTACGGGCCCACGGTCGGCGACCGGATCCGGCTGGCCGACACGAACCTGTTCGTCGAGGTCACCGAGGACCGTTCCATGGGGCCCGCCGGAGCCGGCGACGAGGCGGTGTTCGGCGGCGGCAAGGTGATCCGGGAGTCCATGGGCCAGGCCCGGACGACGCGCGCGGAGGGCGCCGTCGACCTGGTGATCACGGGCGCGGTGGTGCTCGACCACTGGGGGGTCGTCAAGGCCGACGTCGGGGTGCGCGACGGGCGGATCGTGGCGCTGGGCAAGGCCGGCAACCCCGACACGATGGACGGGGTGCATCCCGACCTGGTGATCGGGCCGTCCACCGAGGTGCTGGCGGGCAACGGGAAGATCCTGACGGCGGGGGCGATCGACTCCCACGTCCACCTGATCTGTCCCCAACTGCTGGAGGAGGCGCTCGGCGCGGGTGTCACCACGCTGCTCGGCGGCGGAACGGGCCCGGCCGAGGGCACCAAGGCGACCACCGTGACCGGGGCCTGGCACCTGCACCGGATGCTCGAGGCGCTCGACTCCTGGCCGGTCAACGTGGCGCTGCTGGGCAAGGGCAACACGGTGTCGGAGGACGCCCTGTGGGAGCAGTTGCGGGCCGGGGCGTCCGGGTTCAAACTGCACGAGGACTGGGGGTCCACCCCCGCCGCGATCGACGCGTGCCTCAAGGTGGCCGACGCCTCGGGGGTCCAGGTGGCGCTGCACTCCGACACCCTGAACGAGGCCGGGTACGTGGAGTCGACGCTCGCGGCGATCGCGGGCCGGTCGATCCACGCTTACCACACGGAGGGGGCGGGCGGCGGGCACGCGCCCGACATCATCACGGTGGCGGCGCATCCCAACGTGCTGCCGTCCTCGACCAACCCGACCCGGCCGCACACCGTCAACACGCTCGACGAGCACCTCGACATGCTGATGGTGTGCCACCACCTCAACCCGTCGGTGCCCGAGGACCTGGCGTTCGCCGAGTCGCGGATCCGCCCGACCACCATGGCGGCCGAGGACGTGCTGCACGACCTGGGCGCGATCTCGATGATCGGCTCGGACTCGCAGGCCATGGGACGGATCGGCGAGACCGTGATCCGGACCTGGCAGACCGCGCACGTGATGAAGGCGCGGCGCGGGGACCTGCCCGGCGCGGAGCCGGCCGACAATCTGCGGGCCCGCCGGTACGTGGCCAAGTACACGATCAACCCGGCCGTCGCGCACGGCCTGGACGGCGAGGTCGGCTCGGTCGAGCCGGGCAAGCTGGCCGACCTGGTGCTGTGGGACCCGGCGTTCTTCGGGGTGCGGCCCGCCGTGGTGCTCAAGGGCGGCATGATCGCCTGGGCGGCGATGGGCGACGCCAACGCGTCCATCCCGACGCCGCAGCCGGTGCTGCCGCGCCCCATGTTCGGGGCCGTGCCGGTGGTCGCCGCCGGGACGTCGCTGCACTTCGTCTCGCAGGCGGCGGTGGACGACGGGCTGGCCGACCGGGTCGCCGTGCGGCGCGCGATGGTCCCGGTCAAGGACACCCGCGGCGTGGGCAAGGCGGATCTGCCGTTGAACGACGCGCTCCCGCGCATCGAGGTGGATCCGGACACGTTCACCGTGACCATCGACGGCGACGAGGTGGAGCCCGCCCCGGTCGCCGAGCTGCCGATGGCCCAGCGCTACTTCCTGTTCTAGCCGTGGACGCCGCGTTGCTGCTCTTGGCGGACTCCCGGCTGCCGTCCGGCGGGCACGCCCACTCCGGCGGTCTCGAACCGGCCGCGTCCGCCGGGGTCGTCGCCGACGTCGCCGGGCTGGAGTCGTTCCTGCGCGGCCGGCTGGCCACGTCCGGGCTGGTCGCCGCCGCGATCGCGGCGGCGGCCCACGCATGCGGGCCGGAGGGCTGGGCGCGCCTCGACCGAGAGGCCGACGCCCGCACCCCCTCCCCCGCCCAACGGCGGGCGTCCCGGGCGCAGGGCCGATCACTGCTGCGCGCGGTCCGGATCGCATGGCCGGACGCCGTCCTCGGCACGCTCGCCGGGTTGAACGAGAGCGGCCCGCACCACCCCGTCGTGCTCGGCGCGGCCGTCGCCGCCCAAGGGCCGACCACCGCGTCCTCGGACGACCGTCACGGCGCGACCGGCGGCGATCTCGGCACTTCGTCGCCTCCCCCGCCCCCGTACGACGATCGCCCTGAGGACGCGGGGCGGGGTGCGCGGGCGGCGGCGTTGGTCGCGGCGTACGGGGCGGTGACCGGGCCGGCGTCGGCCGCCGTCCGGCTGCTCGGGTTGGATCCGTTGGCCGTGCACCGGGTGTTGGCGGGGCTGGCGGACGAGATCGACGCGGTCGCCGCGCGGGCCGCGGCCTGCGCGACCGGGGACCCGGCGGACCTGCCGGCGGTGTCCGCCCCGATGCTGGACGTGTACGCCGAACTGCACCTGCGGGCCGATCTGCGCCTGTTCGAATCCTGATCCGTTTGGAGGACCGATGGGAGCCTTTCACGGCGACGACCCGCACACCGCCCGGGCCACGGAGGGCCGGGCGCTGCGGCTGGGCATCGGCGGGCCCGTGGGCAGCGGCAAGACGGCGCTCACCGCGGCGCTGTGCCGGACGCTGCGCGACGAACTGTCGCTGGCGGTGGTGACCAACGACATCTACACCACCGAGGACGCCGACTTCCTGCGGCGGAACGCGGTGCTGTCCGACGACCGGATCACGGCGGTGCGGACCGGCTGCTGTCCGCACACCGCCATCCGGGACGACATCTCCGCCAACCTGGACGCGGTGGAGGAGCTGGAGCGGCGGCACGGCCCGCTGGACCTGATCATCGTGGAGAGCGGCGGCGACAACCTCACCGCCACCTTCAGCCGGGGCCTGGTGGACCGGCAGATCTTCGTGCTGGACGTCTCCGGCGGCGACAAGGTGCCCCGCAAGGGCGGCCCCGGGGTGTCGACCTCCGACCTGCTCGTGATCAACAAGACCGATCTGGCCCCGCTGGTCGGCGCGGACCTGGACGTGATGGCCCGGGACGCCGCCGCCGTGCGCGGCGACCGCCCCGTGCGGTTCACGTCGCTGCGGGAGGAGCCGGAGGCGGCGTCGGTGGCGGGCTGGGTGCGAGGGCTGCTGCACCACCGGCATCCGGTGGCATGACCCGGGGCTACTCGGCCCGCGCCGGGGTGACCGCCGAATGCGACGCGTCGGGCCGGACCCGGCTGACGCGGCTGCGGTCGGACGGGCCGCTGGCGCTCCGCGAGACCCCGGACGCCGTCTACCTGGTGGGGGCGGCGGCGGGGCCGCTGGGCGGGGACGAGCTGGCGCTGGACGTGGAGGTGGGCCCCGGCGCGCGACTGGCCGTCCGATCGGCGGCGAGCACCGCGGCGTTGCCGGGCGATGGGGAGTCCCGCTTCGTGGTGCGGGCGACGGTCGGGGCCGGGGGTCGTCTGGACTTCGCGCCCGAGCCCACCGTGACGGTCGTCGGGTCCCGCCATCGGGCGCTGGCCGTGGTCGATCTCGCCGGGGACGCGACGCTGCGGTGGCGGGAGGAGCTGATCCTGGGCCGGTACGGAGAACGGCCCGGCGCCCATACGAGTCGCTTCGACGTGACGGTCGACGGCGTGCCCCTCCTGCGGCACGAGCTGGGCCTGGACGATCCGGTGGTCCGGGCGAGCGGCGCGGTGCTCGGCACGGCCACGGCGGTCGGCGCGGTCCTGCTGGCGGGGCCCGGCGTCGCCGCCGAGCCGTACGCGGGCGAGGGGCTGGCGGTGCTGCCGCTGACCGGGCCCGGCGTGCTCGTCACCGCGCTCGCCGGGGACTCGGCCGCCCTGCGCCGCCGCCTGGCCGAGGGCGAGGCGCGGGCGAAGGGACGCGCTCGGACGTCTCCGCCTGGGTAGAGAACCCCACTGTGCCGGCATGCCCCACCGGGTGATCACCGAGGTGACCTGGAGTGCGCTTCGGCGAGCAGAATGGGCCCGTCCGGCAGCGATCCACGACGATAAGGAGACGCGCATGCGCATCGGTCTTCAGATTCCCGCGTTCACGTTCCCCGGCGGTGTCGAGCAGATCGGCCCCGAGTTCGGCCGCATCGCCCGTGACGCCGATCAGGGCGGGCTCGACAGCCTGTGGGTGATGGACCACTTCTTTCAGATCCCCCACGTGGGGCCCGTCGAGGACCCGATGCTGGAGGCGTACACCGCGCTCGCGTACGCCGCCGCGCTCACCGAACGGATCACCCTCGGCACCATGGTCACCGGCGTGATCTTCCGACATCCCGGGGTGCTGGTGAAGACGGTGACGACGTTGGACGTGCTGTCGGGCGGCCGGGCCTGGCTCGCCATCGGCGCGGCCTGGAACGAGGAGGAGTCCGTGGGGCTCGGCCTGCCGTTCCCGCCGACCGCCGAGCGCTTCGAGCAACTGGAGGAGACCCTGCAGATCGCCCTGCAGATGTGGAAGGGCGACGAGAGCCCGTACCGCGGCCGGCACCACACCCTCGAGCGCCCGCTGAACTCTCCGCAGTCGCTGCGGCGTCCGCACCC
Organism: Thermomonospora umbrina; assembly: GCF_003386555.1. Classification (GTDB taxonomy): domain Bacteria; phylum Actinomycetota; class Actinomycetes; order Streptosporangiales; family Streptosporangiaceae; genus Thermomonospora; species Thermomonospora umbrina. Next base: position 5,359,910 of record NZ_QTTT01000001.1, on the reverse strand, counting down.
GCGGATCCTCGTGGGCGGCGGCGGCGAGAAGAAGACGCTGCGGTTCGTCGCCAAGTACGCCGACGCGTGCAACCTGTCCGACGGCGAGGAACTGCCGCACAAGCTCCGGGTGCTCAGGGAGCACTGCGAACGGGAGGGCCGCCCGTACGAGGAGATCGAGAAGACCGTGCTGACGATCATCACGCCGGACACGTCGGTGGAGGAGGCGGTCGAGGTCGCCGGGCGGCTCGGTGAGCGCGGCGTCGACCATGTGATCTACTCCGCGTTCGAGCCGCACCGGGTGACCGACCTGCTCGCCCGGGTGCGCGAACGGGTCGGCCGGGACTGACGGGGGCCGACCGGCTCACGCGCGCAGCAGGTCGCGCATCCGGACGATCTCGGCCTGCTGCGAGGTGAGCACGTCCTTGGCCAGTTCCTGCACCACCACGTCGGTGCCCTGGGCCAGCACGTCGCGGGCCATCACCAGGGCGCCCTCGTGGTGCTTGATCATCAGGTTCAGGTAGAGCCGGTCGAACTCCTCGCCCCGCGCCGCCTGCAGTCGCGTCAACTGCTCCGGGGTGGCCATGCCGGGCATGTTCGCGTGCGACGGGCCCGCCGAGGGCGCGCCGTGCCCGCCGTGGCCCCCGTGACCGCCGCCCGGCCGGCCCCCCGTGGCCTGCCTCAGCCACGACTGCATGGCCGAGATCTCCGCACCCTGGGACACGTCGATCCGCTCGGCCAGCGCCTTCACCTTGGCGTCGGACGCCTGCCCGGGCGCCAGCACCGACATCTCCAGCGCCTGCCGGTGGTGCGGGATCATCATCTGAACGAACGTGATCTCGGCGGCCGTGGGCGGCGCCGCCTTGGTCGGCCCGGCCGTGACGGTCCGGTTGGGCTCTCCGGGCCGGCCCGGGACGATCATCGTGGCCTTGGGCGCCGCCGCCGGCTCGTCGTCGCCGGCGCACCCGCTCAGCAGGCCCGCCGCCAGGACCGCAGCCAGGACCGGGACCCCGCCGTTCCGCGCCCTTCGCACTCCGCTCAAGCTCTCCACCCTTCGTGTGCCGACGCAGGGGACGGTACCCACCGCACGACTCACCGCAAAAGGCCCGCCGATATCGAGATGCTCACAAGTGGTCAAAGGTCTGGCGTAATACGACACGTCGGGGAATACTCCGTGGGTCAAGAGTTCGGGGGGTACCTTTCCGCAAAGGAGCACAGCGTGGCCTCAGCACTCAGACAGAGATCCGCGCGACGGGCCGTCCTGGGCACGCTCACCGGGCTCGTGCTCGCGCTGTCCGGCGTGCTGGCCGTCCCGGCCTCGTCGGACGACGTCCCCGGCGTGGACGAGATCGTCAAGAGCCCCAACATGAAGCACCTGGCCAACCTGCCCAAACAGGGCGACTTCGGCGCCGTGAACGCCTACGGCACCGACCTGGTGTTCAAGGACCGCTACGCGGTGACGGGCAACTACAACGGTTTCACCGTCTATGACATCGGCCGGCCCGCCCGGCCGAAGATCGTCAGCCAGGTGAGCTGCGTCGGGGCCCAGAACGACGTGTCGATCGCCGGGAACCTGCTGTTCCTGTCGACCGACGCCGCCCGCAGCGACGACTCCTGCCAGAGCGCCCCCGGGAAGGTCGCCGACGCGTCCTCCTGGGAGGGCATCAAGATCTTCGACATCAGCGACGTCCGCAACCCGCGCTACGTCAAGTCCGTCGAGACGCAGTGCGGCTCGCACACCCACACGCTGGTGCCGGGCAAGGGCCGTGACCGCGGCTCCGTCTACGTGTACGTCTCCTCCTACCTGTTGGGCCCCGGCTCGGTCGGGCCGGACTGCCAGTACCCGTTCGACCAGATCTCCATCGTCAAGGTGCCGCTGAAGGCCCCGACGTCGGCGGCCGTGGTGGCCACGCCGGTGCTGTTCCCCGACGGCGGCAACCCCGGCGGCGGCGACACCTCGTACCCGACCACCGGCTGCCACGACATCACCGCCTACCCGAAGCTGAACCTGGCGGCAGGCGCCTGCATGGGCGACGGCGCGCTGTTCGACATCTCCGACCCGGCCAAGCCCGAGGTCATCACCGTCGTCCGGGACACCGCGAACTTCGCGTTCTGGCACTCCGCGACGTTCAACGCCCGCGGTGACAAGGTGGTCTTCACCGACGAGCTCGGCGGCGGCGCGGGCGCGACCTGCAACCCGGTCGTGGGGCCGAACAAGGGCGCGAACGCCATCTACGACATCGTCGGCAAGGGGAGCGAGCGCAAGCTGGTCTTCCGCAGCTACTACAAGATCAGCCGGACCAACGCGGACACCGAGAACTGCGTGGCCCACAACGGCTCGCTGATCCCGGTCAAGGGCCGCGACATCATGGTCCAGGCCTGGTACCAGGGCGGCATCTCCGTCTGGGACTTCACCGACTCCCGCAGGCCCAAGGAGATCGGCTTCTTCGAGCGCGGCCCGCTGTCGACGACCCAGTCGATCCTCGGCGGCTCCTGGTCGGCGTACTACTACAACGGATACATCTACTCCAGCGACATCCAGAAGGGCTTCGACGTCCTCGACATCACCGACAGGCGCACCGACAAGGGCAAGCGGGTGCGACTCGACCTGCTGAACGTGCAGACCCAGCCGGATTACTTCGACTGACCGCACCGCACCGACGCAGCACCTCCAGGGGCCCCCGGACGACCGGGGGCCCCTGGCCTGTGTACGGGTCCGGTCTCGGTGCGCTCACGAAACGGTTCGCCCCTTCTCAGCCTGTGTGTCACGAGTGATACTCCTCGTGATCAGTGTCGGTTTTCGGGGGATCCACAAAGGAGCTACCAGGTGGTGTCATTCCTGGAACGGAGAAGAACCCGGGGCGCGCTGTTCGGATCGCTCACCGCGATACCGCTCGTGCTGGCGGGCCTGCTCGCGGCCCCCGCCTCGTCCGCCGACATCCCCGGCAAGGACGAGATCGTCAAGAGCCCGAACATGCGCCATCTGGTGAACGTCCCCAAGCAGGGGCCGTTCGCCGCCCCGTCCGCGTACAACTCCGACCTGGCCTTCAAGGGCCGCTACGCGTTCGCCGGCAACTATGACGGCTTCGTCGTGTACGACATCGCACGGCCCGCCCGGCCGAAGATCGTGAGCCAGGTGAGCTGCCCGGGCTCGCAGAACGACGTGTCGATCGCCGGGAACCTGCTGTTCCTGTCGACCGACGCGCCGCGCACCGACGACTCCTGCCAGAGCGCCCCCGGGAAGGTCGCCGACGCGTCCTCCTGGGAGGGCATCAAGATCTTCGACATCAGCGACGTCCGCAACCCCCGCTACGTCAAGGCCATCGAGAGCGAGTGCGGCTCCCACACCCACACCCTGATGCCCGGAAAGCGCGGCGAGACGTTCCTGTACGTCTCCTCGTACCTCCCGAGCGTGCCGTCCACCGGAACGGGCCCCGACTGCCGGGAGCCGCACGACAAGATCTCCATCATCAAGGTGCCGCACCGGAACCCGGCCGCCGCCGAGGTGGTGGCCGAGCCGGTGCTGTTCCCCGACGGCGGCAACCCCGGCGACGGCAGGCCGTACCCCGAGGGCACCCGGGCGACCAGCGGCTGCCACGACCTGACCACCTACCCGGACAAGGACCTGATGGCCGGGGCCTGCATGGGCGACGGCGTGCTGTTCGACGTCTCCGACCCCAGGGAGCCGCGCGTCATCGACATCGTGCGCGACGACGAGAACTTCGCGTTCTGGCACTCGGCGTCGTTCAACAACCGGGCGAACAAGATCGTCTTCACCGACGAGCTGGGCGGCGGCAGCGCGGCCACCTGCAACACGGCCATCGGCCCGGAGAAGGGCGCCAACGCGATCTACGAGATCGTCGGCAAGGGCGACGAGCGGCGGATGGAGTTCCGCAGCTACTACAAGATCTCCCGCCCGAACGCCGACACCGAGAACTGCGTGGCCCACAACGGCTCGCTGATCCCCGTCAAGGGCCGCGACATCATGGTCCAGGCCTGGTACCAGGGCGGCATCTCCGTCTGGGACTTCACCGACTCCCGCAGGCCCAAGGAGATCGGCTTCTTCGAGCGCGGCCCGTGGTCCGACACCATCAGCCCGCTCGGCGGCTCGTGGTCGGCGTACTACTACAACGGATACATCTACTCCAACGACATCCAGAAGGGCCTGGACGTCCTGGAGATCGACGACCCGCGCACCGACCCGGGCAAGAGGGTCCGGCTCGATGAGCTGAACGTCCAGACCCAGCCGAACTACTTCGACTGACCCACCGAGGGCGAGGGGGCCGCGGCGACCGCCGCGGCCCCCTCCTCATGGGCCGCCTACGTCAGGCGAACACAGTTGTCGAAGACGTGGCCGGCGACGTTCTCCCCGGACGACAGTCCGTTGTCCGCGTCGAACCGGTAGTGCACGCCGAGATAGATGCGGCTGTCGGCGTCCTCGCGCGCGGCCTGGCTGAACGAGGTGAACCGACGGGTGACGCCGACCGCCTTCGGGTCGTCGGTCCCACCGACGAACGAGATCGCGTCGGTGCCGAAGTAGCGCCGCATGGCGCCGGCCCAGGCCCCGGCGAGGGTCGCGTGACCGGAGACGTAGGCGGGGAAGGGCGGCGAGAAGGAGACCCCCGCGCGGTTCTGCGACAGCGGCCGCCAGCCGCTCTCCGGCTCGGTCGCGGGGTTCCCGTCCGTTCCCGCGAGCGCGATCGCGCTCTCGGGCCGCCACAGGTCGACGTCGGAGTCGTACTTGGTGTTCCACGCGGTGACGGCCGCGTCGGCCAGCGCGTACGAGACCAGCGCGAACAGCCGGGCGTTCTGCTGCGGGGTCAGCCCACGGTCGACCGACACCTGCCGGGTGTGGTCCAGGTGCTGGCCCGGCGGCTTGTACGTGCCGTCCAGGTCGTTGGCCCAGAAGAACGCGATCTCGGTCTGTTCGGCGGTGCGGTCCTGCGCGGAGGCGTCGCGCCGCCCGAGTCGCTTGACCTCGTTGACGGCGTCGGCGTAGCGCCGGCTGCGCAGCAACCCGTCCAGCGAGGTGACCCCGCCCGGCAGACCCGGCCGGAACTGCGAACCCGAGGTCAGGCAGAACGGGGGCAGCGTGCCCCATTTCGGTGTGGCGGCCGAACCGGAACCCGTCTCCCGCCAGTCGCCGGGGCGGGTGCCCACCGTGTAGGACGGGTCGAAGGCACCGCCGTCCTGTGCGCGCCTGGTCAGCATGACATCCGAAATGCAACGTGCGACCTCTCGGGAAAAGGTCACCAGCCCCGCTTCGGTCGCCGGGACCTGCGAGAGCGCGTGGTCGCGCTCATCGGCGAAATCGATCGCCGGATAAACCGCGCGGAGCACCTGGTAGGCCGCCTCGGCACTGGCGGCGACCTTGTTCGGGCGGAGCTTGTCGTCTCCGCAGGAGTAGGGATTGGCCAGCACATGCGCCTCGTAGATGACGCCGTGCATCATCGCCGCCGTCCGGGCGAGCGGCCCCGGCGCACCCCCGACCTGGCGGTACGTGTCGAGCAGGACACCGTTCCAGTACAGTGCGGGATCGAAGGCGGTCGTCGCCGCCGCGGCGGGAACGACGCCGACGGCCGCGAGCGCGGCGAGGCATAGTGTGCAGACGAACAGCGCTAGACTCCGGATTGCTCTCACTTCGTCTCCTGGATCGGAAGTTCGGGAAGGGTGTGAGCGTCGCGGCTGCAGCGCCTCACCGCTGCAGCCGCTCTTTTCGTCCGGTGATGATCAGAGGGTGACACGGGGCCCGATCATGGACAAGATCGCGAAGTCGTCCCGTATCGGCCCGACCCGGCGTGTTTACCGAAACCCGACTCAGGGAAAAGGGCATGGAAATGCACAGATAATGGCCCATTCAACGGCCCTCGGAAAAACCGACTAGGGACGCGCCGCCGAAGACGCCCCGGTGGACGGAAGGCCCCGTCGCACACCCGTGAGCTTGTCCGGGTTGAGGATCCGGCGGTAGGCGACGATCCGCCCGTCGCGGATCTCGGCGACGTCGACGCCGACGGGCACGCCGTCGCCGTACGGCAGCAGGCCCGGGTCGCCGTTGATCTCGGCCGGAACCGGCACCGCGTAGCCCGGGCGGCGGGCGGCCACGCGGAGCAGGACCTCCGCGACCCGCAGCGCCCCGCGGATGAGCTTGCGGGCGGCGAACGCCCTGCCCCCGCCGTCGGTGACGAGAACGGCGTCCGGGCCGAGCAGCCAGGGCCCGACGTAGCCCTCCCGCAGCGCCCGGGCCGAGGTCAGCAGGTCGTACGAGCGGCGGGCGGCCACGGTGGCCGGCCAGGCGCGCAGGTCCCGCACATCGTCGAGGGAGGCCCCGGCGGCGCGCAGCCACACGTCCTGCACCACGTCCTCGGCGTCGGCGACGCTCCCCAGGATGCGGTAGGCGGCGCCGAAGACGGCGGGGCGGTGCCCCTCCCACTCCTCCGCCGGCCGGTCATGCGTGGTCGGGCATGGTCACGCGGGGGCGGCGGGGGTGAAGACCCACTTCCGGTACGACCAGTAGCGCCACCCGGACGCCAGACCGAGGCCCACCAGCAGGGCGACGTTGTAGGAGACCGCGTCCCGCAGGCCCAGCGTGTAGAAGGTGAAGCCGGCGCACAGCGCCTGGATCAGCATCCCGACGCCGTTGAGGCCGAAGAACACCGCCATCTCGCGCCCGGAGCCGTCGCTGTCGCGGTGCCGGAACGTCCAGTGCCGGTTGGCGAGGTAGGAGAACAGCGTGGCGACCATCGTGGGGAGCAGCACCGTGACGATCGGGCCCTCCCAGACCCGGCCGCGCATCAGGTTGGCGCCGCCGATGGTGATCACGGTTCCGAGGGTGCCGACCGTGCCGAAGCGCAGCAGCTCGCGCAGGAAGGACGGGCGCCGCGCGGTGACCGGGACCGGCCGGGACCGCTGCAGGGTGTTCACTCCGCCAGACCTTACCGGAGCAGGCCCGATGGCCGGGCGCGGACCCTCGCTCACACCGGGATGGCGGCGCCGGTCCGGGGGTCGACGTGGTAGATCCGGCGGTGCCCGCCGACCAGCAGCCGGTCGCGCCACACCGCCAACGGGGGCGGGGGCGCGGTCGCCGGCCGCAGCACGTCCTTGACGACCCACTCCCGCCGGCCGGTGGCGGCGTCGAACGCCTCGATGAGCTGACCGGCGGTGCCCGCGCACACCAGACCGCCGATCATCACGGGCGGCGAGAGCGGCGTCTCCTCGGAGAACCGGTACTCGCGGGGTGGGCCGCCGACCGCCGCCATGTAGGTCAGCCGCCCCGGCTCGCCGAAGCACACCCCGCCGGGCGCCTCCGCGGTGGGCGGATCGCCCTCGCCGGGCAGCCCGGAGCCCGGGTCGTACGAGGCGACGGCCTGCCACCGCTCCCGGCCGGTGCGGACGTCGACCGCCGCCGCGAAGCCCAGCGGGGGCGGATCGTAGGGCAGTCCCGCCAGGTAGAGCAGGTCGTCGGCCAGCCCGAGCACCTCGATCGCGCCGCCGCGCTCCGGCCAGTCCGGATGCCAGACGTCCGGCTCGATCCGCCAGCGTTCGCGGCCGTTGCGGGCCCGCAGCGCCTGCAGCAGCCCGTCGGCGTGCCCCACCATGACGAGGTCGCCGTCGGTCGCGGGCGCCGACAGCTTCAGGTCGGCCTCCAGCCGCCACTTCTCGACGCCGTTGCGGGCGTTGAGGACGTGCAGGGTGCGGCCCCAGCGGGGGCTGCGGCCGATGACACAGACCCGTCCGCCGGCCGCCGCCGGCATGACGGCGACGACGTCGCGGAACCGCCACCGCTCGGCCCCGGTCCGCGCGTCGATCGCGCGGACATGGCCGCCGCCCGTGGCGTAGACGACCCCGTCGGCGACTCGGAACGGTCCCGGGGTGCCGGTGTCGATGCTCCACAGATCCTCGCCGGTGGCCGCGTCGAACGCCGAGACCTGCGGCCCGCTCCCGGCGTAGACCGTCTCGTCCGCCACCACCAACCGGACGACCGTGCCGTCCATCTCGGCCCGCCACGCCACCGGATCCGCCACTCCCTCGCAATGCCCACCGTCACACCACGAAACGCGCGACGAAGTGCGACAAAGGGTAGAGGCACTAGATCACGTTGGGGAGACGGTTGGGACACTCCCGGGGGGCGTGTCGTGCGGCGGGTCAGCGCAGGAGGACGGGCGAGGCCGCGTCGGGGACCAGGATCCGGGGCGCGCCGGAGCCGTCGGCGGGCACCGCCCACACGTCCGAACCCCCCGCGCCGCGCGGCCTGGCGTACATCACCGTACGGTCGTCCAGCCACGCCGCCTGGTCGTCCACGGTGCGACGCTCGGCCAGCCGGGTCTCCCGCATCGTCCGCAGATCGAGCACGTACAGCCGCCACGGGTCGGCCGGGTCGGCGGAGACCCGCTTCTTGTAGACCAGTCGGCGGCCGTCGGGCGCCAGCGAGGGACATTCGGCGTTCTCCCGCAGCGTCCGCGCCGTCCACCTCGCGTAGTCGCCCTCCACCAGGTGGGTGCGGCCCTTGGTGGACACCGTCGCGTAGAAGCGGGTGTCGTCGCGGGCGAACGTGACGCCCCAGTAGTTGACGTCCGGGGAGGTGTGGCGGTGGCCGTCGAGGGTGAGCGGGATGTCCTCGATGTTCGTCCTCGTCCGCCCGGTACGGGTGTCGAGGATCCCCGTCCTGGTCGAGAAGCTCGCGGAGGTGTACGAGTCGCCCTGCACGAACACCGTCCAGGCGATCATCCGACCGCTCGCGGAGACCCGGGCGCGGCTCGGCACGCCCGGCAGCGGCACCCGCCGCGCCTCGCGCAGGGTCCGGTCGAGGACGGCCGCGTAGGTGCGCGGGATCGGCCCCGGATCGGTGTTCAGGCAGACGCCCGTCCCGGCGGCGGCGTGGAAACGGACGCAGCGCGGCCCGACGGACGTGCGCGTCGAGCCCGCGACGGCCGAGATCCGTCCCCGGCCGGGCCCGGGGGTCATGTCGCGGACGACCAGTCGACCCGCCCGCAGGTCGAACGACGACCCGGCCGAGGCCGCCGGCCCGCGCCCGCGGTGGGCCGCCCGGACGGTGTACTCCACGGCGATCCCCGTCAGGAGGGCGCAGCCGATCACCGCCGCGACGACGCGATCCCGCACGATCAGGCGGCGTCCCGCAGCCGGCCGTACAGGGCGATCGCGGAGGTGTCGGTCAGCGACGCGATCTGGTCGACCACGGCCCGCAGCCGGGCGACGTCGTCGCCGGCGTCCTCCCAGGCGGCCCGGAACGGCGGGTCCAGGGTGTCGGGGGCGCCCCCGGCCAGCAGCTCCGCCAGCTCCAGGATCAGCTCGCGCTGTCGGGCCCGGCTGGCCTCGTGGCTGATCCACACGTAGTGCGCGGTCACGCCCTTGAGCAGGGCGCACTCCAGCCGCTGCCGCCGGGGCACGATCAGGTCGGCGGCGTACCGGGTCAGCGCGCCGGGGCCGTACGCCTGTCGGGTGGCGTCCTCGGCGGCCAGGCAGAACCGGCCGATCAGCGTGCTGGTGAGGTTCTTGAGGGCCGCCAGCGCGCGGTTGGTGCCGTCGTAGCGATCCGGCCAGTACGGCTCGTCCAGCAGCCGGGCGAAGGTCTCCTCCAGCTCGGCGATGTCGGCGTCGCAGTACAGCTTGGCGGCCGTCTTGGCGACCTGCCTGCGCTCGGCCGGGTCGCCCAGCAGGGCGAAGTCGACGTGCCCGGCGACGAGGGCGTCCTCCAGGTCGTGGACGGAGTACGCGACGTCGTCGGCCCAGTCCATGACCTGGGCCTCCAGGCAGAGCCGCCCCTCCGGGGCGTCCTCGCGGACCCAGGCGGCCACGTCGGCGTCGTCGTCGTAGATCCCGTACGGGCCGCCGGACCCGTCGCGCTTGCCGAGGGACGGGGGCTCCCCCCTGCGCCACGGGTACTTCATCACCGCGTCGAGGGACGCCCGCGTCAGGTTGAGCCCCACGCTGCGGCCTTCCGGCCCGAACGACTTGGGCTCCAGCCGCGTGAGGATCCGCAGGCTCTGGGCGTTGCCCTCGAAGCCGCCGCAGGCCTGGGCGACCGCGTCGAGGGCGGACTCGCCGTTGTGGCCGAACGGGGGGTGCCCGATGTCGTGGCACAGGCAGGCCGTCTCCACCAGGTCCGGGTCGCAGCCCAGCGACTTGCCGAGCTCCCGGCCCACCTGGGCGCACTCCAGCGAGTGCGTCAGCCGGGTCCGCAGGAAGTCGTCCGAGCCCGGGTCGGCCACCTGCGTCTTGGCCGCCAGTCGCCGCAGCGCGGCGCTGTGCAGCACCCGCGCCCGGTCCCGCTCGAAGGCCGTGCGGTCACGACGCTTGGGCGGCTCGGCGGCCCACCGCGCCCGATCACTGTCCGAATATCCGCTCATCCATCCCCAGGGTAGATCGTGTCCGTGTCATCCCGATGGATCGGTGATGTCACGAGGGTGTCAGCGAGGGCCGCAGCTCGGCCGGCGACCTGACGCTGCGGCCGAAGAGCACGTACGACAGGTACCCGCCGGTCTCGCGGACGATGTAGTTGAACTGGGTGTCGCGGGTCTGGACGCTGGGGCCGCTGCGCGTCGGCGAGGCGGCGGCGTCGATGCCCTGGTCCTCGGCCATCTTCTTGGACCGCAGGCCGTGCCAGGGGTCGGTGACGATCACCGCCGAGTCCCAGCGGAGGGCCTTGAAGCGCGTCCCGACGGCCCGCATGCTCTCCAGGGTGTCGTTGCCCACCGGCACGGACACGACCTTGTCGGCGGGAACGTTCCGCTCCCTGATCAGCCACATGCGCCCGGCGTCGGCCTCGGTGAAGTTGTCGCCGGGCATCTTGCCGCCGACGGTGACGATCGCCGGGGCCACGCCGTCCCGGTACAACCGCACGGCGTGCTCCAGCCGCCACCGCAGGGTCGGCGAGGGACGCCCGTTGTACTGGGCGGCACCGAGCACCACGATGGCGTCCGACCTGGGCGTCTCGTCCTGTCGGGCCTGGTACCAGACCCGCCAGCCCACGGTCAGCGGGGTGAGGATCACGAAGGCCAGCAGCCCCAGGACGATCGCGATCGTCCAGAACAGCGGGCCGCGTCGCCGCTCGCGGGTCTTCTCGCCCTCGGGGCCGGGGACGAGGCGTTCGCCCTCCGGCGCGTCGGTTTCCGGGTACTCGGAATCGGGCAGTTCTGCTTCCAACGTCATCGCGCCAACCACGCTAGTGAGATGGTCCGCCGAACGCCCCGGGTTCGCGTGTTTCCGAGTGATATACCCGGCCGGGGAGGAGGGCACGCCTGCGCCGCGCGACGCGCCCCCGCCGGGTCAGCGACTGTCGGACCCCTCGCCCGCGAGCGCGGCCCGGCCGGCCTCCAGCCGCGCCACCGGGATCCGGAACGGGGAGCAGGACACGTAGTCCAGGCCGACCTCGTGGCAGAAGTGCACCGAGTCCGGGTCGCCGCCGTGCTCGCCGCAGATGCCGAGCTTGAGGTCCGGGCGGGTGCGGCGGCCCTCCTCCGCGGCGATGCGGATCAGCCGCCCCACCCCGTCGCGGTCCAGGGTCTCGAACGGCGACACCCCGAAGACGCCCAGCTCCAGGTAGCGGCCGAAGAACGCGGCCTCCACGTCGTCGCGACTGAAGCCCCAGGTGGTCTGGGTGAGGTCGTTGGTGCCGAAGGAGAAGAACTCGGCGGCCTCGGCGATCTGTCCGGCGGTCAGCGCCGCCCGGGGCAGCTCGATCATGGTGCCGATCATGGCGGGCACGTCCACCCCGGTGTCGGCCTTGACGCGCTCCAGGATGCCGAGTGCGTCCTCGCGGACGGCCTCCAGCTCCTGCACCGCGCCCACCAGCGGGATCATGATCTCCGGCCGGGGGTCGCCGCCGGCCAGTCTCCGCTCGGCCGCCGCCTCCGCGATGGCCCGGACCTGCATGCTGAAAAGTCCTGAAATAACCAAACCCAGCCGCACGCCGCGCAAGCCGAGCATAGGGTTCTGCTCGTGCAGGCGGCGCACCGCCTCCAGCAGCCTGCGGTCCTGAGGGTCGGCGTTCTCTCCGGCGACCGCCACCTTGACCGACAACTCGGTCAGATCGGGAAGGAACTCGTGCAGCGGCGGGTCGATCAGCCTGATGGTCACCGGGAGGCCGTCCATGGCCTCGAAGATCCCGGCGAAGTCCCGACGTTGGAGGGGCTCCAGCGCGTCCAGGGCGGCCCGTCGTTCCGCGTCGGTCTCGGCCAGCACCAGGTTCTCCACCAGCCGCCGGCGGTCGCCGAGGAACATGTGCTCGGTGCGGCACAGGCCGATGCCCTGGGCCCCGAACCGGCGGGCCCGCGCGGCGTCCTCGGGGTTGTCGGCGTTGGCCCGTACTCGCAGCGCGCGCTTCTCGTCGGCGCAGGCCATGATCCGGTCCACCGCCTTGACCAGCTCGTCGCCCTCGGCGGCGGCCAGGTCGCCCTCGAAGTAGTCCACCACCGGGGAGTTCACCACGGGGACCTCGCCGAGGTAGACGGCGCCGCTGGTGCCGTCGATGGAGATCACGTCCCCCTCCGCGACGACCACGCCCCCGGGGGCCGTGAAGCGCCCGGCGCGGACGTCCACGTCGAGCTCCTCGGCCCCGCACACGCAGGTCTTGCCCATCCCGCGGGCGACCACGGCCGCGTGGGAGGTCTTGCCGCCCCGCGAGGTCAGCACCCCCCGGGCGGCGACCATGCCGGCCAGGTCGTCGGGGTTGGTCTCCCGGCGGACGAGGATGACGTCCTCGCCCTTCTCGGCCAGCTCGGTCGCCCGCTCGGAGGAGAAGACGGCCTTGCCGACGGCGGCGCCGGGCGAGGCGTTCATGCCCTTGGTCAGCAGCGTGGAGTCGCCGGAGCGCGCGTCGTCGAAGCGGGGGAACATCAACTGGGCGAGCTGGCCGCCGGTGACCCGGGTGACCGCCTCGTCCAGGCCGATGAGCCCCTGGTCCACGAGCTGGGTGGCGATGCAGAACGCGGCGGCGGCGGTGCGCTTGCCGACCCGGGTCTGCAGCATCCACAGTTTGCCGCGCTCGATGGTGAACTCGATGTCGCACAGGTCCCGGTAGTGGTTCTCGAGCGTCTCCATGATGGCGAGCAGCTCGTCGTAGGACCGCTTGTCGATCTTCTCCAGGTCGGCCAGCGGGACGGTGTTGCGGATGCCGGCGACGACGTCCTCGCCCTGGGCGTTCTGCAGGTAGTCGCCGTAGATCCCCTGGCGGCCGGAGGCCGGGTCGCGGGTGAAGGCGACGCCGGTGCCGGAGTCCATGCCGAGGTTGCCGAACACCATGGAGCACACGTTCACGGCCGTGCCGAGGTCGGCGGGGATGCGCTCCTGCCGGCGGTACAGGATGGCCCGGTCGGCGTTCCAGGAGTCGAACACCGCCTTGACCGCGAGGTCCATCTGCTCGCGCGGGTCCTCGGGGAAGTCCCGGCCGGCGTGCTCGCGGACGATGCCCTTGTACGTGGCGACGAGCGCGCGGAAGTCGTCGGCGTCCAGGGCGAGGTCGCTGTCGGTCCCCTTGTCCCGCTTGAGCGTGTCGAGGGCGTCCTCGAAGAGATCGCCCTCCAGACCCAGCACGGTCTTGCCGAACATCTGGATCAGCCGCCGGTAGGAGTCCCAGGCGAACCGCTCGCTGGCGGCGTCCCCGCCCGCGACCGCGGCCAGCCCGTGCACCGAGGCGTCGTTCAGGCCGATGTTGAGAACGGTCTCCATCATGCCCGGCATGCTGAACCGCGCCCCGGACCGCACGCTCACCAGCAGCGGGTCGTCGGCCTGGCCGAGCCGCTTGCCCATCCGCCCCTCCAGGGCGGCCAACCGCTCGTCGACCTGGGTCCGCAGTCCCTCGGGAACGGTCCCGTGCTCGAGGTAGTGTCGGCAGGCCTCGGTGGTGATCGTGAACCCGGGGGGCACGGGCAGGCCGAGGTTGGTCATCTCGGCCAGGTTCGCCCCCTTGCCGCCCAGAAGCTCCTTGAGGTCCTTGTTGCCCTCGGTGAAGTCATAGACGTACTTGACGTACTTAGGCACAGGGAGCTCCTTCTCGCTCCGATTCCACGCTTGTGCGGGGACTGTACCCACGATCACGAACAGTGTTCGACACCCCCGCGCAGGCCCTACGTTTCCGCAGGTCAACCTGCTGTTAGTGGTCTATTCCAATCGGACATTCCAGACACCTGTCGCAGACGGGCCGCCGGTTCCCGGGTCTCGGGCACCGCGCGTGAGGGGGAATGATGGAAACAGGAGGTGAGGCTGTGAGGCCGATGGTCGCCGGAGGCAGGGCGGGAGAGCCGTTCGCCCCCATCGCCGACTACGGGTTCCTCTCGGACTGCGAGACGACCGCACTGGTCGCGCCGAGCGGGAACGTGGAGTGGATGTGCCTGCCGCGGATGGACTCCCCGAGCGTCTTCGGGTCGATCCTGGACCGCGACGCCGGCTACTTCCGGGTCGGTCCGGCCGGGGTCGAGGTTCCCGCCGCCCAGCGCTACATCCCCGGGACCATGGTCATGGAGACCACCTGGTGGACGCACGGCGGCTGGCTCGTGGTGACCGACGCACTGCTGATGGGCCCGTGGCACCACGAGACGGAGCGTTCCGGGACGCACCGCAGGACACCCACCGACTACGACGCCGACCATGTGCTGCTGCGCATGATCCGCTGCGTGAACGGCCAGGTCCAGGCCCGGCTCGACTGCATGCCGGTGTTCGACTACGGCCGCGAGCCCGCCCAGTGGCAGCACACCGGGGCCGGGTACCACGAGGCCGTGTGCCACGGCAACGGCCTCAACCTGCGCCTGACCACCGACATGAACGTGGGCTTCGAGGGGTCCCTGGCCACCGGCCGCACCCTGCTCAAGCAGGGCGAGTCCCGCTTCGTGGCGCTGTCGTGGAGCGAGCACGAGCCGCCCCAGACCTACACCGAGGCGCACGAGCGGCTGATCTGGACGGTCCACCACTGGCAGCACTGGCTGGAGCGGGGCCGCTTCCCCGACCACCCGTGGCGCAGCCAGCTCCAGCGCAGCGCGCTCACGCTCAAGGGCCTGACCTTCGCGCCGACCGGCGCGGTGGCCGCCGCCGCCACGACCTCCCTGCCCGAGACCCCCCAGGGCGAACGCAACTGGGACTACCGCTACACGTGGATCCGCGACTCCACGATGGCGCTGTGGGCGTTCTACACGCTGGGCTTCGACTGGGAGGCCAACGACTTCTTCTACTTCATCACCGACGTCGCCGAGGCCGCCGACGGACGCCTCCAGATCATGTACGGGGTCGACGGCCGCGAGGAGCTGCCCGAGTCCACGCTCGACCACCTGAGCGGATACGACGGGGCCCAGCCGGTCCGGATCGGCAACGACGCCTACACCCAGGCCCAGCACGACGTGTGGGGCGCCATCATCGGCTCCATCTACCTGTTCGTGCGGCGTCGCGACCGGCTCGACGACCGGCTCTGGAAGATCGTCGTCAAGCAGGTCGAGGAGGCCGTGGCCAACTGGCGCAACCCCGACTGCGGCATGTGGGAGGTGCGCGGCGACCCGCAGCACTTCACCTCCTCCAAGGTCTTCTGCTGGGTGGCCGCCGACCGCGGGGCCCGGCTGGCGCGCATCCGCGGCGACCACGAGCGGGCGGTGCGCTGGCAGCGCTCGGCCGACGAGATCCACGCCGACGTGCTGGCCAACGCGCTGGACCACCGCGAGGTCTTCACCGCCCACTACGGCGCCAAGGCGCTGGACGCCTCGGTGCTGCTGATCCCGCTGCTGGGCTTCCTGCCCGCCGACGACAAGCGGGTGCGCGAGACCGTGCTGGCGATCGCGAACGAGCTGACCGAGGACGACCTCGTCCTGCGCTACCGCAACGAGGAGACCGACGACGGTTTCGCCTCGGAGGAGGGCACGTTCACCATCTGCTCGTTCTGGCTCGTCAGCTCACTGGTGATGATCGGTGAGCTGGAACGCGCCAAGCGGCTCTGCGAGAAGCTGCTGTCCTACGCCAGCCCGCTCCAGTTGTACGCCGAGGAGATCGACCCCCACACCGGACGCCATCTGGGCAACTTCCCGCAGGCGTTCACCCATCTGGCGCTGATCAACGCGGTCATGCAGGTCATCCAGGGCGAGCGTCCGGAGGAGCCCGGCGCCTTCGCCTGACGGCCCGCCCTTGATCACCTTTCGGCATCGGAGCCCCGGGGGACGGGGCGTTTCCTCGCCCTCGTCCCCTAAGGTCTGCCGCCATGACCAAAGAGCCCGGCGACGACCCCACCCCCAAGGGCGAGTCGGACGACGACCACCCGTCCTCGAACTCGACGCCCGACGCCGTGATGCCCTCGGCCCCGGGGCCTGACCTGCCGCCGCAGGACGCGATCGACGACCGGCCGCCACTGAACCAGATGGCGGTGGCCACGCTGGTCACCGGGATCCTCGGCATGGGATGCCTTACCGTGATCTTCGCGTTCGTGGCGTCCCGTCAGTTGGACCGGGGCGGCGGGCGAGGGCGCGGCCACGTCACCGGCGGTCTCGCGGCGCTCGCCGCCTGGGTCATCGTCGCCTTGATCGTCGGCTTCGCCGTCCAGAACAGGCCGGCGGAGGACTCGGCGCCCGCGTTCAACCCCAGCCTGGGCGACTGCCTCGACTGGAACGGGCAGCGGCTCGACTCCCGCGTCGTTCCGTGCGGCGACCCCCACGGTGCGGAGGTGGCCCTCGTGTTCTCCCTGCCGGAGGGCCCGTGGCCCGGGGCGGAGCGCGCCGAGGCCCGTTCGCAGGCCGAGTGTCGGGAACGCGTGCTGCGGCGCTACGGGACACGGGCCCCGATCGTGAACGGTCAGGCCTACGCCGTGCCGCCGACCTCGGCCGGCTGGGAGGGCGGCGACAGGCGGGTCCACTGCGTCGTCGCCGCCGTTCCCGGGAGCACCCTCGCCGGGCGGCTGCCGGACGGCGACACCGGCTTCCGGCTGTGGGGCGAGTTGAGGCGCGCCGACTGCTTCACGGCGTCCCTTGAGAAGAAGCCCGCCGGCGCGCGCCTCGTCGACTGTGACCGGCGGCACGACGGCCAGGTGACGCACGTGTTCGAGCTGCCGGGTGAGGCCTTCCCCGGTGTCCGGGAGGTCGAGAAGCTCGCCGGGGACGGCTGCACGCGCGAGCTGCGCCTGGTCGAGGAACCGCAGGCCGATCTGAGGCTGAC
Organism: Thermomonospora umbrina; assembly: GCF_003386555.1. GTDB lineage: Bacteria > Actinomycetota > Actinomycetes > Streptosporangiales > Streptosporangiaceae > Thermomonospora > Thermomonospora umbrina. Next base: position 5,342,795 of record NZ_QTTT01000001.1, on the reverse strand, counting down.
GCACGTCACGCCGACCCGGGACGGCTGGTATCAGAACGACCAGCGCACCGTCGTCTGCCTGGCCCTGGCGGACGGGGAGGAGCTGACCGAGTCGGTGGTCCGTCCCGAGTGACGGGTGGCCATCAAGATCACCATTTGGCATCGGCCCGCTCGAAGATGGGGTGTTTCGTCGGACTTGTCCCCTAGGGTCGGCCGCCATGACCATGCCTCCTGACGGAGACGGCTCCCCCTGGGTCAATCCCGGAGACGCTCCCCCACCGCAGTCCGCCCCGCCTCCGGCCGCCGCGCCGGTGGCACCCGCCCCGCACCCGTACCCGTATCCGCCGGGCCCGGCGATGCCGCCGCCGGGCCCGCCGTCCGGTCGGCCGCCGAACAACAGGCTGGCCGTCGTCGCGCTGGTCACCGGGCTGGTCGGCTTGGGATTCATCACCGTGTTCCTGGCGGTCGCGGCGTTCCGGCAGATCAAGCAGAGCGGCGAACGGGGACGCGGATTGATCGTCGGCGGCCTCGCGGCCGCGGTGGTCTGGCTGGCGATCGGCATCTCGGTCGCGGCGGCGACCGACTGGGACCCCGACGCGGGCTCCGACGACTCCGGGCAGTCGGCGTTCCAGCTCTATCCCAAGACCGGCCAGTGCTTCGACTGGACCGGCGAGGAGCGGGACGCCTCGACCCGGATCATGCGGTGCGACCGGCTCCACGACGCCGAGGTGGTCGCGGTGTTCTCGCTGGAGAAGGGGCCCTGGCCCGGTGAGGGGAAGGTCTCCGCCCGCGGCCTGACCGAGTGCGAGCAACGCGTCCGACAGCGGTTCGGGACGACGACCCCGCTCGAGCACGGCGAGATCTTCACCCTCTATCCCCGCCGGCTGGGCTGGAAGATCGGCGACCGCCGGGTGCACTGCATGATCGCCGCGGCGGTGGGCGACAAGCTGGACCGCCCCCTGCCGAAGGGCGACCTCGGCCTCCGCACCTGGGACGAGTTGGGGATCGGCGACTGTTTCATCGCCCCCAGGGAGCGTGCGACCGTCACGGTGAAGCGCACCGCGTGCGACGACGGGCACACCGGCCAGGTGACGTACCGCTTCGTCATGCCGGCGGGCGTCTACCCGGGCGAACGGACCGTCGACCGGGCCTCCGAGAAGCGCTGCGACCGCGGCGCCGCCGGGCTCGTCATGAAACGCCCGCCCGTCCCCCTCGAGTACTGGTGGGTCGGACCGAGCGAGGAGTCGTGGACCGGCGGCGACCGCAGGGTGGTCTGCTACGTCACCGCCGACCAGGGCGATCTGACCCGGTCGGTGATCCGACCCCGATGACGCCTACGGCCTCTCACCGCCCCGGGGGACGGTGAGAGGCCGCGGAGGGAACGGAGTCAGACCACCGCGCCGGAGTCGCCCGGCTGCCGCTGCGCCGGGCGGCGCGGGGCCTTGGCGCGGGGCGCCTTGACCCGGCTGCGGCCCTGGAAGACCACCGCCAGCGGGGTCGCGGTGAACATGCTGGACCAGGTGCCGACCAGGATGCCGACCAGCAGCGCGATGGCGAAGTCGGTCAGCGAGTCGCCGCCGAGCAGGGCCAGCGCGGCCAGGATGAACAGCGCGCCCATACCGGTGTTGACGGTACGCGGCACGGTCTGCAGGGCCCCCAGGTTGGCGATCTTGGCGAAGTCGCCGTCGGGGTCGTCCCGCCACAGCTCCCGGATCCGGTCGAACACCACCACCGAGTCGTTCACCGAGTAACCGATGACGGTCAGCAGCGCGGCCAGGAACACTCCGTCGATCGGCTTGCCCGTCCAGGCGAACACGCCGGTCACGATGATCACGTCGTGGAACATCGCGATCACCGCGCCGGCGCCGAAGGTGAGCCGGAACCGGAACGCCAGGTAGAGCAACTGGGCCGCCAACGCCACACCCAGCGCGATCAGCGCCTTCTGCCGCAGTTCACTGCCCAGGCTCGGGCCGATCAGCTCGTCCCGCTCCTTGGCGACCTTGCCGTCGCTCTTGTCGGCCAGGGCCTTCTGGATCTTGTCGACATCGGTGTTGGAGAGCTTCTCGGTCCGGACGGAGATGTCGTCGCCCGTCCGACCGGCGGTCTGCACCACGGCGCGCGGGAACCCGGCACCCGCGACCGCCTCGCGGGCGTCGTCGATGTCCATCTTCTGAGTGGTGGTGTAGACGACCTGGCGTCCGCCGGTGAACTCGACGCCGTAGTTGAGGCCCTGGCTGATGATCCCGGCGAGCGCCGCGACCACCATGACCCCGGAGATGGCGAGCCACAGGCCTCGGCGGCGCATCAGGTCGGGCCGCCGGCGCTCCAGCCAGTCGCGGATCCGGCCGGTGCTGCCCAGACCGGTCAGCATGGGCCGCTTGGCGACGAATTTGCGGCTGACGGCCCACTCGGCCAGCACCCGCGTGACCAGCAGCGCGGAGATCAGCGAGGCCAGCACACCGATGGTCAGCGTGACGCCGAAGCCCCGCACCGGCCCGGCGGCCAGGAAGAAGAGCAGTCCGGCGGCCAGCAGGGTGGTGATGTTGGAGTCGGCGATGGCCGACCACGCCTTCTGGAACCCGACGACCAGCGCGGGCCGCACTCCGCGGCGCGGCGAGGCCGCGTACTCCTCTCTGGCCCGTTCGAACACCAGGACGTTGGCGTCCACCGCCATGCCGATGGCGAGCACGAATCCGGCCAGGCCCGGCAGGGTCAGCGTCGCCCCCATGGCGACCAGCGCCGCGTAGGAGATCACGCCGTAGGTGGTCAGGGCGATGGTGGCCAGGAAGCCGACCACGCGGTACATCCAGATGATGAACAGGCCGGTGAGGATGACGCCGATGACGGCGGCCTTCCAGCTCGCCTCGATGGCCTCGTCACCGAGGGTGGGGCCGACGACCCGCTGCTCGATGGTCTCCACCGGCACCGGCAGCGAACCGCCCTGGATCAGCGCCGCCAGGTCCTTGGCCTCGTTCGCGCTGAACGAGCCGGTGATCTGGGTGGATCCGCCGCTGATGCCGACGTTGCAGGGCACGTCGTTCTGCACCTGCGGCGAGGAGATGACGCTGCCGTCCAGCACGAACGCGATCCGGCGCTCGTCGCCCTGGGCGCAGGCGGCCTTGGCGGTGATCTGCTCCCAGACCTTGCCGCCGTTGCCGCGGAAGTCCACGGTCAGATACCAGCCGAGGGCGTTCTGCGTGTCGAGGGAGGCGTTGGCCGAGCCGATCCCGGCGCCGGTCAGCGCGGGCGGGGCCAGCTTGATCGGCTGCCCGGACTCGTCCGGCAGGATCTTCTGGCCCTTGACGGGCTTGTTGTCGTTGGTGAGGACCGGGTGCGCGGTGAGCTGCGCGGTGCGGCCGATGGCCTCGGCGGCCTTCTTGGGGTCCTGGACGTCGGGCAGCTCGACGATGATGCGCCGTTCGCCCGAGCGGGTGATCGAGGACTCCGCCACGCCGAGCGCGTCGACGCGCTTGCGCAGCACCTCCAGCGCCCGGTCGGTGGACTTGCGGTTGGCCTTGACACCGGGCGCGTCACGGGTCTCCAGCACGATCTGGGTGCCGCCGCGCAGGTCGAGACCCAGCTTGGCGGGTTGGGTCAGGGCGACCCATACGGAACCGATGATGATGGCGAGCGCGAGCACCGTGCGCCACGCCAGTGGGCGGGACAACGGGACCTCCACGGGGAAGGGCGGACCGCCGGAAGGCGGACCGCGGAACACCGGCGACGGGCGGCGAAATCACCCGGCCGGCCGGACAGGAGCCTCAGGAACCCGTGGAACCCGGCGGTGCCCTGCCCCGTGTCGCAGGAACGGGAAGCCCCGCGACCGCCGCCCGGACCTGCGGCCTGGCCGCCAGGCGCCGGTCGGGCGCGGAGAACTGCCCGCCGCCCGGCGGAACGGCCGGGTCGGCGACCTGGACGAGGTCATGGGGCGGCGCCGCGGAGGAGGCGGGCCGGGTCTCCGCCGGAGGCGCGATCGGACCCGAGCCGCCGGGGGCCCCGATGACGGCCCGTCCCCTGCCGGGCGACTGATGGGCGGGCGGCTGGGCGGCGCCCGTGCGCACCCCGATGCCGGGGCCCGAGGGCGACGGCCAGGCCCCGGGGAACATCACGAACCCCACCAGGCCGAGAGCGATGATCACGCATCGGGCGAAGCGGCCTCGCTCCGCCTCGACGGTGCCCGGCGCAGCGCCGCGACGGCGGTCGCTCATGCGCGTCCCCCCGTCGATGGCCATCAGGTGTCCGCAACGCTACCCGACCGGGCGGTCGCGGCGGGACGTTCGGGCGATCGTTAAACACCCCCTGCTGACATATTCCGGCCAGGTGAACTCGTTGACGCACCGTTGACCCGGAGCAAGATCCGAATTAATTTCACATCATTCGTCCAGAATCGGACAAAGGAGTACTGGATGGCACAACGAAGACGTGCGATCGTGCTGGGAACGGTCATCACGGCCGCCTGCGCGACGATCGGCCCCGCCGCGTCCGCCTCGTCCACCTCGTCCGCCGGGACCACCGCCATCGAACGCCACCCCGAGGGCGGCGCCTACTCCGGCCCCGTCCAGGCACGACTTCTCGGCACGGCCACCGTCTCGACATCGCTGGGCGACGGCCAGTGCGGCCAATCCACGCTGAACGGCTCGATCAACGCCGACGGCACCGGGCTGACCTTCACCTCGGCCACGTTCGGCGGCCCCGAGGGCTGCGGCGGCGACGTCTCCACCGTCATCACCGCGCAGAACCTCCCCTGGACCGGCGGCGGCGTGGTGTACGCCCCGTCCGGCACCCGAGACGGGACCGTCACCATCGCCGGGTTCCGCGTCCGGGCCGTGGTGCAGCTCTTCGGCGGCATCACCTGCACCTTCGGCGGCACCTTGACCGCGAGCGGCTACAACCCCGACAACCCGAACCGCCCCGTCCCGGAGGTGGACGAGGCGCAGGTCGCGGTCAACGGGGCCCCGGTCACCAAGGTCTCCCCCAGCGGGTTCCTGTGCCCCGCCACGGCGACCGTCACCGCCACGTACGCGCTGCTCGGGCAGAGCACCCCCGGCGTGTTCGACCAGTCGCTCAAGGCCACCGGCACCCCCTGACCGGGCCGGTGCCGACATGACGAAGGGCCGTCCCTCCCCGCCTGCGCAGGAGTGACGGCCCTTTCCGTTCCGAGGGCGCTAGCAGCCGAGCAACTGCGCCGCCAGGAAGGACTCCACCTGGTCGAGGGCGATGCGCTCCTGGTTCATCGAGTCGCGCTCGCGGATCGTCACCGCGTCGTCCTCCAGGGTGTCGAAGTCGACGGTGATGCAGAACGGCGTGCCGATCTCGTCCTGCCGGCGGTAGCGGCGGCCGATCGCGCCGGCGTCGTCGAACTCCACGTTCCAGTTCCTGCGGAGGCGCGCGGCCAGGTCCCTCGCCTTGGGCGACAGGTCGGCGTTGCGCGACAGCGGCAGCACCGCGGCCTTGACCGGAGCGAGCCGGTGGTCGAGCCGCATCACGACGCGCTTCTCCATCTTGCCCTTGGAGTTGGGGGCCTCGTCCTCGGCGTAGGCGTCCATCATGAACGTCAGCACGCAGCGGTCCACGCCGGCCGCGGGCTCGATGACGTACGGGATGAACCGCTCGCCCTTCTCCTGGTCGAAGAACGACAGGTCCTGGCCGCTGGCCTTGCCGTGCGTGGTCAGGTCGAAGTCGGTCCGGTTGGCGATGCCCTCCAGCTCGCCCCACTCGCCGCCCTGGAAGTCGAAGCGGTACTCCACGTCCACGGTCCGCTTGGAGTAGTGCGACAGCTTGTCGGCCGGGTGCTCGAACAGCCGCAGGTTCTCCTTGCGGATGCCCATGTCGACGTACCACTGCAGGCGCTGGTCGATCCAGTACTGGTGCCATTCCTCGTCGGTGCCGGGCTCGACGAAGAACTCCATCTCCATCTGCTCGAACTCGCGGGTCCGGAAGATGAAGTTGCCCGGGGTGATCTCGTTGCGGAACGACTTGCCGATCTGGCCGATGCCGAACGGGATCTTGCGCCGGGAGGACTGCTGGACGTTCAGGTAGTTGATGAAGATGCCCTGCGCGGTCTCCGGCCGCAGGTAGGCCAGGCCGGACTCGTCCTCGACGGCGCCGAGGTAGGTCTTGAGCAGGCCGTTGAACATCCGCGGCTCGGTGAAGGCGCCCTTGGTGCCGCAGTTGGGGCACGTCAGGTCGGCCAGGCCGGCGGCCGGGGGACGGCCGTGCTTGTGCTCGTAGGCCTCTTCGAGGTGGTCGGCGCGGTAGCGCTTGTGGCAGGACTGGCACTCGGTCAGCGGGTCCACGAACTCGCGGACGTGGCCGCTGGCCTCCCAGACCTCGCGGGCGAGGATGACGCTGGAGTCCAGGCCGACGACGTCGTCGCGGCCCTGCACCATGGACTTCCACCACTGGCGCTTGACGTTGTTCTTCAGCTCGACGCCGAGGGGGCCGTAGTCCCAGGAGGCGCGCAGGCCGCCGTAGATCTCGCTCGACGGGTAGACCAGACCCCGACGCTTGCTGAGGTTGACGATGGTGTCCATCACGTCGGATCTACGGGCCATGGGTCGCTTTCTCCATCCGGCTGGCGGTCGGCGGGACTGTCCGTCGCGCTCGGCGACGGGCCGAAGCGCGGTCTCTGAATCCCCGGTCGGGACGCCCGGGCCTCCGCTCACGCGGTCCCCGGCCCCGGGCCCGAGTGGTCCCAGCTTAGGGGATGTCGGCGACGGCCCGCGCGATGGTATTCGCCGCGGGGCTCAGCGCGAGGCGACGATCTCGTACGCGCCCGGCTCGTCGATGGCGCCGGCCGACAGCGGGATGAGCCGCATCCGCACCTCGTACGCGCCGATGCCCCGCCGGTAGTGGCCCGCGCCGGCCCACTCGGTGACCATCGCCCACAGGGTGGGGTCGTCGACCGTGCGGCCGACCCGGCCGCTGAGGTAGCCCGGGGCCGCCGCCAGCGCCTCCAGGATCGCGCCGAGCTCGGCGGCGAACGACTCGGAGTCCTCTTCGGGCACGCGGTACCGGGTTATGGCGATCACCGGACCATCCTGCCGGCCTCCCGCGGCGGGGATACCGTGGGCCGGTGAGCACAGAACGCGACCCCCACGCCCCGGGACTACGGGGGACGATCGAGCGGCGCAGCGCGACCGCGGTGGTGTTCCTGCACCGGCTGCCGACCTGGTCGCTGCTGCTGACGGTGTTCGCCCTGCTCGCGGTGGGCATGGCGGGCACCGGGGCCCTCGCGGCGGCCGCGTTGGGGGTGCTGGCGCTGTTCCTCGCCTGGTTCGCCTATCTCAACTGGCCCGCGCTGGACGTCGGCGGGAGGGCCCTGCGGGTCGGCGCTTTGGCGGTCCTGACCGTGTTCGCCCTGGGTCGGGGCCTAGGCCGGTTTTGACAACCATTTTCATGTTTGTCCATACTTGAGGGGTGTTCTCCTCCCGTCGCCTGCGCCGCGTCCTCCCGCTGACCGCCCTGGCCGCCACGACCCTGATCGCCTCGACCGCCTGTGGCGGGGGCTCGGACTCCGCCGGCGACGGCACCCGCGTGGTCGCCTCGTTCTATCCGCTGGCCTGGCTGAGCGAGCAGGTCGGCGGGGCCGAGGTGTCGGTCGACACGCTGACGAAGCCGGGCGCGGAGCCGCACGACCTCGAGCTGACCCCGCGGCAGATCGCCGGACTCGGCGAGGCGGGGCTGGTGGTCTACATCAAGGGCCTGCAGCCCGCCGTCGACAAGGAGATCGGGCGCGCCAAGAACGACGCCCTGGACGCCGCGTCGGTCGTGAAGACGCTCCCGCCGCCCGCCGAGGACGGGCACGGCGACGAGCACGGTGAGGAGGGGCACGAGGACGAGGCGTCCTACGACCCCCACGTCTGGCTCGACCCCTCCCGGATGGCCGCGATCGCGACCGCCGTCGGCGAGCGGCTCGCCGGAGCCGACACCGCGCACGCCGCGACCTACCGGGCCAACGCCAAGGCCCTCGCCGGACGCCTCACCGCATTGGACGGCGAATTCCGGGCAGGGCTCAAGAGCTGCAAGCTGAAGTCGATGGTCACCGCCCACGCCGCGTTCGGCTACCTGGCCGACCGGTACGGGCTCACGCAGGTGTCCATCGCCGGCATCGACCCCAACAGCGAGCCGTCGCCCAAGCGGCTCGCCGAACTGACCCACGAGATCAAGGACAACGGCGCCACCACCGTGTTCACCGAGACCCTGGTGAGCCCCAAGGTCGCCCAGACGCTGGCGCGCGAGGCCGGCGTCCGGACCGCGACGCTGGACCCGGTGGAGGGTTTGGCCGAGGGCTCCCGCGATGACTACCTTTCGATCATGCGCAAGAACCTGACCACCCTGCGCACCGCGCTGAGCTGCTCATGAGCCCGACGCCTGCGCCCTTCCGGATGACCGGCGGCCGTGTTCGGCTGGACGGTCAGGAGGTGCTGCGCGGCGTCGACCTGCGGGTCGAGCCCGGCGAGGTGTTGGCGTTGCTCGGCGCCAACGGCTCGGGCAAGTCCACGCTGATCCGGGCGCTGCTGGGGCTGGTGCCGTTGGCCGGCGGGAGCACCGAGATCTACGGCGTGCCGCCCTCCCGGTTCCGCGACTGGAGGCGCATCGGGTACGTGCCGCAGCGGCTCACCGTCGGCGGCGGGGTGCCCGCCACCGTCCGGGAGGTCGTGTCCTCCGGCCGGATCGCCCGGCGCTCCCGACTGCGCCCGTTCTCCACGGCCGCCGACAAGGAGGCCGTGCGGCGGGCGCTGGAGTCGGTCGGGCTGACCGACCGGGCCTCCCATCCGGCCCAGCGTCTGTCCGGCGGGCAGCAGCAGCGGGTGCTGATCGCCCGCGCGCTGGCCGGGGAGCCCGACACCTTCGTGATGGACGAGCCCACCGCCGGGGTCGACACCGCCAGCCAGGCCGCGCTGGCCGAGACCCTGCACACGCTGGTGGCCCAGGGCCGCACCATCGTCCTGGTGGCGCACGAGCTGGGCCCGCTGGAGCCGCTGATCAGCCGGGCCGTCGTGCTGGAGACCGGGCGGGTCGCGCACGTCGGCGCGCCGCCCCCGCCGGAGGGCGACTGCGCCAAGCCGGGCCACCAGCACCTCCACCCGCACGCCCCCGAGGCCGCACCGACCCCGCTCACCACCTGGAATCCCGCTTGACCAATCCGTTCGCCTTCGACTTCATGCGCATCGCCCTGGTCCTGGCGGTGCTCATCGGCCTGACCGCGCCCGCGATCGGCACCTTCATCGTCCAGCGGAGGCTGGCGCTGCTCGGCGACGGGATCGGGCACGTCGCGCTGACCGGCATCGGGCTCGGACTGCTCACGAGCACCTCGCCCGTCCTGGGCGCGCTGGTGGTGTCGACCCTGGGCGCCGTCGCCATCGAGATCCTGCGCGCCCGCAGCCGCACCGGCGGCGACGTGGCGCTCGCCCTGCTGTTCTACGGCGGGCTCGCCGGCGGCGTGCTGCTGACCAACGTGGAGGGCGGCGGGACGAGCCTGCAGTCCTACCTGTTCGGCTCGATCACCAGCGTCACCGTCGGCGACCTGTACGTGGTCTCCGCGCTGGCGGTCGGCGTGCTGGCCGTGGTGGTGCTGTTCGGGCGGGAGTTGTTCCTGCTGTGCCAGGACGAGGAGGTGGCCCGGGCCTCCGGCCTGCCGACCCGGATGCTGAGCCTGCTGATCGCCGTCACCGCCGCGGTCACCGTGGTGATCGCCATGCGCGCCATCGGGCTGCTGCTGGTCAGCGCGCTGATGGTGGTCCCGGTGGCCGCCGCGCAGCAGCTCACCCGGAGCTTCCTGTCGACCATGCTGGCCGCGATGGGCATCGGCGTGCTGTCGGCGGTGACGGGGCTGCTCGCGTCGTTCGAGAACGACCTGCCGCCCGGCCCCTCGATCGTGCTGGTGGCGTTGGCGCTGTTCATGGCGGCGGTGCTGTGGCGGGCGATAGGGGGTTCCCTCACCCGCGACGGTCGTACGGGCCGTACACTGCGTTCCGGCTCAGAGGCCACGGCAGACGCGGAGGTACACAAATGACGGCCCGCCGGGACGCGGTGCGTGACGCGCTGGCGCGCAGCGAGGGTTTCCGCAGCGCGCAGGACATCTACGCGACGCTGCGGGCGGACGGCTCGAAGATCGGCCTGACCACGGTCTATCGCGCGCTCCAGGCGATGAGCGACGCCGGCCAGGTCGACGTGCTGCGCACCGACGACGGCGAGGCCGTCTACCGGGCGTGCCGCACCGACGAGCACCACCACCACCTGGTGTGCCGCGAGTGCGGCCGCACGGTGGAGGTCGAGGGTCCGGCGGTGGAGCGCTGGGCCGAGGCGATCGGTGCCGAGCACGGGTTCACCGGCGTCACCCACACCGTCGAGATCTTCGGCGTCTGCCCTCCCTGCACGGCCGCCAAGTCCTAGCCCGGTCGGCCCCGGGCCGATCTCAGGACGTGCCGGTCGGCACCGGGTTGGGCATGGCGCCCCCGTAACGGCGGTCGCGGGTGGCGTACACCTCGCAGGCGTGCCACAGGTGACGACGGTCGAAGTCGGGCCACAGCACATCCTGGTAGACGAACTCGGCGTAGGCCGACTGCCAGATCAGGAAGTTCGAGGAGCGCTGCTCCCCCGACGGCCGCAGGAACAGGTCCACGTCCGGCACCTCGGGGCGGTAGAGGTAGCGGGCGAACACCTTCTCGGTGATCTTGTCGGGGTTGAGTTTCCCCGCCTTGACGTCCCGGCCGATCGCCGCCGCCGCGTCGGCGATCTCCGCCCGGCCGCCGTAGTTCACGCAGAACTGCAGGGTCAGTACGTCGTTGCCCTGGGTCATCCGCTCGGCGTCCTCCAGCTCGGAGATGACGCTGCGCCACAGCTTGGGCCGCCGGCCCGCCCACCGGACCCGGACCCCCATCGAGTGGAGCTGGTCGCGACGGCGGCGGATCACGTCCCGGTTGAAGCCCATCAGGAAGCGGACCTCCTCCGGGGAGCGCTTCCAGTTCTCGGTGGAGAACGCGTACGCCGACAGGTACGGGACGCCCAGCTCGATCGCGCCCATGATCACGTCGAAGAGGGAGTGCTCCCCCCGCTTGTGGCCCTCGGTGCGCGGCAGGCCCCGCTCCTTGGCCCAGCGCCCGTTGCCGTCCATCACGATGGCCACGTGCCGGGGCACGAACTCCTTCGGGATGGCCGGGGGCCGGACCCCGCTCTCGTGCGGGTACGGCGGCTCGACGGCCCTCTTCACACTCTCTCCTCGTTCACCGTGATGTCCATCGCGATCGGATCCGGCGGGCCGGCGGGCCCGCGCTCGCCCCCTCGTTCCACATGGCGCAGCGACCGGATCCCGTGCTCCAGATGCCACTGCAGGTAGGCGGCGACCAGGCCGCTGCACTCCGCCCGGTGCCGGGGCTCGCTGTCGTCGGCGTGCCCCCAGTCGCCCCGCAGCAGCGCCAGCATGAGCTGGAACGTCGGCGGGGCGGGGTTGGCCGCCCCCGGCTGCCGGCACGTGCCGCACATCGCCCCGCCGGACGCGATGGCGAACGCCCGCAGCCGCCCCCGGGACCCGCAGCGGGCGCACTCGTCCAGCGCGGGCGCCCAGCCGGCCACCGACAGCGAGCGCAGCAGGTAGGCGTCCAGCACGAGCCGGGGGTCGTGCGAGCCGTCGGCCAGCGTGCGCAGGCCCCCGAGGAGCAGCAGGAACTGCCGCAGCGCGGGCTCCTTCTCCTCCGCGGTGAGCCTCTCGGCGGTCTCCAGCATCGCCGTGCCGGCCGTGTAACGGGGGTAGTCGGTCACCAGCGGCTCGCCGTACGGGCGCAGCGTCTCGGCCTGGGTGATCAGGTCCAGCGAACGCCGCTCGTAGAACTGCAGGTCCACGTGCGTGAACGGCTCCAGCCGGGCGCCGAAGCGGGACCTGGTCTTGCGCACCCCCTTGGCGGCGGCGCGGACGCGGCCGGTGCGCCGGGTCAGCACCGTGACGATCCGGTCCGCCTCACCCAGCTTCTGGGTGCGCAGCACGATGCCTTCGTCACGGTAGAGGCTCACCCGTGCATTGTCCCGCATCGGTCGGACCGTGTGGGCGGGGCCGGGCGGCCCCGACGCATCGTGGATCTTCGGTGACGAAACGTGACCGGTTCCGGACACCGCCCGTCACCTTCCGGACTGTGGTCTGAACCACGTTCACGTGTCAGCGTGGCCTCATGACCTGCACCATTCTCCCTCCGCACATCCTCGACAGCGTCGCCCGCCGGTCCGACGACGCCGCGCTGCGCGACATGGCCCGCCGGACCCTCGTCCTCAGCGCCACCCAACGCGTCGAACGCAGGACGACGGCGGTCACGGCCTCCGATCCCCACGAGGACTTCGTCCCCCACCGCACCGTCCACGACGCCGCCGGCCGCGAGACGCTGCCCGGCAAGGCCGTGCGCGCCGAGGGCGACGGCTCCACCGGCGACAAGGCCGTCGACGAGTCCTACGACTGGCTGGGGGTGACCTTCGACTTCTTCGAGGCCGCCTATCGCCGCAACTCCATCGACGGCGCCGGGCTGAAGCTGGTCTCCACCGTCCACTACGGCGAGCGGTACGCCAACGCCTTCTGGAACGGCCGCCAGATGGTCTACGGCGACGGGGACGGCACGCTGTTCCTGTCGTTCACCGGGCCGCTGGACATCACCGGACACGAGCTCGTCCACGGCGTCACCCAGTACACCGCCGACCTGGAGTACTTCGGCCAGTCCGGGGCGCTCAACGAGTCGATGTCCGACGTCTTCGGCTCCCTCGTCAAGCAGTGGCACCTCAAGCAGACCGCCGACCGGGCCGACTGGCTCATCGGCCAGGGGCTGCTGGGCGAGAGCGTCGACGGCGTCGCGCTGCGCTCCATGAAGGAGCCCGGCACCGCCTACGACGACCCCCGGCTCGGCAAGGACCCCCAGCCCGGGCACATGAACGACTACGTCGACACGTACCGCGACAACGGCGGCGTCCACATCAACTCCGGCATCCCCAACCACGCCTTCTACCTCCTCGCCACCGCCCTCGGCGGCAACGCCTGGGAGAAGGCGGGCCGGATCTGGTACGACACCCTCGTCGGCGACGCGATGCGGCCCACCCTCGACTTCAAGGGCTTCGCCGCCGCGACCATCGCCACCGCCGAGCGCCTGTACGGCGGGTCGGCCGCCGAGACCGAGGCCGTGAGATCCGCGTGGAACGGGGTAGGCCTGGGTGCGTGAGGGTCACGGTCGTCCGCAGCGGCGGTTTCGCGGGAATCGAACGGCACGGTGAGGCGGACACCGCCTCCGATCCCGTCCTCCGGGCGCTGGTCGCCCGGGTGGACCTGAGCCGGGTGCCGCCCCCCGGCCGGATCCCCGACCAGTTCGTCTACGAGGTCGGCATCGACGGCGCCGTCGCCACGGTCGGCGAGAGCCGGCTCACCGGGCCGCTCCGCGAACTGGTCCATCACGTGCTGGGTCACGGCGCCGCGCGTTGACCGCCGCGGCCGGCCGGGGACGGGCGAAGGGCCCCGGCCGCGAGGTCATCACGGCCGGGGCCCGCCATCGATCACGCCGTGGTGTTCCCACCCCGTGATCGGGTCCGTGGGGATTCCCGAACGGCTCGGGCGCCGAGCGCTCAGGCGCGGGCGGCCCGGTTGACCGCCGACAGCACGCCCTTGAGGGAGGCGGTCACCGTGTTGGCGTCGATGCCGACGCCCCACATGACCCGGCCGTCGACCTCGCACTCGATGTAGGCGGCGGCCTTGGCGTCGGTGCCCGCGCTGAGGGCGTGCTCGGTGTAGTCCAGCACCCGCGCGTCGACGCCGACGGCGGCCAACGCGTCCACGAACGCCGAGATCGGGCCGTTGCCGATGCCCTCGATCTCGCGGATCTCCCCGTCGACGCGCACGTCGCAGTTGATCTGATCCTTCTCGTCCACGCGGGAGGAGGTGCGGTGGGCCAGCAGCCCCACCCGCGGCCCGCCGGACAGGAACTCGGCCTCGAAGATCTCCCACATCCGCTCGGCGGTGACCTCGCCGCCCGAGCTGTCGGTGTGCTCCTGCACCACCCGGGAGAACTCGATCTGCAGCCGTCGCGGCAGGTCCAGCGAGTGCTCGGTCTTCATGATGTACGCGACGCCGCCCTTGCCGGACTGGCTGTTGACCCGGATCACGGCCTCATAGCTGCGACCGACGTCCTTGGGGTCGATCGGCAGGTACGGCACCTCCCAGTGGAACTCCGGCACCGGGACACCCGCCGCGGCGGCGTCACGCTCCAAGTGGTCGAAGCCCTTCTTGATGGCGTCCTGGTGGGAGCCGGAGAAGGCGGTGTAGACCAGGTCGCCGCCGTAGGGGTGCCGCTCGTGGACCGCGATCTGGTTGCAGTACTCGACGGTCCGCCGGATCTCGTCGACGTCGGAGAAGTCGATCATCGGGTCGACACCCTGGGTGAACAGGTTCAGCCCCAGGGTGACCAGACAGACGTTGCCGGTGCGCTCGCCGTTGCCGAACAGACAGCCCTCGATGCGGTCGGCGCCGGCCAGGTAGCCCAGCTCGGCGGCGGCCACCGCGGTGCCCCGGTCGTTGTGCGGGTGCAGCGACAGGATGACCGAGTCGCGATACGCCAGGTTGCGGTGCATCCACTCGATCTGGTCGGCGTACACGTTCGGGGTGGCCATCTCGACGGTGGCCGGCAGGTTGACGATGACCTTGCGGTCGGGGGTCGGCCGCCAGACCTCGTTGACGGCGTTGCACACCTCGACGGCGTACTCCAGCTCGGTGCCGGTGAACGACTCCGGCGAGTACTGGAAGAAGATCTCGGTGTCGCCCATGTCCTCGGCCAGCTTGGCGCACAGCTCGGCGCCCTGGACGGCGATCTGGGTGATGCCGTCGCGGTCCTGGCCGAACACCACCCGCCGCTGCAGGGTGCTGGTGGAGTTGTACAGGTGGACGATCGCCCGCCTCGCCCCGCGCACCGACTCGAAGGTCCGCTCGATCAGCTCGGGCCGGGCCTGGGTCAGTACCTGGATCACCACGTCGTCGGGGATCCGACCCTCTTCGATGATCTTGCGGACGAAGTCGTAGTCCGTCTGGCTGGCCGCCGGGAACCCGACCTCGATCTCCTTGTAGCCCATCCGTACCAGCAGCTCGAACATCTGCAGCTTGCGGTGGGAGTCCATCGGGTCGATCAGGGCCTGGTTGCCGTCCCGCAGGTCCACCGCGCACCACCGAGGCGCCTCGGTGATCGTCTCGCCGGGCCAGGTGCGGTCGTCCAGCCGGACGGGGGTGAAGGGGCGGTAACGCTCGAAGGGCATGCCGCTGGGCTGCTGCTCCGGATACATGGTGCGATCCTCTGCTCGGAATCCTCGCGGCCGACGGTCACGTCAAAGTCCCGCAGCGAGGGAGCCGACCTTTTACAGGCCCCCGCTGCGGCCGCTAAGGAGGAGCAGGCCACACGACACGATCCACACGATACATGCTTTCTGTGGGGGGGCGACCCCCCACACCCCCCGCGCCCGGTCTTGCGATCTTCAGGCGGGCGCCCCTCCGCTTGCGCTCCGGGGCGCCCGCCTGAAGGACCGGGCAAAACCCCCGCTAGGTTGCGGTTCGAAGGTGGGGGGTTGCGGTTCGAACGTGGGGGGTCGCGGTTCGAACGTGGGGGGGTCGCGGTTCGAACGTGGGGGGTCGCGGTTCGAACGTGGGGGTCGCGGTTCGAACGTTGGGGTTGCCGTGATCTCCCAGGTCCCCCATGCCTGTGGCCGGCGGTGGGGTCTACACCGCCAGCAGGCTTCTCACCTCGGGGTCGTGGAGGTCGTCGGCGTCGCCCGAGCGTTGGACGACGCCGCCGTCGAGGATCACGAACCCGTCGGCCAGCCGCAGGGCCAGCTCCAGGTACTGCTCCACCAGCAGCACCGCCAGGCCCTTCTCCTTGTGGAGGCGTTCGATGGCCTCCTCGATCTCCTGAACGATCGAGGGCTGGATGCCCTCCGTGGGTTCGTCCAGGATCAGCATCCGAGGCCGCGTGACCAGCGCGCGGGCGATGGCGAGCTGCTGTTGCTGCCCGCCGGACAGGAAGCCCG
Organism: Thermomonospora umbrina; assembly: GCF_003386555.1. Lineage (GTDB taxonomy): Bacteria > Actinomycetota > Actinomycetes > Streptosporangiales > Streptosporangiaceae > Thermomonospora > Thermomonospora umbrina. Next base: position 5,326,781 of record NZ_QTTT01000001.1, on the reverse strand, counting down.
CGCGCCGTTTGAGCATCTCCTTCAGGCGGGGGAAGACGTCCAGGGCCTCGTCGACCGCCGTCCGGTCCCGGTGACGGGTCGCCTCCAGCGTGACCTGGAGGTTCTCCGCCACGGTGAGCTGGGGGAACGTCTCGTGGCCTTGGGGGACGTAGCCCATTCCGAGTCGTACCCGCTCGTAGGTGGGCAGCCGGGTGACGTCCCTCCCGTCGAAGACGACCTTGCCCGCCGTGGGGTTGAGCACGCCCATGACGGTGTTGAGCAGGGTGGTCTTGCCGACGCCGTTGCGGCCCATCACGCACATGAGCCGCCCCGCCTCGACCGACAGGTCGACGCCGAACAGCACCCGCGCCCGCCCGTACGCCGCCTCCAGTCCGGTCACCTCGAGCATCACGCGGCCTCCTCGCGGTTGCGGCCCAGGTAGACCTCTTGGACGCGGGGGTCGGCGCGCACCTCGGCCACTCCGCCCTCGACCAGCACCCGACCCTCGTGGAGCACGGTGACCTGGGAGGCGTAGCGGCGGAGGAACTCCATGTCGTGCTCCACCACGATCACCGTGTGGTCCTCGGCGATGGCGGTGAGGAGTTCGCCGGTGCGTTCGCGCTCGTCCCGGCTCATCCCGGCGACGGGCTCGTCCAGCAGCAGGAGCCGGGGGCGCTGGGCGATCAGCATCCCGATCTCCAGCCACTGCCGCTGCCCGTGCGAGAGAACCCCGGCGGGCCGTTCCGCCAGCGCCGTCAGCCCGATGGTCTCCAGCGCCTCGGCGACCGTGTCGGAGATCCCGCGACGCTGCCGCAGCAGCGTCCGCAGCGGACGGCGGAAGCTGGCCGCCAGGTCGAGGTTCTCCACCACCGTCAGCTCCTCGAACACCACGGAGGTCTGGAACGTGCGGCCGATGCCCTGGCGGACGATCTGGTGCTCCTTGCGGCCGACCAGGTCGGCGCCGCCGAACGCGACCGTGCCGCCCGCGGGACGGGTCAGCCCGGTGATCACGTCGATCAGGGTGGTCTTGCCCGCCCCGTTCGGCCCGATCAGGAACCGCAGCTCCCCCTGGTCGACGGTGAGGTCCACGCCGTCGAGGGCCCGGAACCCGTCGAACACGACCTCCAACCCTCGGATCTCCAGCAGCGCCGTCATGCGGGCACCTCCTCCTTCACCGTGACCTGGACGGACGGGCCGCGGCGGCGGGCGACGGCGTCCCTGAGCTGGTGGTAGAGGCCGATGGCGCCCTTGGGGGCCAGGGTCATCACCAGGATGAACAGCGCGCCCTGCAGGTAGAGCCAGCCGTCGGCCCACTGCTCGCTGAGCGAGGTCTTGGCGTAGTTCATGGCGACGGCCCCGAGGATCGCCCCCGCCAGGGCGTACCGGCCGCCGACCGCGACGGCCACCACCAGCTCCAGCGACGGGACGACGCCGAGCAGCGACGGCGAGATGATCCCGACGACCGGCACGAACAGGGCGCCCGCCAGCCCCGCCATGCCCGCCGAGACGGCGAAGGTGATGGTCTTGACGGTGGCCGGGTTGTAACCGAGGAACCGGACCCGGTCCTCGCCGTCCCGGACGGCGACGAGCAGCCGGCCGAAGCGGCTCTTCACCAGTTGCCGCGCCAGCAGGTAGAGGACGCCCAGCACGCCCGCGGTGACGAAGTACATGGTCCGCTGGGTGCTCTCGGCCTCCGGGTCGCGGCCGAAGACGTCGTAGAAGTTGGTGAGCCCGTTCGTCCCGCCGGTCAGTCCCTGTTGGCCGACCAGCAGGATCACGAACGCGGCGGCCAGCGCCTGGGTCAGCAGCGCGAAGTACGCGCCGCGCACCCGCTGACGGAACACCAGCACGCCCAGCAGCACCGCCACGGCCACCGGCACGACGACCACCGCCGCGATCGCCACCACGGGGTTGCGGAACGGCCCCCACAGCGCGGGCAGGTGCTCCACGCCGCTCCACACCATGAAGTCGGGCAGGTCTCCCCCGGCGTCGTGGAGCTTGAGGTACATGCCCATCGCGTAGCCGCCGAGGCCGAAGAACACGCCCTGGCCGAGCGTCAGCATGCCGCCCTGGCCCCAGGCCAGCCCGATGCCCAGGGCGGCGATGGCGAAGCACAGGTACTTGGCCAGCTCGTCCAGCCGGAACGCGGGCAGCGCCAGCGGCGCCACCACCAGCAGGAGCAGCGCGACCGCCCCGAACAGCGCGTATCCGCGCGTCCGCTCGCTCATGTCAGCGCCCGCGAGCGCAGCACGAACATGCCCTGCGGCCGGACCTGGAGGAAGGCGATGATCGCGCCGAACACGATCACCTTGGCCAGGCTGGCGTTGGTCCAAAACTCGGCGAAGGAGTTCAGCATCCCGAGGGCCACGGCGGCGATCACCGCGCCGCGCAGTTGGCCGAGCCCGCCGGCCACCACGACCAGGAACGCGTCCACGATGTAGTAGGTCCCCAGGGAGGGCCCGACGGGGCCGATCAGGGTGAGCGCCACCCCGGCGACCCCGGCCAGCCCGGACCCGATGAAGAAGGTGAGCTGGTCGACCCGCGCGGTGGCGACGCCGCTGCACGCGGCCAGTTCCCGGTTCTGCATGACGGCCCGCATCCGGCGGCCCTGCGCCGACCGGTTCATGTACGCCCAGATCCCGACCACGCAGACGATCGCCAGCGCCAGGATGAACAGCCGGTTGTACGGCAGCACCGTGCCGCCGACCTCGATCCGGCCGTTCAGCCAGGACGGGGCCACCACCTGCACGTTCGGCGCCCCGAAGATGTCGCGCGCGGCCTGCTGGAGCACCAGGCTCACGCCCCAGGTGAGCAGCAGGGTGTCCAGCGGCCGGCCGTAGAAGTGCCGGATCGCGGTGCGCTCCAGCACCCAGCCCATGCCGCCCGCCAGCGCGAACGCGACGGGCAGCGCGACCGCGGTCGCCTGGGCGCCGGCCCAGTCCTGCAGCATGTACGCGGTGTAGGCCCCGGCCATGATGAACTCGCCGTGGGCCATGTTGATCACGCCCATCTGGCCGAACGTGAACGTCAGCCCCAGCGCGATCAGCAGGAGCACCGCCGCGATGCTGAGCCCGATCGGCAACTGGTTGAGCAGTCCTTCCAAAGTGTGCCGCCTCCTCGTGTGCTCGCCGTCACCCGGAGGCGGCGTCCGCCCCGTCGCGCACGCCGCCGGCCTTCGTCGGGCCCCGGTCCGGCTAGGACGCCAGCCCGGCGGCCCAGGGGTAGGACTTCAGGTACGGGTCCGGCTTGATCGGCTTTCCGGAGCTCCAGACCTCCTTGATCAGGCCGTCGGGCTGGATGACCCCGATCCGCGCGGTCTTGTGCATGTGCTGGGTGGGCCCGTCGATGGTGACCCGGCCCTCGGGCAGATCGAGGACGATCCCGGCGGCGGCCTTCTTGACGGCCTCCACGTCGGTGGTGCCGGCCTTCTTGACGGCGGCGGCCCACAGGTGGACGGCGTTGTAGCCGGCCTCCATCGGGTCGGAGGTCACCGCGCCCTTGTGGCGGGTCTGGAACGCCTTGACGAACTTCTCGTTCACCGCGCCCGGGGTGGTCTGGTAGTAGTTCCAGGCCACCGGGTGGCCGACGATGTTGGCGACCCCGATGCCCTTGACCTCCTCCTCGGCGATGCTCACCGACATCACGGGCATCTTGTCGGGTGTCGTCCCGGCGCTCTTGAGCTGCTTGAAGAACGAGACGTTGCTGTCGCCGTTGAGCGTGTTGAACACGGCGTCCGGTTTCGCGGCCACCACCTTGTTCACCAGGGTGCTGTATTCGGTGTGCCCGAGAGGCGTGTACTCCTCGCCGATGACCTCCATGCCGTTCGCCTTGGCATAGGCCCTGATGATTTTGTTGGCGGTGCGCGGGAAGACGTAGTCGCTGCCCACCAGGAAGATGCGCTTCTTGCCCTTTTCCTTGAGATAGTCGAGGCCCGGCACGATCTGCTGATTGGTGGTCGCGCCGGTGTAGAAGATGTACGGGGAGCTCTCCAGTCCCTCGTACTGCACCGGGTACCACAGCAGCGCCTTGTTGCGCTCGAACACCGGCAGCATCGCCTTGCGGCTGGCCGAGGTCCAGCCGCCGAACACGGCCGCGACCTTGTCCTTCCTGATGAGCTTCTGGGCCTTCTGGGCGAAGGTGGGCCAGTCCGAGGCGCCGTCCTCCTGCACCACCTCGAGTTTCTTGCCGAGCACCCCGCCGGCCGCGTTGATCTCGTCGACCGCCATCTTCTCGGCGTTGGCGACGGTGACCTCGCTGATCGACATGGTGCCGCTCAGCGAGTGCAGAATACCGACCTTGATCGTCTTTCCGTCGTCGGCCGAACCGCCCGTGCCCGACGAATCACCGCAGCCGGCGACCAGCGCCATCGGCAGGACCGCGAGGGCCGCCCAAAACCGCAGGGATGTGTAGCGCAACTATCCACTCCTTCGCCTGGCCCCGAGTTTTCCCTCTGCCAAGTTTGGAGCGTGATATTTCCGTCGATCATCCCGTAGGTGAACAACGCTTTACCAACTTCTCACCGGGGTCGCCGGCCGGTGTGCGTGCGCCGAGGGCTAGGGGACCAGCACGGACAGGCAGGTCACGCCGCCCTCGAGCGCCTCGAACTCGCCGATGTCGACCACCGTGACGCGCAGCCCGTCGGCGCGCAGCCGTTCGGCGGTCCGGGGCGCGGACGCCGAGATCAGGACGTGATCCTCCCCCAGGACCACCACGGGCGCTCCCGCCGGCTCGGGCACGACCCGCAGGCAGGGCAGCGCCGAGGTGTCCAGATGTTCGGGCACCCCGATCAGGGAGCCGTCCGGCAGCGCCGTCATCACCGTCTTCAGGTGCAGCCGGCCGCTCACCCGGACCGGCACCACCCGCCGACCCCGCCCCGCCAGCACCGCCGCGAGCCGGCAGATGGCGTCCTCGTTGGTCCGGCCCGACAGGCCCACGTAGACGGTGTCGCCGACCTGGAGCACGTCGCCGCCGTCCAGCGTCCCCGGCGGTTCGATCCGCGTCACCTCCAGGCCGAGACCGCGCACGGCCTTCTCGGTGCCGACCGTCTCGGCGCGGCGGCCGGGCGCCCCGGACCGGGCGAGGACCGCGAGGTCGTCGCAGACCACCACGGTGTCCTCCACGAACACCGCGTCGGGCAGGTCGTCGGCCGCGGGCACGGCGCGCACCCGCCAGCCCGCCGCCCGCAGCGCGGCGACGTACGCGGCGTGCTGACGCGCGGCCAGCCCCACGTCGACGGGTCGCCGGTCGGCGTGGGTGACGAGCCCCTCGGCCAGCCGCGACCCCGGGGCCCGTACGAGCGCCGTCCTGAGCGTCATCCCGCCGCCCCCTCGGTCGCGCACGGTCCCGGCGTCCCGAAAGCCCGGAACCGTCCTGTCTCTGGTCCCGGCCCAACGTACCGATCCGGACGCGCCGCCGTGGCCCGCCGCCCTGACGGCGACGCGCCTCCTACGCTGTGCACATGAGTGGTGACCCAGAGGTCGCGGGAGGGCGTCCACCGGACCCGCGGCCCGCGTTCCTGCCTCCCGTCCCGCCGGCAGAGACCGGAGCCGTCCCCCGTCCCCCGTCCGCCGCGGGGGGCCGCACGGCCTCCGCCTGGGGGCTGGCCGGGCTGCTCACGGCCTCCGTGCTGCTGGTGTCGGCGTTCCTGCCGTGGGCGGTGGCCGGCGTGCGGGTGCGCGGCCTGGACCCGGCACAGGACCTGGTGGCCGAGGCGGGGGTCAACGTGGACGGCACCGGTCAGGTGGTGCCGGTGTTCGCGCTGGTCGCCATCGTGATGATCGTGTGGGGGCTGCTGGCGGCGGACCCGCGGATCTTCGCGCTGGCCTCGGTGCCCGCACTGCTGGCCCTGCTCAGCAGCGGGATCTTCCTGCTGCGGCTGGACCGGTTCCGGCAGGTGATCGGCGTCGGCCGGGCGGCGCCCGCCGTGCTCGAGGTGTCCGCCGGGTACGGCTGGTACCTGGCGGTGGCGGCGTCGCTGCTGCTCATCGGCCTCAGCGTGGCCCGCCCCGCCGTCCGACGCTGAACGGACGGGTCGGGGCGCCCGCCCTCGAGAGCGGGCGGCCGCGCGGGATCAGCCGTCGAAACCCAGGCGGCGCAGTTGCTTGGGGTCGCGCTGCCAGTCCTTGGCGACGCTGATCCGCAGGTCGAGGTAGATCTTGACACCCAGCAGCGCCTCGATCTGGCGGCGGGCGGCGGTGCCGACCTCGCGGAGCCGGGAACCCTTGGCGCCGATCACGATGGCCTTCTGGCTGGGCCGTTCGACGAACAGGTGCGCGTACACCTCGACCAGGTCGTCGCGGCCCTCGCGCGGCTGCATCTCGTCGACCACCACGGCGATCGAGTGCGGCAGCTCGTCGCGGACACCCTCCAGCGCCGCCTCCCGGATCAGCTCGGCCACCAGCACGTGCTCGGGCTCGTCGGTGAGGTCGCCCTCCGGATAGAGCGGCATGCCCTCCGGGAGATGGGAGATCAACAGGTCGCCGACCAGGCCGACCTGGAAGCCGTCCACCGCCGAGACCGGCACGATGTCGGCGAAGTCGCCGAGCTGCTCCACCCGCATGAGCTGCTCGGCGACCTCCCGGCGGTCGGCCGCGTCGGTCTTGGTGACGATGGCCACCACCGGGGTGCCCTTGAGGCCCTCCAGCTCACGGGCGATGAACCGGTCACCGGGACCCACCTTCTCGTCGGCGGGAACGCAGAACCCGATCGCGTCCACCTCGGTGAGGGTGGAGCGGACCAGGCTGTCCAGCCGCTCCCCCAGGAGGGTCCGCGGCTTGTGCAGGCCCGGGGTGTCCACGACGATCAGTTGGGCGTCCGGACGGTGGACGATGCCGCGGATGGCCCGTCGGGTGGTCTGCGGCCGGCTGCTGGTGATCGCCACCTTGGTGCCGACCAGGGCGTTCATCAGGGTCGACTTGCCCACGTTGGGGCGTCCGATGAAGCAGGCGAACCCGGAACGGAAGCCCCCGGCGGTGTCTCTGGTCGTGGTCTGCGGCGATGTCACCCCTTGATTGTCGCCTACCCCGGTGACCGGCCGGTCCCGCCGTGCGCCCCGTGCCCGGCCGGTCAAGGGGCCAGGGTGGCCCGCAGCGACCCGTCGGGGCCGGCCAGCAGGATCGGCGCGGACGCGCCCAGCTCGCGGACGGCGGCGACGTCGGCGTCCCGGGCGCGCTCGCCCGCGGTGACCAGGGCGGCGGCCTCCAGGTCCTCGGCGCCGCTCGACACCGCCATGGCCACGGCCACCTGCAGCGCCGACAGCTTCAGCGAGGGCAGGTCCACGCTGGTCGCCGCGTAGGTGCGACCGGTCTCGTCGCGGACGGCCGCGCCCTCGGCGGCGCCGGTCCGGGCACGGGACGACCTGGCCAGGGTGATGATCTTCGTGTCCTCGGGGCTGATCTCGCTCACGGCCCCAGCCTAGAGCGCCCGGCGACCCGGCCGGTCAGCGCTCCGCCCGTTCCCCGGCGGCGGGCCGGCCGTCGCCCTCCGCGGGGCCGTGGGCCGCGCCGCGCCGCACCAGCACGGTGCCGATCCGGTTGCGGCGGCCGGCGAGGCTCTCGGCGGTCAGCTCCAGTCCCTCGACGGTGACGGTCGAGCCCGCGATCGGCACCCGGCCCAGCGCGTACGCCAGCAGCCCGCCGACCGTGTCGACCTCCTCGACCTCGATCTCCACGTCGAACAGGTCGCCGAGCTCGTCGGCGGGCAGGCGGGCGGTCACCCGGGCGGCCCCGTCGGGCAGCCACTCCACCCGGGGCGACTCGACGTCGTACTCGTCGGCGATCTCCCCGACGATCTCCTCCAGGATGTCCTCGATGGTGACCAGACCGGCGGTGCCGCCGTACTCGTCGATCACGACGGCCAGGTGGATCTGCCGGGCCTGCATCTCGCGCAGCAGCTCGTCGATGGGCTTGCTGTCGGGGACGTAGGTCGCCGGGCGCATCACCGACTCCACCAGCTCCACCGACTCGCTGTCGCGGTGCTCGTGGCTGCGCCGGATGATGTCCTTGAGGTAGGCGATGCCCACCACGTCGTCCTCGTTCTCGCCCACCACGGGGATCCGCGAGAAGCCGCTGCGCAGCGCCAGGGACAGCGCCTGCCGCAGGGTCTTGTCCCGCTCGATGAACACGATGTCGGTGCGGGGCACCATGACCTCGCGGACCAGGGTGTCGCCCAGCTCGAACACCGAGTGGATCATCTCGCGCTCGTCCGGCTCGATCAGGCTGCGCTGCTCGGCCAGGTCCACCAGGTCGCGCAGCTCGGCCTCGGAGGCGAACGGCCCCTCGCGGAAGCCCTTGCCCGGGGTCAGCGCGTTGCCCAGCAGGATCAGCAGTCGGGGCAGCGGCCCCAGCACCCGGGTGATCGGATGCAGCACCCCGGCCCCGGCCAGCGCGATCCGGTCGGCGTGCTGGCGGCCCAGCGTGCGCGGACCCACCCCGACCACCACGTAGATCACCACGATCATGATCACCGCGGCCACCACATAGGCCGGCGGGCTCTCCTCCAGCCAGGAGATGCACAGGTCGGCGACGATCACGGTCGCGGCCAGCTCGCAACTGATCCTCAGCAGCAGCACCAGGTTCAGGTACCGGGCGGGGTCGGCGACCACCTCGGCGAGCACCGCGGACCCGCGCCTGCCCTGCCGGCTCAGCTCCTCGACCCGCACCCTGGACACGGTGGCCAGCGCGGCCTCCACGCTGGCCAGCAGCCCGGCCGCGACGACCAGCCCGGCCGCCATGCCCACCAGCCATCCGTACGCCGTGTTCATCACCACGCCCCACCGCTCGAGGGCCATTCCCACGCCCGCTCCCGCCCCGGACCCCGGGCATCCCCGCCGCCCCGCGGCAAGACCAACTCGAACGACTCCCGGTGCACGGTGGTGGGCGGTGCCGCGCGGGTGCGCGTCCGCCGGCTATGGTGCGGACCGGTGTCGCCGTCCGCGGGGCGGCTGCCGGAGCTCATCGCCGGGGGCGCTTGTCCCGCCAGGAGGTCAGCAGCTCCGCCTGGAGGCCGAACATCTCCTTGTGCTCCTCGGGCTCGGCGTGGTCGTACCCCAGCAGGTGCAGGATGCCGTGCGCGCACAGCAGCTCCAGCTCGGCGGCGGTGCCGTGCCCCGCCTCGCGACCCTGGCGCTCGGCCACGGCGGGGCACAGGACCACGTCGCCCAGCAGGGCCGGGTCGGGACCGTCGTCGTCGGCGCCGCCGGTCTGGTGGCCGGGCCGCAGCTCGTCCATCGGGAAGGCCAGCACGTCGGTGGGGCCGGGCTCGCCCATCCACTTCTCGTGCAGCTCGCTCATCGCGGGCTCGTCCACCAGCAGCAGCGACAGCTCCGCCAGCGGATGCACCCGCATGCCGTCCAGGACGTGGCGGGCCAGGCCCGCCAGCAGCCGTTCGTCGACGGGGACGCCCGACTCGTTGAGGACCTCGATGCTCATCGCGCTAGCGCCCCCGCTTGCGGCCGTTGCGGACCTGCTTCGCCTCGGCCGGCGCCTGGCTGTCGAAGCGGTCGTAGGCGTCCACGATCTGCGTGACCAGCTTGTGGCGTACGACGTCGTTGCTGGTCAGCCGGCAGAAGTGGATGTCGTTGATGCCCTCCAGGATGCCCTGGACGACCCGCAGCCCGCTCAGTTGGCCGCCGGGCAGGTCCACCTGGGTGACGTCACCGGTGACGACCACCTTGGAGCCGAAGCCCAGTCGGGTCAGGAACATCTTCATCTGCTCCGGCGAGGTGTTCTGCGCCTCGTCCAGGATGATGAAGGAGTCGTTGAGCGTGCGGCCGCGCATGTAGGCCAGCGGCGCCACCTCGATGGTGCCCGCGCTCATCAGCCGGGGGATCGAGTCGGGGTCGACCATGTCGTGCAGCGCGTCGTACAGCGGCCGCAGGTAGGGGTCGATCTTCTCGTAGAGCGTTCCCGGCAGGAAGCCCAGCCGCTCGCCCGCCTCCACGGCGGGGCGGGTGAGGATGATCCGGTTGACCTTCTTGTCCTGGAGCGCCTTGACCGCCTTGGCCATGGCCAGGTACGTCTTGCCGGTGCCGGCGGGGCCGATCCCGAACACGACGGTGTGCTTGTCGATGGCGTCGACGTAGCGCTTCTGGTTGAGGGTCTTGGGGCGGATCGTCCGGCCGCGACCGGACAGGATGTCCAGGTTGAGGACCTCGGCCGGGCTCTCCTCGGTCTCGGCCCGCAGCATGGCCAGGCTGCGCTCCACCGCGTCCGGGGTGAGCTGGGCGCCGCCCTTGAGCAGGGTGATCAGCTCGGCGAACAGCCGGGAGACCATCTCGCTCTCGTCCTCGGGGCCGGTCACCGTGATCTCGTTGCCCCGGACGTGGATGTCGCTGTGGAAGGCGTGCTCGATGACGTGCAGCAACTCGTCACGGGAGCCCAGCAGGCTCACCATGGAGTGGTCGTCCGGCACCACGATCTTGACCTGGGAGCGCGCGCCGTCGGTGCGGCCCTTGCGCCCCGCATGAGTGATTTCCGTCATCAGCCGGCCTTGCGGCCTCTCCGACCTGCTCTCTCGTCCGTGGTCCGGTGCTTGTCCCGCGCCTCCATGTTACTGGCGGGCAGCGACATTCCGCGCGGCCATTTCCGAGAGGCCGAAAGGGGGCGTGATCAGCCGGGGGGCCAGTTCAGGCCGCGGCCCCCCAGCACGTGGGCGTGCACGTGGAAGACGGTCTGACCGGCCTGTGCCCCGGTGTTGAAGACCACGCGGTAGCCGGTGTCGGCGACGCCCTCGTCCACGGCGACCCGGTGGGCCTCCCCCAGCACGGCCGCCAGCAGGCCGGCGTCGGCGGAGGCGAGCGCCGCCGCGGTGGGGTGGTGCTCGCGCGGGATGACCAGCACGTGGGTGGGCGCCTGCGGGTTGATGTCGCGGAACGCCACCGTGGTGTCGGTCTCGCGGACCACCTCGGCCGGGATCTCGCCGGAGACGATCTTGCAGAACAGGCAGTCCGACGTGGACACGGGCAGGCTCCCTCTGACTCGCCGATCGGGACGGCCGAGAGATCGTCCGGCCGCTCGGCATCCTACCGAGCGGGCCCATGCGAAGGGCGCCTCGACACCGGGCGCATTCCCTGTCAAATCGACAGGAAAACCTTTAAAACCCGCCGGTCAGCGGCCCGGCGAAAAACGATCACCGCCGTGCCCGTTTGCGGCGGCGCCGGCATCCGCGTCTGGTTAAGGTTGCAACGCGACGAACCCCCCGGATCGCACGCCCCCCCCAGCGGCGGGCCCGTGACGGGCCGGGTTCGCCGATCCACGCCGTACCGAATGAAGACCATCCGGCAGGACGGCTGAGGGAGCGGCGGAGGCGGCGGACAGGTGACCGAGGCAAGGCAGGACATGCCCTTTCGTAAACCGGACGACGAGGGCGCGCGTCCCACAGACGTGACCGAGACCCTCGTGGCCAGGGGCACGGCGGGCGCGGTGGCCGTCGCCTGGGACGCCGACCAAGCCGTGACCGCCCTGTACGCGTCCAACTATCGTCCGCTGGTACGGCTGGCGGCCATGCTGGTGCGCGACGTGGCGACCGCCGAGGAGGTCGTCCAGGAGGCGTTCATCGCCATGCACGCCGGCTGGCGGCGGCTGCGCGACCCCGACAAGGCCCTGTCCTACCTGCGGCAGGCCGTGGTCAACCGGTCCCGGTCGGTGCTGCGGCACCGCGCGGTCGTCGAGAAGTACGCCCCCAAGGGCCTCCCCGATGCGCCGAGCGCGGAGCTGGGTGCCATCATCGAACTGGAGCGCACCGCCGTGGTGCAGGCCCTGGCCAAGCTCCCGACCCGGCAACGCGAGGCCCTCGTGTTGCGCTACTACGCCGACCTGTCCGAGGCGGAGATCGCCCGAACGATGGGGATCAGCCGTGGCGCCGTCAAGAGCCACACGGCGCGCGGCATGGCCGCCCTCCGCAACGTCCTGGAGCAACTGTCATGACCACCGACCCCCACGACGAGCACGGCGAGATCCTGCGCCGCGCGCTGCACGCGGAGGCCGCGAGGGTCGATCCCGCTCCGGACGCCCTGGAGCGCATCCGCGCCGGCATCGCCGCCCGCCCGCCGGGCCGCCTCACCACCCTGCACGCCCGCCTGCCGGCCTGGGCCCGGCTGCCCGGCGGCTGGAGCCGCCCCGCCCTGGCCATCGGCGCCACCGCCGTCATCGTCGCCCTCGGCGTCTCGGCCCCGCAGACCATCGACCGCATCACCTCCGCCGGACGCCACGGCCCCGCGGACGACCCCCGCGCCCTCCCGGCCGCCACCGCCCCCGGCTCCACGGGCCACGCCGGCCAGACCCGGCACCCCGCCCCGGGCCAGCCGACCGGCCCCACGGCGGGCCAGCCGGTCCTCCCCCCGCTCCCCGGCGTCCCCGGCGCGCCCACCTGCGCCCCGGGCGGCGCCGGCACCACCACCGGGACCCCCGAGAGCACCACCGCGCCCCAACCCGGCGCCACCCCCTACTGCCCTGAGCCCAGCACCCCACCGACCACGCCCGAGCCCACCGACCCCCCGTCCCCGGAGCCCACCGACCCCCCGACCCCGTCCGCCGACCCCACCACTCCCCCGCCGACCCCGGCACCGGACGAGACCGGCGACTCCTAGACCCACGCGCTCCGACACCACGGGCCCGCGCACGCTCCAGGTGGGTTACCAGCGGCCGGTGAGGGTGAGGAGGACGGCGGCGGCGGCCGTACCGGCGGTGGAGGTGCGCAGGACGGTGGGGCCCAGGCGGACCGCGACGGCTCCCGCGGCGGTGAAGTCGTGGAGCTCCTCGTCGGTGAGGCCGCCCTCGGGGCCGACGACGATGACGATGTCGCCGTCGGTGGGGGGTTGCACGGTGCGGAGGGGCGTGGTCGCGGACTCGTGCAGGACGAGGGCGCAGGACGCCGCGGAGAGGCGGGCGGCGACCTGGGGTGTGGTGGCCGGACCGGGGATCTCGGGCAGGCGGGGCCGGCGGGACTGCTTGGCGGCCTCGCGGGCGGTGGAGCGCCAGCGGTCGAGGGCCTTGTCGACGCGGTCGGGGCGCCAGCGGGTGACGCAGCGGGCGGCCTGCCAGGGGACGATCTCGTCGACGCCGACCTCGGTCATGGTCTCGACCGCCAGTTCGCCGCGGTCGCCCTTGGGGAGGGCCTGGACGACGACCAGCCGGGGCCGGGGCGGCTCGTGGGCCTGGCGGGACAGCACCTCGACGGTGAGGCGGTCCTTGCCGGAGACCTCGGTGACGACGCACTCGGCGAGCAGGCCGGCGCCGTCGGTCAGGTCGACGCGCTCGCCGGGGCGCAGCCGCCGGACCGTCACGGCGTGACGGCCCTCCGGGCCGTCCAGGACGACCCGGTCGGCGGCCAGACGCCCGGGCTCGGTGAGGAAGACGGGCGCGGTCATCTAGTGGCTGTTGAAGACGTCCCGCAGCCGGGAGAAGAAGCCCTGCTGGCCGGGGGCGAACTTGCCGGGGGGCCGCTCCTCGCCGCGCAGCTTGGACAGCGTCCGCAGCAGCTCCTCCTGCTCCTCGTCGAGCTTGGTGGGTGTCTCCACGTTGACGTGGATCATCAGGTCGCCCCGGCCGCTCTCGTTGAGGTGCCGCACACCCCGCCCGTACATGGGGATGACCTGGCCGGACTGGGTGCCGGGGCGGATGTCGACCTCCTCGGGGCCGTCCAGGGTCTCGATGATGACCTGGGTGCCCAGCGCGGCGGCGGTCATCGGGATCTGCACGGTGCAGTGCAGGTCGTCGCCCTCCCGTTCGAAGATCGCGTGGGGTCGCTCCACGATCTCCAGGAACAGGTCGCCCGCGGGGCCGCCGCCGGGGCCGACCTCGCCCTCGCCGGCCAGTTGGATGTGGGTGCCGCTCTCGACGCCGGCGGGGATCCGGACCTTGATGGTCCGGCGGGTGCGGACCCGACCGTCGCCCGAGCACTCGGCGCACGGGTGGCGGATCACGCTGCCGAAGCCGCCGCAGGCCGCGCACGGCCTGGCGGTCATCACCTGGCCCAGGAACGAGCGGGTGACCTGCTGCACCTCGCCGCGACCGTGACAGGTCTCACAGGTCTCCGGATGGGTGCCGGGCGCGGTGCCGGCCCCGGTGCAGGCGGTGCACACCACGGCGGTGTCGATGGCCAGCTCGCGGGTGGTGCCGAACGCCGTCTCCGACAGGTCCAGCTCGACCCGCAGGGTGGCGTTGCGGCCCCGGCGCGCGCGCGTGCGCGGCCCCCGGGAGGCGGCGGTGCCGAAGAAGGCGTCCATGATGTCGCTGAACGGGAACCCCGCGCCGCCGAACCCGGCGCCGGCCCCCGCTCCGCCGCCCGGCGCGAACGGGTCCGCGCCCAGGTCGAACATCTCGCGCTTCTTGGGGTCGGAGAGCACCTCGTACGCCTGGGTGATCTCCTTGAACCTGTCCTGGGTCTCCGGGTCCGGATTGACGTCCGGGTGGAGCTCCCGCGCCAGGCGCCGGTAGGCCTTCTTGATCTCGTCCGGGCTCGCGTCGCGGCGCACCCCGAGGATCGCGTAGTAGTCGCGTGCCACTTACGACCCCGCGAGGATCTGTCCGACGTAACGTGCCACTGCCCGCACCGCTCCCATCGTGCCCGGATAGTCCATGCGCGTCGGCCCCAGCACGCCCAGCCGGGCCAATGCCTGATCGCCGACGCCGTAACCCGCGGCGACCACCGAGGTCGACCGCAGGCCCTCGTGCAGATTCTCGGTGCCGATCCGCACCGTCAGAGTAGACGAATCACCGACCTCGCCGAGCAGGCGCATCAGCACCACCTGCTCCTCCAGCGCCTCCAGCACGTCGCGCAGGCTCTGCGAGAAGTCCACGTGGGCCAGATTGGCCGCACCGGCGAAGACGATCTTCTCCTCGTGCCTTTCGACCAGGGTCTCCAGCAGCACCGACAGCACCGTGGCGGCCATCGGGCGGTCGTCGGCCGGGACCTGTTCGGGAAGGTCGGCCACCGCCCCCGGCGCCTCGGCGAGTCGGCAGCCGTCCAGGCAGGTGTTCAGCAGCGCCCGCAGATGGGCGATGGACTCCTCCGAGACGGGGACGTGGGTCTCGATGACCCGCTGCTCCACCCGCCCCGTGTTGGTGATCAGCACCAACAGCAGCCGTCGGTCGGCCACCGGGACCAGCTCCACGTGCCGCACCGCCGAGCGCGAGAGCGAGGGGTACTGCACGACGGCGACCTGCCGGGTGAGCTGGGCGAGCAGCCGGACGGTGCGGCCGACCACGTCGTCGAGGTCGTAGGCGCCGTTGAGGAAGGTCTCGATCGCGCGGCGTTCGGCCACCGACAGCGGCTTGATCGTGGACAGCCGGTCCACGAACAGCCGGTAGCCCTTGTCGGTGGGCACCCGTCCGGCGCTGGTGTGGGGCTGGGTGATGTACCCCTGCTCCTCCAGCACCGCCATGTCGTTGCGGATGGTGGCCGGCGACACTCCGAGGCTATGTCGCTCCACCAGCGCCTTCGAGCCCACCGGCTCGTTGGTGGAGACGTAGTCCTCGACGATGGCGCGCAGCACCGCGAGTTTGCGGTCGTCGAGCACGTGGTCACCTCCCTGCGGGCCGCATACTGGCACTCCTTTCCCCTGAGTGCCAAGTCTACGGCGCTTCGGCCGTTCTCGGAGGCCCCCGGAGGGTGCCCTTCGCGTCGCCACGCCGTCCCACCGGGCAGGACGCGCCGGTCGGGGCGCCGCGCGCGAGCGCGTCGTTAGAGTCCGATCCGTGCGGAGCAAGGACTATGGCGACGACGTGCTGGCCGGCGACTGGCGGCGGCCGCGCAAGGGCACGATCCCGGAGATCCCGGCCGACCGGGACCTGGTCGTGGAGGACCCCGACAGCGGCTTCTGCGGCGCGGTGGTGGCCTGCGACAAGCACGGCGTGACGTTGGAGGACCGGTTCGGCGACCGTCGTGTGTTCCCCCTCACCAAGGCGGGGTTCCTGCTGGACGGCAGACCGGTGACGCTGGTGCGGCCCGAACGGGCGCGCGGGCGCGCGCCGCGGCCGCCCGAACGGTCGGCCTCGGGATCCGTCGCGGTGCCGAACGCGCCGGCGCGGGTGGCCAAGGAGAGCCGCATCTACGTCGAGGGGGTCCACGACGCCGAGCTGGTGGAGAAGGTCTGGGGTCACGACCTACGTGTCGAAGGGGTCGTGGTCGAGTATCTGGAAGGCATTGACGACCTGGCGTCGGTGGTGGAGGAGTTCGCCCCCGGTCCGGGCCGTCGGCTGGGCGTCCTGGTCGACCATCTGGTGGCGGGTTCCAAGGAGAGCCGCATCGCCGCGCAGGTCACCTCCCCCTACGTCCTGGTCGCGGGGCATCCGTTCGTGGACGTCTGGGAGGGCGTCAAGCCGTCGGCCCTGGGCATTCGGGCCTGGCCTCAGGTCCCTCGCGGCGTACCTTGGAAGGAGGGCGTGCTGGCGGCGCTGGGCTGGCCCGGAGACGTCCGGGCGGGCTGGCGGCGGATCCTGGGCTCGGTGAATTCCTACACGGACCTGGAACCACAGCTCCTGGGGCGCGTCGAAGAGCTAATAGACTTCGTCACCGCTCCCGAGCCCCCCGCCTAGGTGATCCTCGGAAGGAGCACAAGGCATGACGTACGGGACCCCCGAGCAGCCGGGCTACGGACAGCAACCGGGCTATGGACAACCGGGTCAGCCGGGGTACGGGCAGCAGCCCGTCCCAGGGCAGCCGGGCTACGGACAGACGCCCGACTATGGACAGACCCCGGGCTACGGTCAGCCCGGGTACGGCGACCCCTCCGGTTACGGCGCCCAGCCGGGCTATGGGCAGGCCGCCCCCGGGTACGGGCCGGTGCAGCCCTACGGCCCGCCCGGCCACGGCGGCGTCCCCACCCCCGACGAGCGCAACTGGGCGATGCTGAGCCACCTGGGGCAGTTCATCTTCGGCCTGTTCGCGCCGCTCATCGCCTATCTCATCAAGAAGGACGAGTCCCCCTTCGTCCGCTTCCACGCGGCGCAGGGCCTCAACCTGGCCATCACCCAGACCGTCTACACCGTGATCAGCGTGGTGCTGATGCTGGTGCTGATCGGCTTCATCATGATCATCGCGGTGTTCATCGCCTGGCTGGTCATGTTGGTCATCGCGGCGATGGCGGCCAACCGGGGCGAGTGGTACCGGATCCCGTCGTTCCTGGCCTGGCCCATGGTGCACTGACCACCGCACCGGCGGGACCGGCGGCCGAGGCTCAGGTGAGGTCGCGGACGACGGCGTCGGCGAGCAGCCGGCCGCGCAGTGTCAGCACCGCGCGGCCCCGCTCGTACGGCGTCGGTTCGAGCAGGCCGTCGCCGATGGCCCGTCGTACCGCCGTGTCGTCGAGCAGGTCCACCGGGCAGCCCTCGGCGAGGCGCAGCTCCAGCATCACGCGCTCGACGCGGCGGTCCTCGGTCTCCAGCACCTCGCGGGCGTGGGCGGGGCTCAGCCGCTCCCCCAGCCGCGAGGCGTGGGCGGCGGGGTGCTTGACGTTCCACCAGCGGGTGCCGCCGACGTGGCTGTGCGCGCCGGGGCCGACGCCCCACCAGTCGGCGCCCGTCCAATAAAGCAGGTTGTGGCGGCAGGCGGCCTCGGGGCCGCTCGCCCAGTTCGAGATCTCGTACCACCGCAGCCCATAGGAGCCGAGCAGTTCCTCGGCCATCAGGTAACGGTCGGCCATCGCGTCGTCGTCGGGGGCGGCCAGCTCGCCGCGCCGGACCCGCGCGGCCAGGCGGGTGCCCTCCTCGACGATCAGCGCGTACGCGGAGACGTGGTCGGGCCCGGTCGCCAGCGCCGCCTCCAGTGAGGCCCGCCAGTCCTCGTCGCGCTCCCCCGGCGTCCCGTAGATCAGGTCGAGGTTGACGTGCTCGAACCCCGCCTCACGGGTCCAGTCCACGACCTGCGGGACGCGTCCGGGGGTGTGGGAACGGTCGAGGACGGCCAGCACGTGTTCGCGCGCGCTCTGCATCCCATAGGAGACCCGGTTGAACCCGGCGGCGCGCAGCTTCCCCAGGTAGCCCTCGTCGACCGACTCCGGGTTGGCCTCGGTGGTGACCTCCGCGCCCGGCGCGAGACCGAATTCGGCGTCGATCGCCGCCAGGATCCGTCCCAGATCGTCGGGGGGCAGCAGCGTGGGGGTCCCGCCGCCGAAGAAGACCGTCTCCACCGGCAGATCGGTCGCGCCCAGCACCCGCCGCGCCAGGCGGATCTCCGCGATCGCCGTGTCCGCGTACGACTCGCGGCTCGCGCCCGGGCCCAGCTCGGTCGCCGTATAGGTGTTGAAGTCGCAGTAACCGCAGCGCGTCACGCAGAACGGCACGTGGACGTAGAAGGCGAAAGGCCGGGTGCCCAACCCGTCCAGGGCGCTGTCGGGCAGCGCTCCGTCGGCGGGGACAGGGTCACCATCGGGCAGGATCGAGGGCACCTCCCAAGTCTGCCCTCACGGACGCGGTGCCCGGTCCGCCTAGCCGGCCTCGTTCATCGCCTCGCGGAGCTTGTCCCGGAGCCAGGCGGGGGTGTGCTCATTGGAGCGGGGGAAGCGGTCCAGGTCCAACGCGTACGAGGAGGCCGTGAGCGGAGGGGTGAAGTCGGGCTCCCCCTCGTAGTCGAACTCCACGCTGTAGCGGCCCGACCGTTCGATGTCCAGACGGGCGGTGAACCAGGCTCCCTTGTCCCGGCGGTAGGTCGCCGTGCGCAACTCGTCCATGTACCGCATCGCCCGACCCGGGGGGACGAGCGTGCGCGTGCCGCCGTCCATGCAGACGGCCTCCAGGGAGGCGCTGTCGATCCCGACCGTGGCGTAGAACGCGAACGTCAGGCGGCGCCATCCCGGAGGGGCGACGGCCGACAACGCACGCACCGCGCTCTCCACGGTCCTTCGCTCCTTGGGCGAGCGCAAGACCTGGTCGGGCTGGGTCACGGGGAACCTCCTGAGCCGCTGGGATGCGTTTCCGACGTTATCGTTCCCCACCCGCGGGTTGGGGGAGCCGGCTGCGCGTTGATCTGTGGCGGAGCCGTTCGGCCGGGACGCGTCACCGAATTGTGCGTGAATCGCCCGTACCGTGGCCGGGCGGCTGGATACGTTCGGCGGGGGACGGTCTGAGGGGTGCTGGGGGCGGGGCGATGTGGGGCGAGGACGCGCGGGCGTACGGGCGGGTGCCGGTTCGGGTCGTGCTGCGAGGCGAACCGGACGGCTGGCACTACGTCGTCGTCGATCGGGCGGGTGACGAGCGGAGGGCCGAACTCGGCGGCAGCGGCGTGCGCTGGCAGACCGGCGGGCGCCGCGACGAGGAGCCTCCGTGGTGGCGGGCGCGATTGGCGGAGATCGCCGGTTCGCTCCGCGAGCACGTGGCCAAGGAGGTCACCGACCGGTGCTTCGACCTGTTCGCGGCCGAGGCCGAGATCACCTGGTTCGGGGTGGACGAGCCGGTCTGCTGGGAGGGCCTGGTGACCCTGCGGGACGCCGATCCCGCCCGCTTCCCCGGCCGGGTCCCGCCGTTCGTGGTCACGCTGATCCCCGGCCGCGGCGTGCTGCTCCCCGACGCGCACCTGGTGTTCGACACCCCCGCCGCGGACGCCTGGACGGCCCTGGAGGCCGTCGCGCGGACCTGCCGGACCCCCGCCCCCGCCGCCCGGTTCCTGTGCGGCTGGGCCGACCACCGCGCCGTGCGGGTGGGGCGGGGCAGCCTGGCGGTCTCCACCGAGCGGCGTCCGGACGGGGTGGAGCGGGTCGGCGAGATCTTCGGCGAACGGCCCCCGGGCTGGGGCGGCAACCCGGAGCTGCGCCTGCGGCTGGACGGCATCGACCTGCTGGACGAACCCGCGCAGGACGTCCTGTGGCTGCTCAAGGACCTCGGCCACGACGTCGTGACGCGGGGCCGCCTCCGGCGCGTGCCGACGCTCGGCCTGACCCTGTACGAACGGGACGGGCCCGGTGGGGCCCCCGGTGCCGAGGGGACGGCGGACGGGCGGTTCGGCGGGGTGTCGCTGAGCGCTCCATCTTGAGACGGAACCCGCGAACCCCGTGGGCGGTCGGATACTCATACACTTCGTCGACAGCTTCAAGTGGACCCTTTGAGAGGAGTCCGCCATGGCCTATGGTTCCCCCCCGCCGGCTCCCGGCCCCGGCCGACAGCCCGGATACGGCCAGCAGGGCCCGTGGCAGCAGCAACCGCCTGCGGGCCCGTACGGCCCCAATCCCGGTTACGGCCCTCAGGGCCCCGGCCCTCAGCCCCAGGGGCCTCCGCCCGCCCCTCAGGGGCCTCAAGGGCCGCAGCCCGGCCCTCAGGGGTACGGGCTCGGCGGGCCCACCCGGCAGGCGCCACTGGGGCCGCCCACGCAGGACGAGCAGAACTGGGCGCTGATGGCCTACTTGGGCCAGTTCCTCGCGTCGGCGATCGCACCGGGGGTCATCCTGGTCGTCAAGGGGCGTTCGCCGTTCGTGCGACGGCACGCGGTCCAGGGGCTCAACATGGCCATCGGGGCCGTCGCGGTCTGGGTCGTGGGCATCCTGCTCATCCAGTTCATGGACGCGCTGGCGGTGCTCCCGCTCGGCTACACGGCGCTGGTGATGTACTTCCTGGTGCGCGCCTCGATCGCCGTCAACCGCGGCGAGTTCACCCGGGTGCCGGGCTTCGTCGCCTGGCCGCTGCTGAAATAGCCCGTTCCGAGCCCTCGGAGCCCCGGCGTCAGGCCGCGGGCTCCGGGCCCGGGAGGATCGTGATCGTGCCCGGCTCGCCGGCGGGCTGGTCCAGACGGACGACCCGGCCGGGGTAGGTGCGCTCGGCGATGGTGACGTCGCGTTCGTCCCACTCGCCGTAGAAGATCGGACAGCCGTCCTCCAGCTCCACCTTCTCGGCGCCGGTCGGCCAGCGGTGCCCGAAGGAGTCGATCAGGATGGGCTCCTCGCACGACGGCAGGTCGGGCCCGGTCCGCTCCATGGTGTTCCCCTTCCAGCCGGACGTCCAGCGGGACGTCCGATCGAAGATCGCCTCGGGCGCCAGCTCCAGCGGGAACGGCGCGGTCACCCGGTGGGCCTCCCCCACCGTGATCTTGGCCTGTTCCGCGTAGCCGCCGTCGGCCAGCTCGTACACGTGCATCCACAGCTCCGCGCCCGTCGGGTCGACCACCCAGTAGTGCGGGACCCCGAAGCGTTCGTACATGTCCTTCTTGGCCCCGAGGTCGCGGTCGCGCGACGCGGGCGAGACCACCTCGACCGCCAGCAGCGGCGGCCCCTCGACGTCCGGGCGCGCCCCGTCGGCCTGCCCGTCCCGGCAGACCAGCAGATCGGCCCGCAGCCAGGTGTCGTCGGCCAACCGGACGCCCCCGCCGGTCACCGCCCGGCTCCCGGGCACCTCGGCGAGGGCGACGGGCACGACGAGATCGGACACGAGGACCTGATGCAGCAGTGAATGACCCACGCCAGCCAGTGTCCTCGGCACAACACCCCGTAGCCGGAGATTTACCGATCCTTGGTGAGGACGGTCACCAACCCACAACCCGCTCCAACGATGACCTGGGCGGACCCGGCACGGCACGGGCCGAAGGGGCGCAGGTGTTACTTCTTGCCCTTGTCCGAGGACTCGCCGGTGGAGAGCGCGGCGACGAAGGCCTCTTGGGGGACGTCCACGCGACCGATGGTCTTCATGCGCTTCTTGCCCTCCTTCTGCTTCTCCAGGAGCTTGCGCTTACGGGAGATGTCGCCGCCGTAGCACTTGGCGAGGACGTCCTTACGGATGGCGCGGATGTTCTCGCGGGCGATGATGCGGGCGCCGACGGCGGCCTGGATGGGCACCTCGTACTGCTGCCGCGGGATCAGCTCCTTGAGCTTGGCCGTCATCATCAGGCCGTACTCGCGGGACTTCTCCTTGTGGACGATCTGGCTGAAGGCGTCCACCGACTCGCCCTGCAGGAGGATGTCCACCTTGACGAGGTCGGACTCCTGCTCGCCGCTGGGCTCGTAGTCCAGCGACGCGTAACCGCGGGTCCGGGACTTGAGCTGGTCGAAGAAGTCGAAGATGATCTCGCCGAGCGGCATGGTGTACCGGATCTCGACCCGGTCCTCCGACAGGTAGTCCATGCCCTGGAGCACGCCCCGGCGGCCCTGGCACAGCTCCATGATCGCCCCGATGTGGTCGCTGGGCGACAGGATGGTGACCTTGACGATGGGCTCGTACACCGCGCCGATCTTGCCCTCGGGGAACTCGCTCGGGTTGGTGACGACGTGCTCGGTGCCGTCCTCCATGATCACCCGGTAGATCACGTTCGGGGCGGTGGAGATCAGCGCCAGGTCGAACTCGCGCTCCAGTCGTTCGCGGACGATCTCCATGTGCAGCAGCCCGAGGAAGCCGCAGCGGAACCCGAAGCCCAGCGCGGCCGACGTCTCCGGCTCGTACACCAGCGCCGCGTCGTTCAACTGGAGCCTGTCGAGGGCGTCGCGCAGGTCCGGGTACTGGTCGCCGTCCATCGGATAGAGACCGGAGAACACCATCGGCTTGGGGTCCTGGTAGCCGCCGAGCGACACGGGGGCCGGCTTCGAGGCGGTCGTCACCGTGTCGCCGACCCGCGCCTGCCGGACGTCCTTCACCCCGGTGATCAGGTAGCCGACCTCGCCCGCGCCGAGCCCGTCCACCGGCTTGGGCTCCGGCGAGATCACCCCGACCTCGAGGGTGTCGTGCGCCGAACCGGTGGACATCATCAGGGTCTTCTCGCGGCACGACAGGTGTCCGTCCACGATCCGCACGTAGGTGACCACGCCGCGGTACGTGTCGTACACCGAGTCGAAGATCAGCGCCCGGGCCGGCCCGTCCGGGTCGCCGGTGGGCCCCGGCACCGTCTCGACGATCTTGTGCAGCAGCTCGGTCACGCCCTGGCCGGTCTTGCCGGACACCCGCAGCACGTCGGACGGGTCGCAGCCGATGATCCCGGCCAGCTCGTCGGCGTACTTCTCCGGCTGCGCCGCCGGCAGGTCGATCTTGTTCAGCACCGGGATGATGTGCAGGTCGGCCTCGAGCGCCAGGTACAGGTTCGCCAGCGTCTGCGCCTCGATCCCCTGGGCGGCGTCCACCAGCAGCACCGCCCCCTCGCAGGCGGCCAACGAACGGGACACCTCGTAGGAGAAGTCCACGTGCCCCGGGGTGTCGATCAGGTTGAGGACGTAGTCCCGCCCTTCGGGGCCGGTCCACGGCAGCCGCACCGCCTGGCTCTTGATGGTGATGCCGCGCTCGCGCTCGATGTCCATCCGGTCGAGGTACTGCGCCCGCATCTGGCGCTCCTCGACCACACCGGTGAGCTGCAGCATCCGATCGGCCAGGGTCGACTTGCCATGGTCGATGTGCGCGATGATGCAGAAGTTCCTGATGATCGCGGGATCGGTCTTGTTGGGCTCAGGCCTGGGCACCGGGGTCCGTTCGAAAACTCACAGGTGGATAGATCTTGCCGTATTCCATATTCCCACGCCCGCCCTGATGCTCCGGCCCCACCTCCTCTTCTCGACGTGATCCGTTCCTTCGCCCGCGGCTCCCCACGCGGGGTGTTCCGTTGGACGCGGGCCGTGGGGCGACTCGGCGTCGGCGGATGCGGCCGGGCCCGGTCTCGGTGCGGCCCTTTGGCGGCCGGCACGCTCGCCGTTCCCCCGGCTTGCCGAGTGCGTCGGCGCGCGCCCGGGGAGGCCGGGCTCCGATCCCGTCGTGATCGGGACGTACGTCCCATGCGTCCGGGATGCCGGGGCTCCTACTGTGAGGACATGCCTCGCGGACCGGAACGCCGCCCGGAAGGCGAGGCCAGTGCGGGCGGTGACACCTCAGTGGGTGTCACCGCCCAAACGCCGTTCCGGTCGTGCGTCGCGGCATCGGTTTGGGTATGAGCCCCACCGGTTGGTAGGCTGTGCGACTGCGTGTGGCGTAGCGCCGTGCCGCGAGCACCGCCGCCACGTTTTCGTTGGAGTCTGTTCGCTCTGGACAGACGTGGAATGCGACCAAGGCTGAGGCACTACGACGTGGCGAACATCAAGTCCCAGATCAAGCGGAACAAGCAGAACGAGAAGGCTCGGCTGCGCAACAAGGCCGTGAAGTCCGAGCTCAAGACGGCCATCCGCAGGTTCCGTGAGGCCGAGGAGGCCGGCAACGTCGATGACGCCGTCGCCGCCGAGCGCCGCGCGGCCCGCAAGCTCGACAAGGCCGCCAGCAAGGGCGTCATCCACAAGAACCAGGCCGCCAACCGCAAGTCGGCGATCGCCAAGCGCGCGGCCGCCCTCCAGGCCAAGTAACATCGACGGTCGTCCCACGACCGTCCGGCAGACGCCGCGCCCCACCCGGGCCGCGGCGTCTTCGTCATGCCCACCCCCGGGTCCCCACGACGCGCAGCGCCGGCCGTCCACCTTGGCGCGCCACCGATCCCTGCGCGCCCTACCCGGGCCCACGGACGCCTTGAGCGGCGCGTCCCTCGACCGTTGAGCGCCAGCCGACCACAGGCACCCACTGCGCCCGCGGTCGGGGCGGGCCGTCAAAGGGCAGTCAACGCGACCACGACCGGCCTCGGCCGTCACGCGCACCCGCAGCGAATACCGACGGGCCGGCACGTCAAGGCGGTTGGAACGGCTGCCGCCGGCCTCGACCGTGGGGGGTACTCGCAGCGACTGTCGTCGGGGCGGGCCGTCAGGGGTGGTCGGGGAGGGGGCGTTCTGCAGCCGCCGGGTGAGGGTCGGCCACGGGGAGGTCGCCTGTCACGGCGTTCTCGACGTCCGCCCAGGTGAGCGTTGGTGTGACCTAGGCGGGTGGCGGCTGTTCCTGGGGGCCGAAGAGGTAACGGCGAGGGACGAGCCCCACGAGGGCGCGGTGGACGTCGAGCCGGTCGTCGATCATGTGCGTGATCCCGAGGTCGGCGCAGTGCACCGCCTTGTCGGCGCGTCTGCGGCAGATGCGCAGGTGGCCGACGGGTGTCCCGGTCCGTTCCCAGAACGCGTGGTGATCGAGCCAGAGCCGTGTCTTACGCTCGGTCACCGGACCGCATTTGGAGATGATCCACACCCGTCCGGCGAAGCGATCCGCCAGGCGTGCGAGCACCTCGAACGCGCCCTCGGTCGCGGGGCTGCTCAGGGCGCTATCGAGGTCGCCGTCCAGGAACACGGTGTCCGCGGAGCCGTCGGGACCGGGTCCGCCCTGGATCACCCTGCCGAAATCCACCCCCAGTCCAGGTTCGTCAAGATTCGTCATGGGTCCAGCGTGAGGCAGTCGGCCGGTTCGGCGAAACCGGTTTTCCGACGGACACCGGCTGAAAGCGACGGATCATTCCGAGCCATTCGCGGGAGGACGTCTTGCCGTACGAGATCACGATGGACATCGGCGCACCGATCGAGCGCTTCTGGGAAGTCTTGGTCCTCGTCGAGCGGTGGGCCGAGTGGTCGGCCTCGATGAGCGGCGTGGAACGGCTGGACGCGGGGCGTTCGACATGGGCAGCAGGGCACGCGTGAAGCAGCCCAGACTCCACCCGCCATCTGGGAGGTGACGGACTCCGTCGCCGGTTCCGCGTTCACCTGGATCGTCCGGAGCCCAGGGGTCACCACCATCGCCGGCCTCGGCCCTGATGGAGCGGCCACGCTACGCCTGCCCCTTCGCCAGACCGGGCCGTTGGCGCCTCTCGTGGGTGCGCTCACCGGCGGGCTGTCGCGCCGGTACGAGGCTCAGGGCCTCAAGCGACGTTGTGAGAATCGTTGAGCCCCCGCTCTCGGTCCGGGCGTACACGGCAGACAACGACCACGGAGGTCGCGTCGGGTCTCGGAGGTGATGCCCTCGCTAAGACTGGAGGCTCCGGTGGTGTCAGTGGGTCGCCATCCTGAACGCGGTCCGACTCGGCTCGCTCGCACCGCGTCCTGGCCGGCGTCGGCGCGACCCTAGGACTAACGGGTTCCTCTGGCGGAGACCACCTGGGAGACGACCTTCTCCAGGGCGTAGGCGGGATCCGTGGCCCCGCCCTTGACCTGGGCGTCGGCCTCGGCGACCACCGTCAACGCCCGGGCCACGCCCTCGGCCGACCAGCCGCGAAGCTGGCGCTGCACCCGTTCGATCTTCCATGGCGGCATGCCCAGCTCCTTGGCCAGCCCCGGCCCACGGA
Organism: Thermomonospora umbrina; assembly: GCF_003386555.1. Lineage (GTDB taxonomy): Bacteria > Actinomycetota > Actinomycetes > Streptosporangiales > Streptosporangiaceae > Thermomonospora > Thermomonospora umbrina. Next base: position 5,300,732 of record NZ_QTTT01000001.1, on the reverse strand, counting down.
GACCGCGCGGAGCGCCGCCCACCTTGGCCAGGCCGCGGACGCCCTGGGCCAACGCGCTGACGATGAGCACCGGTGACGTCCCCGTTCCCAACGCCCAGCGAAGCTGCTCCAAGGCCTCGGCGAGGCGGCCGTCCAAGGCCTTGTCGGCGACGGTGAAACCGCTGACCTCGGCCTGTCCACGGTAGTACCGGGCGACGGCCTCCTCGCTGATCTTGCCGCCGGTGTCCGCGATGAGCTGGCTGCACGCGCTCGCCAGCTCGCGCAGATCGTGGCCGACCGCCTCGATGAGGCCGCGCGCCACATCCTCGTTGATCGCGCCGCCGGCCCGCCGCACCTCCGCCCGGACGAACGCGAGCCGCTCGCCCGCCTTGGTGATCTTCGAGCAGGAGACCTTCCGCGCGCCGGCCTTGGAGAGCCCGTCCACCAGGGCCTTGCCCTTGGCTCCCCCCGCGTGCACGGCGACGAGGGCGACGTCGTCGGCCGGCCGCTTGGCGTACGCCACCACCTCGGCGATCAGGTCCTTGCCCAGGTCCTGCGCCGACCGGAGCACCAGCACCTTGCCCCCGCCGAACAGCGACGGCGAGGTCAACTCGGCGAGCCGACCCGACTCGAGCCCGCCCGGTGACAGATCGACGACCTCCGTCTCGGGGTCGTCCGCCCGGGCGGCGGCGATCACCTCGCCCACCGCTCGCTCGGCGAGCAGCTCCTCATCACCAACGATCAAGGTCAACGGATCCGCAGGCACCTCAGCAGGATGTCATGACTTCCTCCATGCCGACGCCCGTCCCACGCGAACACCCCTCCCACCTCCCCGGACGCGCCCGCACTCCAACGAGACCACTCCCCCGCAGCCACAGGGCCGGCTCTGCACAGCTCCACCGCTCTTGGGCGCGCCCCTTTGCCTGCGAGCGATTCCGGCGGGTCGGCCGACGCGGTACGAGGGCGGGCTGACATGACTCCTCCATGCCAACGCCCTCCCCTGGGGCGAACACACCTCTGACCTCCCCGGTCGCGCCGGCCCCTCCATGGGGGTGCGAGGACGAGCAGACCACCGGTGGCCAGGACCGACAGGGCGAACCCGTACGAGCGGCCAACCCCGGGTCGATGAGCACCAGGACGAGCACCGCCGCGCACAACGCCGGGACGCTCCGCATTCCAACGAGGCCACGCCCGACAGCCGCGGGGCCGGGCCCGGCACACCTTCACCGCTCTTGGGCGCAACCCGTTGTCCGCGAGCGGTTCCGGCGGGTCGGCCGACGCGGTACGAGAACGGGCCGAATCGTTGGGCGAATTCGCGATGGTGTTCGCGTCCGTCAGGTCGGTGTGGGGGCGACGTCTATCGCCATACCGCGACCTTCCCGCCTTTTCGGGTCACGGTGGCCGGGCCGTCCGAGGTACGGATGATCGCGATGTCGCCGTCTCGGTCGGTGCGGTAGATGTGCATGCCCAGACGTTGAAGGAGAGAGAGCGTGCTGGGTGCCGGATGGCCATAGTCGTTGTCCTTTCCCAGGGACGTGATCGAGATCTTGGCTCGGGTCGACTCCAAGAAGGCGGGCTCCTGGTACCGCGCGCCATGGTGCGGCACCTTGAGGACCTGGACGGGGGGCACGTTCGACAGCAGCGAGCGTTGTGCCTCCGTCTCGATGTCTCCGGTCAGCAGGACGCTGAAGCCGGGTCGGCGGGCCACGAGGACGATGCTGGCGTTGTTGATGTCGGCGCCGTCGGAGGTGGAATGGAGCCGGGGTTCGGCGGTCCACGGGCCGAGAACGGTGAGGGTCACGGCTCCGACGCGCCATTGGCGGCCCGCGGTCGTCGGCCGGACCGCCAGGCCCGAGGTGAGGCGCAGTTCCCTGCCGTTGCTCTGTGCGCTGGTCAGGACGGCCCCGATCGTGCGGTCGCGTCTGACGCCGGGGGTTCCGTCGATGTGGTCGGCGTGGGGGTGGGTGAGGACGAGCAGCGGGACGGCCCGTACGTTCAGTCGGTCCAGACAGCCGTCGATGAGGTCGGGTTCGGGTCCGGTGTCCACGACGATCGCCTGGCCCGGACCCGTGGAGAGCACGCTCGCGTCGCCTTGACCGACGTCGCAGGCGACGAACAGCCATCCGGGCGGGGGCCAGCGGGACGCGGTCACGCGTAGGACTGCGCCGGCGACGACGATTCCGGTCAGGGCGGCGGCGGCGAGGGCCAGCAGCATGCGGTTCCGGAGCACCAGGTAGGCGATCAGCGCGGCGAGGAGCAGTGCCGCCGCGCCGATCACGCCGCCCTGCCAGGGAACCGTGGCGTACGGGATCCTGGAGGCGGTGCGGGCGACGCCGATGATCCAGCCGACGGCCAGCCCGGCGGGCCAGACGAGGAACCGGGCCGGAGCCAGGGCGATGGGCGCGATGGCTGCGGCCAGGGCACCGGACAGGGTGGCGAGCGGGACCGCCGGAGTGGCCAGGAGGTTGGCCGCCACCGCGACCAGACCGATCTCGCCGGTCAGCATCACCAGCAGGGGAAGGCAGGCGAGTTGGGCTGCCAGGGAAACGGCGAGCGCCTCGGCGACGGGCCGGGGCAGCCGTCGTGCGAGCCGGTCCCTCCATGGGGGCGCGAGGACGAGCAGACCGCCGGTGGCCAGGACCGACAGGGCGAACCCGTACGAGCGGGCCAACCCCGGGTCGATGAGCACCAGGACGAGCACCGCCGCGCACAATGCCGGGACGCCTTGCCGTTCCCTGCCCGTGAAGTACGCCAGCAGGCCGATCAGGCTCATGACCGTGGCGCGCAGCACGCTGGGCTCGGGGCGTGCGACCAGGACGAACGCGAGCAGGGCGACGGTGGCCAGGAGCGGTGCTCGGCGACGTCCCAGTCCGGCGAGTCGGCAGGCCGCCAGGACGGCTCCGACGACGATGGCGAGGTTCGCACCGGAGACCACCATCAGGTGGGTGAGCCCGGCGGTCGCGAAGTCCTCGGCGATCTCGGGCGCGAGCCGCGACGTATCGCCGACGACCATGCCGGGCAGCACCCCTCGGTGATCCCGTGGCAGGATCTCGCAGGCCGCCCGCAGCCTGGCCCGGACCCTCTCCGCCGCTCTCTGCAGAGCCGGTGGCATGCCCAGCACGAGGGGCGGCCCGCGGACGATCCCGACGGCGGCGAGGAGTTCGGCGTGCCTCGGCGGGGAGAGGCGTGCCGTCACCCGTATCCGCTGACCGGGGACCAGGGCTCGCCATGCGTCGTCCGTCCCGATGAGCAGGACCGGAACGCGAACGTCGACGTCCGATCGCTGGACGCGTACGACCTCGGCTCGGGCCCGGACGAGGACCACCGGACGATCCCGGGAGGGCTTGAACCCTGGGTCGCCCGTCACGACCGCGTCGATCAGGGCATGCGCCTCGGCCTCGGCCAGCTCGCGGATGGGGTCGTTCACGACCGCCGACAACCGCAGACCCGTACCCGCGGCCGCTGCGGAGGCGCAGAGGAGGGCCGCCATCACGACGGCGACCCTCGGGGGCCAAGGGCCGGCGCGTTGAGTGGTGCCGCCGGCGGTGGTCGTACGAGCGACGTGGCGGGCGCGGACCAGAACGAGTGAGGCTCCCAACCCGCATATGGCGGACGTCCGGTACGCCGTCGCCGGACCGGCTGCGAGCAGGGCCCAGGTGGTCGCCCAGACCACGAGGGCCGGTGCCAGGAGCCGCAGGTCGTGGTGCCGCCGGTCGGCTGCGCCGTTGGGCCCTGTCATACCCGGACCAGGGGCTTCAGGTCGGCGAAGCGGCGGGCGCCGATGCCGGTGACGTTCTGGAGTTGCTCGACCGAGCGGAAACCGCCGTTCTGAGTGCGGTAGTCGATGATCCGCTGGGCGAGCACCGGGCCGACTCCCGGGAGCGTGTCGAGTTGTTCGACGGTGGCGGCGTTGAGGTCGAGGGGTGCGCGAGCGCCCGGTGCGCCGGGCGCGGCGGGCGCGCCCGCGCCGGGTATCGGTGGCACCGCGGTGGCTTCGGAAGGCTCGCCGACCGTGATCTGTTCGCCGTCCATGATGCGGCGGGCGAGGTTGAGCGAGCCGGTACGGGCTCCGGGCCGCAGTCCCCCGGCGGCCCGGAGCGCGTCGGCGACCCTCGAACCTGCGGGCAAGGTCACCACGCCCGGCCTCCGCACCTTGCCGGCGACGTGCACGGTGACACCCGAGGGCATGGAGGGCCCGAGGACCGACGGAGCGGGCGCGGCCGACGGAGCGGGGATGTCGGTGACAGGACGGGGCTGCGGACGTGACACCCAGAAGTAGCCGCCCGCCAGCAACGCGGCGGCCACCCCCACCACGGCGAGGACGGCGACACCCGGCCGCCCGGAATCTAGCCGCCCCAGCCACTCCGGCCAGACCCGAGAACGGACAGCGGCCCGGAGATCCGGCCACCCCGGCCGCTCCGGCTCCTCCGGTCGTTTCCCAGCCCGGACACCGACCCCGAAAGCCGGCAATGCCGCCCTCGCCCGAGACCGAGCACCGCCCTCGGAAACGCCGCGCCTCTCCGCAACGCGACCGGAGCCACCAACAGGGCCGGAGACCCTCCCGCCATGAACACCGAGGGAACCCGAACCCGGCACCCCGAACCCGCCAACAGGGCCGGAGCCCCCCGATCCTGAGACACCGCTGGAGCCCGAACCCACCGTCCCGGCTGCCCCGGCCGAGACCCGGCCTACCACCCCGGAATCAGCGGCAGAGCCGGAACCCACCGCCCTGGAGACACCGGCAAAGACCGGCACACCAGGCGGATCGGCGGGACCAGAACCGGTCGTACCAGAGAAGTAGAAAGCGCCGGAGACCATCGGCCCAGGCAGGTCGGTGCTGCCGAAGACCGTCGGCCCAGAACAGTCGGCGATACCAGAAGCCGTCCGCCCAGACCGGTCGCCGGCCCCGGAGACCACCGGCCCACGCAGGTCGGTGGCGCCAGAAGCCGTTCGCCCAGTCGAGTCGATGGGGCCCCCATCCGCCGGGCCGGACGGGGCGGGGGTGTCGAGAGGCGCTGGGCTCGGGACGGCGACAGGGGCGGAGGTCGTCGCCGGGACGACGATCGGGCCGGAGAGCGTGGCCGAGCCTGACTCTGGAGCCGGGTTAGGTCGGGGGCCTGGTTGGGGCGGTCGGGCTCTGAGGTTGGGGTGCTCGGGGCTGGCGGAGGCGGGCATGACGACCGGGGCGGTGACGGGCGGCGCGGAGGCCTCGGGCGGCGGGGGGATGTCGTCCGAGGAGGGGCCGAGGTCGTCCTCGGGAGCGGCCACCCAGTCCGGGGGCTCGGGGGTCGATCGTAAGAAGGCGGCCGGTGGAAGATCCGGGAACGATGGGGGCGGCAGGCGGGGAGGTGGTTCGGCCGGGGGTGCGATGGGCTGGGCCGACGCGTGTCGTTCGGCGGTGAGCGAGCGCAGGCGGTCGGCTGCGGCGGAGGATCGCTGACGGGACTTGGCGCGCTTCATGCCTGCGACGTTAGGGAGCGCCAAAGCGCGTCGACAGGGTCGGTCGCGAATGTGGATAAACGTCCGAACAGGGTGTCGGGAGGGGCTTGGGTCAGGGGAGGTGAGGGGCGACGACGACGCCCAGCATCCCCGGGCCCGTGTGGGCGCCGATGACGGGGCCCACCTCGCCCACGTGGACGTCGTGCGCCTCGGGGATGCGTTCGCGCAGGCGGCGGGCCAGGGCGTCGGCCCGGGAGGCCGCGCCGAGGTGTTGGATCCCGAGGTCGACGGGGCGGCCCCCGGCGGCCTCGACGGCGAGTTCCTCCAGGCGGGCGATCGCGCGGGAGGCGGTCCGCACCTTGTCCAGCGGGGCGATCCGGCCGTCCACGATGTGGAGCAGCGGCTTGATCATGAGGGCGGAGCCGAGCAGGGTGGCGGCGCCGCCGATGCGTCCGCCGCGACGGAGGTGTTCGAGGGTGTCGACGTACACGAGGGAGCGGGAGAGTTCCGCCCGGCGGGCGGCCGCGGCGGCGACGGCGGCCATGTCGCCGCCTCGGCGGGCGCTCGCGGCGGCGGACAGCGCCGCAAAGCCCAGGCCCATGCCGATGGTGCCGGTGTCCACGACCGTGACGGGTATCGGGGCGGCCTCGGCGGCGAGTCGGGCGGCTTCGGCGGTGCCGGACATGGCGGCCGACAGGTGCACCGAGACGACCGCCTCGGCGCCGGCCCCCGCCGCGACCTTGTACGCGTGGGCGAAGCGTTCGGGGGCGGGACGGGACGTGGTGACCGGGCGCCATTCCTTCAGGGCCCGGGCGGTCTGCGCGACGGTGAGTTCGGTCTCGTCCCGGACGGTTCCGCCGATGGCGATCTGGAGGGGCACGGTGATGAGGCCGTGCCGTTCGGACAGTTCGGCGGGGAGGTAGGCCGTGGAATCCGTGACGACCGCGACCTCGTTGACCATGCCCTGGAGACTACCCCTGGGTATACGGACGTGAATGAAGCCGGCATGTCGGCGTGTAACGGTCGGGTGTCCTCGTCGTCGCCGGACAGGGGCCGGCCGCCGCACGGCACCCCGACGCGCGCCCGTTCGAGGCAGACATGGACCCAGCGCCGCCGCAAGTCGCAGACGGCCCCGACACACCGGGCGGGGACGAAGCGGACCCCGTGGTCGCGATCCACCGACGGCACCCCGACCCCCGGGCCGGTGACCGTCACCGACCCGACATCGAACGGCCGCGCCCGCAGCAACGCCCACGCACGGAGTCCGCGCGTGGGCGTCGTTCGGGCGGGTGGTCTAGTGGAGGACCGGCACGCCGCCGCGCCAGACGCGGAGCGCTCGGAGGCCGAAGGCCCAGGCGAAGGCGCCTTCGTGGTCGGCGTCCCAGAGGACGATGTCGGCCATCATGCCGGGCGCCAGGGAGCCGCGGTCGCCGACCCGGAGGGCGGCCGCACCGCCGAGGGTGGCGGCGCGGAGCGCCTCGGTGACGCTGAGGCCGAACATGGCGACGGCCAGGCCGATGACCAGGGGCATCGACGTGATGCCGCACTGGCCGGGATTGTGGTCGGTGCCGAGGGCGAGGGTGACGCCGCGGTCGAGCATCGTGCGCACGGGCGCGGGCGGTCGTTCGCTGTTGAGGGCGCTGCCGGGGCAGACGGTGGCGGTGACACCCGCGTGCGCGAGGGCCTTGATGTCCTCGTCGTTGGCGTGGGTGAGCAGGTCGGCGGAGGCGCAGCCGACCTCGGCGGCGACCTGTGCGGCGCCGGTGCGTTCGTTGGCGCAGGCGTGCATCCGCGCCTGGAGACCGGCGCGCTTGCCCGTGTAGAGCAGGACGCGTGCCTCCTCGGGCGTGAAGTGGCCCTCGTCGCAGTAGACGTCGATGCTCTCGGCGCCCGCCGCGGCGGCGTCGCCGGCCCACTGCCGCACCGCCTCGATGTAGTCGCGGCGGCGTCCGAAGTACTCCGGCGGCAGGATGTGGGCGGCCAGAAAGGTGGCGTGGATGCGCGGCATGGACGGCTCGCCCTCGAGGGAGCGCAGCATCCGGATGTCGGCCAGCTCGCCGTCGCGGGTGAGGTGGTAGCCGGTCTTGGCCTCGACCGTGGTGGTGCCGGACTCGATCCAGTGGCGGAGCCGTTCGCGGACGCCGTTGCACAGGGTCCACGGGTCCGTGCCGCGGGTCACGGTGACGGTCGAGTTGACGCCGCCGCCGGCCGCGGCGATCTCCGAGTAGGTCGAGCCGCTGGTGCGCATGGCCAGCTCGGCCCAGCGGTTGCCCGCGTACACGGGATGGGAGTGGGCGTCGATCAGGCCCGGGGTGACCAGGCCGCCGCCGAGGTTCTCCACGTGGTCGACGTCGACGATGTCGTCGATGACGCCGGGCACGCTCTGCGGGAGGTCGGAGGCGGGGCCGGCCCACACGATGCGGTCGTCGTGGATGAGGATCGCGGCATTGCTGCACACATCGGTGCCCGTCCAGAGCCTTCCGATGTTCGTCAACAGCCTTACCGTCATGGGGTCACCGACCCGGAGGGGACATCGCGGCGCCGTCGGGCGCTGAACCGGACGCCATGCAGTGGGTCACCTGCTCTCGATCGGATGCGCCGACTGGGTGCCGGCGAATCACCACCTGGGTGTGGGGTGATCCGGGGATCACCTGGAGCGACGAGACCGGAGATATCGGTTTCGACACGGTAGTCCACGCAAGGGCCGGGCGACAACCTTTGCCGGGACACGGCGGAACGCTCGGCGGGGCGGCCTCGCCGGGCGCCGGGCGCGCCGCCTCCGGACGGCTTCGGACGGGTCGCAACGAGGGCGTCGGGCACCGGGCCCGGGCCGTCCGTCGCGCCGCGTCCGCCCACCGGCCTCGCGCAGGGCAGCACACCTATCACTTTCCCGATCCAGGAACTCGACAAAACTCTCACCCAGGGCGAAAACCACATAAAATACCTGGTCATGGATCGACCCTGCGGTCGTCCCGCCCCTCGGTCATTCAGACGGTACGGAATCGGGGTGGCCCGTCAAGCAGAATTCCCAAGGTGTAACCCTCGCGCGACCACAAATTCGGATGAATACGCGACAGTTCGCGCAGATCGTTCCGTACGCCGAAGCCCGTCGCCGATCGGCGACGGGCTCCGCGAACGCGTGAGGACGGGTCAGACCGGTTCCACGGCCGCCTCCGTGTAGGGCGCCAGGTCGGACGCCAGGGAGGCCGGGACCCGCGCGTGCAGGCGGGTGCCCTCGGCGATGTGGTCCTGGGTGATGACCTCCCCCACGTCGTGGACGCGGGCCACCAGGTCGCCCCGGTCGTACGGGAGGACGACGTGGACCTCGTCCTCCAGCCCGGGGAGGTCGGCCTCGATGGCGGCGAGCAGCTCGGGCACGCCGGCGCCGGTCCGGGCGGACACGACGACGCTGTTGCGCTCGCGGCGGCGCAGTCGCGCCACGGTGAGCGGGTCGGCGGCGTCGGCCTTGTTGATGACGATCAGCTCGGTGACCTTGTCGGCGCCGATCTCGCGCAGGACCTCGCGGACCGCGTCGATCTGTGCCTCCGGGTCCGCGTCGGAGCCGTCCACCACGTGCAGGATCAGGTCGGCCTCGGCGACCTCCTCCAGGGTGGAGCGGAACGCCTCGACGAGCTGGTGCGGCAGATGGCGGACGAAGCCGACGGTGTCGGCCAGCGTGAACGGCCGCCCGCCCGGGGCCTCCGCCTTGCGCACGGTCGGGTCGAGGGTGGCGAACAGCGCGTCCTCGACCAGCACGCCCGCCCCGGTCATCCGGTTGAGCAGGGAGGACTTGCCGGCGTTGGTGTAGCCGGCGATGGCCACCGACGGCACCCGGTTGCGGCGGCGACGGCCGCGCATGGTGTCCCGGGACTTGGACATCTCGGCGATCTGCCGGCGGAGCTTGGCCATCCGGGTGCGGATCCGGCGGCGGTCCAGCTCGATCTTGGTCTCACCGGGGCCGCGACCGCCGATCCCGACGCCGCCGGCGGCCCGACCGCCGACCTGGCGGGACAGGTTGCCGCCCCAGCCGCGCAGGCGCGGCAGCAGGTAGTCGAGCTGGGCCAGCTCGACCTGGGCCTTGCCCTCGCGGCTGCGGGCGTGCTGGGCGAAGATGTCCAGGATCAGCGCGGTCCGGTCGATGACCTTGACCTTGACGATCTCCTCGAGGTGGCGGAGCTGGGACGGCGACAGCTCGCCGTCGCAGATCACCGTGTCGGCGCCGGTGGCGCGGACGATCTCGGTGAGCTCGGCGGTCTTGCCGGAGCCGATGTAGGTGGCCACGTCGGGCTTGCCGCGCCGCTGGATCAGGCCGTCGAGCACCTCGGATCCGGCGGTCTCGGCCAGCGCCGCCAGCTCGCGCAGCGAGTTCTCGGCCCGCCGGGCGTCGCCCTCGGTCCAGACGCCGACGAGCACGACCCGTTCGAGTCGCAGCGACCGGTACTCGACCTCGGTGACGTCCTCGAGCTCGGTGGACAGTCCCACGACGCGGCGCAGCGCCTGGCGGTCGGCCAGGTCGAAGTCGCCGGTCGGCGGCTCCTCGTCGCCGAACCCCTGAGCGAGGTCCGGACGGTCGTCCGGTGCGGCGCCGTGGACGCCGGGTCGGTTCTGGGCCTGTGGGTCTTGAAAGAAGGCAGAAGTCATATGTTCCTTAGCAACGCCGCTGGGCGGCCGGTTCTTCCCGACCGATCGTGCCACGTGGCGACCTGCACGGCCATGGATTAACCGCCCGGGACACCCGTCCTCCAGGGATACCAGCCGGGCCGGGCCGGGGATAGCAGCCATCCGCAGGAATCCGGTCGCCCGACCGGAACCCCACGCTCACCCGGCGAACGAACAGAGTCGCCCAGGTGCCGTGCCCGGCGGGGGGACCGGGTACGGGGTGGGTGGACGGCGCGGAGGCGGGGCCGCTTTGACCCAGGGAAATACCGCCAAGTAGCCTTTCCACTGACCAGAAGTGAGTTTTCACCATACGAAAGGGAAGGCAGATGACTGCACCCGACGGCGTGGAGGTCACCGGCCCCCTCCATGAGCGGTACGACGAGATCCTGACGCCGGATGCGCTGTCCTTCCTGGCCACCCTGCAGCGCGAGTTCGGGGCGCGGCGCACGGAGCTGCTGGCCGCGCGCGCCGAGCGGGAGGCCCGGCTGGCCGCGGGGGGCACGCTGGACTTCCTGCCCGAGACGGCGGGGGTCCGTTCCGACGACGCGTGGCGGGTCGCCGAGCCGGCGCCGGGTCTGGAGGACCGGCGGGTGGAGATCACCGGCCCGACCGACCGCAAGATGACGATCAACGCCCTCAACTCGGGCGCCAAGGTGTGGCTGGCCGACTTCGAGGACGCCAACACCCCGCTGTGGGAGAACATGATCGAGGGGCAGCTCAGCCTGCGCGACGCCCTCGACCGCACGATCGACTTCACCGACCCCAAGAGCGGCAAGTCCTACGCGCTCAAGGCGGACGAGGAGCTGGCCACCATCGTGGTCCGGCCGCGCGGCTGGCACATGGAGGAGAAGCACGTCCTGGTGGACGGGAAGCCCATGTCCGGGTCCCTGTTCGACTTCGGCCTGTACTTCTTCCACAGCGCCCGCCGGCAGCTCACCAAGGGCAAGGGGCCGTACTACTACCTGCCCAAGATGGAGTCGCACCTCGAGGCGCGGCTGTGGAACGACGCGTTCAACCTCGCCCAGGACGAGCTGGAGATCCCGCGCGGCACCATCCGCGCCACGGTCCTGATCGAGACCATCCCGGCCGCGTTCGAGATGGAGGAGATCCTCTACGAGCTGCGCGACCACTCCGCGGGGCTCAACGCCGGCCGCTGGGACTACCTGTTCTCGGTGATCAAGAAGTTCCGGTCGCGGGGCGCCTCGTTCGTCCTGCCGGAGCGGAACGCGATCACCATGACCGCGCCGTTCATGCGGGCCTACACCGAGCTGCTGGTACGCACCTGCCACAAGCGGGGCGCGCACGCCATCGGCGGCATGGCCGCGTTCATCCCGTCCCGCAAGGACGAGGCGATCAACAAGGTCGCGCTGGAGAAGGTCCGGGCGGACAAGACCCGCGAGTCCGGCGACGGCTTCGACGGTTCCTGGGTGGCGCACCCCGACCTGGTGCCGATCTGCCGCGAGGTCTTCGACGGCGTGCTGGGCGACAAGCCCAACCAGCGCGACCGGCTCCGTGAGGACGTCAGCGTCTCGGCCGCCGACCTGCTGTCGGTGGACAAGACCCCCGGCGACATCACCGAGGCCGGCCTGCGCAACAACATCGACGTGGCGCTCCGCTACCTGGCCACCTGGCTGGGCGGCAGCGGCGCGGTGGCCATCCACAACCTGATGGAGGACGCCGCCACCGCGGAGATCTCCCGTTCCCAGGTGTGGCAGTGGATCTACAACGGTGTCACGCTGAAGGAGGGGCACAAGGTCACCAAGGAGCTGGTCGAGCAGATCCTCGAGGAGGAGCTGGCCAAGATCAGGGCCGAGCTGGGCGGGGCCTACGACGAGCCCCGCTTCGACCAGGCCGTGACCCTCTTCAAGGAGGTCACCCTGGCCGACGACTACTCCGAGTTCCTCACCCTGCCGGCCTACGAGCGCATGCCGTAGTCCCCGCGGCACCCGGCCGGGGCGCATGCCATGACCCCGGCCCCGGCCGCCGTGACCGCGTCCACCGGCGCGGCCACGGCGGCGGTCCCGCGCGACGGCGTCCGGCCGACGCCGCGTGCGGGTCGGCACCTTGCACGGCGGACCGCGACGCCCCCGCGCCGGTCCCGCGACAGTGAGGAGCACCATGGCTCTGGACGCGCTGATCGCCCGGCTCGTCGCCTCGCTCGGCGACGAACGGGTCATCACCGACCCGGTACGACTGAAGACCTACGAGTGCGACGGCCTGACGTACCACCGGGCGACCCCGGGCGTGGTGGTGCTGCCCGACACCGCCGAACAGATCGCCGGGATCGTCCGGGAGTGCGTGGCGGCGGGCGTCCCCTATGTGGCCCGCGGCTCCGGTACGGGGCTGTCGGGCGGCGCGCTGCCCCGCACCGACGGGGTGCTGATCGTCACGTCGCGGATGCGGCGGATCCTGGAGATCGACGCCGACAACCAGCGCGCCGTGGTGGAGCCCGGGGTGATCAACCTCGACCTCACCCGGGCGGCCCGTCCGTACGGGTACTACTTCGCGCCCGACCCGTCCAGCCAGCAGATCTGCTCGATCGGCGGCAACGTGGCGGAGAACTCCGGCGGGGCGCACTGCCTGAAGTACGGCTTCACCGCCCACCACGTGCTGGCCTGCGAGATCGTCACCCCGGACGGCGACCTCGTCGAGATCGGCCGGGAACCCGGCTACGACCTGCTCGGCGCGTTCGTCGGGTCGGAGGGCACCCTCGGCATCACCACCAAGATCACCGTACGACTGACCCGGCTGCCGGAGACCGTGCAGACGCTGCTGGCGGCGTTCGCGTCGATCGAGGCGGGCGGCGCGGCCGTGTCGGCGATCATCGGGGCCGGGGTGGTGCCGGCGGCCATCGAGATGATGGACGCGCTGGCCATCGAGGCCGCCGAGGCGGCGGTGGCCTGCGGCTATCCCGACGGCGCCGGAGCGGTGCTGATCGTGGAGCTGGACGGCCCGGACACCGAGGTCGAGCACCAGTTCGCCGAGGTGGAGCGGCTGTGCCGGGAGACGGGCGCGTTCGAGATCCGCATCGCCGCCGACGACGTCGAACGCGGGCTCATCTGGAAGGGCCGCAAGTCGGCGTTCGCGGCGGTCGGCCGGATCAGCCCCGCCTACCTGGTCCAGGACGGCGTGATCCCCCGCACCGCCCTGCCCGAGGTGCTGGCCCGCATCGACGACCTGTCCCGGGAGTCCGGGGTGCGGGTCGCCAACGTCTTCCACGCCGGTGACGGCAACCTGCATCCACTGGTGCTGTTCGACGACTCCGAGCCGGGCGCCGGAGAACGGGCCGAAGAGGTGTCCGGTCGGATCCTGGACCTGTGCATCGAGCACGGCGGATCCATCACCGGCGAACACGGGGTCGGGGTGGACAAGTCCCGGCACATGCCCCGGATGTTCACCGACACCGACCTGGACACGATGCAGATGGTGCGCTGCGCGTTCGATCCGGCGGGGCTGTGCAACCCGGGCAAGGTCTTCCCCACGCCTCGCATGTGCGGCGAGGTGCCCGGGGTGCGCAAGGAGCCCCACCCCCTGGTGCGCGAAGGGAAGGCTGAGCTGTTCTGATGAGCGATGCGCTGTCGGCCCTGGGCGAGGCCTGCGAGAACGTGCGCGAGGCCCTGCCGGAGGAGGGCGTGTTGGGCGTGGCGCCGTCGTTCGTGGCCGCGCCGCGAACGGTGGCGGAGGCGGCCGGCGTGCTGCGGGCGGCCGCCGACCTGGGCCTGGCCGTGGTCCCCCGCGGCAACGAGACCCGGCTCGACTGGGGCGGCCCGCCCACCCGCTGCGACCTGCTGCTCGACACCGGCGGCCTGGATCGGGTGATCGAGCACGCCGCCGGCGACCTGGTGGTCAAGGTGGAGGCCGGACTGTCGATGGAACGGCTCGCCGAGGTGCTCGGCAGGCACGGGCAGCGGCTCGCGCTCGACGTCCCGCTGCCCGGCTCCACCGTCGGCGGGACGCTGGCCGCCGGCGCGGGCGGCCCGTCGCGGCTGCTGTACGGGTCGGCGCGGGACCTGTTGATCGGCGTGACGATGGTCCGGGCCGACGGCGCGATCGCCAAGGCGGGCGGCAAGGTCGTCAAGAACGTCGCCGGATACGACCTCGGCAAGCTGCTGACCGGGTCGTTCGGAACGCTGGGGGTCATCGTCGAGGCGGCCTTCCGGCTGCATCCGCTGCCCGAGGCGCGCGTCCACGTCACCCGGGCCTGCGACGACGTCGAGGAGGCGCACGCGGCCGTCCAGCGGGTGCTGCACTCGCTCCACGTGCCCGCCGCCATCGAGATCGACGGCGGCGACGGCCGATGGACCGTCGGCGTGCTGCTGGAGGGAGTCCCGCAGGGGACCGCCGCGCGCGCCGAGGCCGTCGCGACACTGCTCGGCCCGTCCGCCGAGGTCGCCGACGCGCCGCCGCCGTGGTGGGGCGCCTACCCGAGCGGGAACACGCTGATCGAGGTCACCGCGCCGCCGACCGCCCTGCCCCGGCTCGCGGCGACGGCCCGGAACGGCGTGGTGCGCGGGTCCGCCGGCCTGGGGAGTTGGCACGTCGGGTTCGACGCCGCCGAGCCCGCGCCGGTGGCCGACCTCCTCGCCGCGCTGCGCCGCGAGGTGCCCGGAACCGCGGTCGTCCGGTACGCGCCGGAGGCCGTTCGTCAAGAGATCGACCTGTGGGGGCCGGTGCCCGCCCTCGCCCTGATGCGGCGGCTGAAGGACCAGTTCGACCCCGGGCACCGCCTGTCCCCCGGCCGCTTCGTGGGAGGGATCTGATGACCGCACAGGACGATGAACTCGGCCCCCTGATCGACGACTGCGTGCACTGCGGCTTCTGTCTGCCGACCTGCCCCACGTACGTGCTGTGGGGCGAGGAGATGGACTCGCCGCGCGGCCGCATCCACCTGATGAAGCAGCACGCGGAGGGCGAGCCGATCGGGCTGCCGATGGTCGAGCACTTCGACCGGTGCCTGGGCTGCATGGCCTGTGTGACGTCCTGCCCGTCCGGCGTTCAGTACGACCGGCTCATCGAGGTGACCAGGGCGCGGGTCGAGGAGGAACACCGGCGTCCGTTCGGCGAGCGGGCCGTCCGTGAGCTGATCTTCCAACTGTTCCCGTACCCTCGGCGGCTGCGCGCGCTGCGCGGACCGCTGCGGGCGTACCAGCGGACGGGCCTGGACCGACTGGTCAGGCGCACCGGCGTCCTCGAACGCCTGTCGCCCGCCCTCGCGGCGATGGAACGGCTCGCGCCCCCGCTCGGGCGGGCCCCGAGGCTGCCGGAACGCGTCGCCGCGCGCGGCGGGCATCGGGCCACCGTGGGGATGCTGACCGGCTGCGTGCAGCGCGAGTTCTTCCCCGGGGTCAACGCGGCGACCGCGCGCGTGCTGGCGATGGAGGGCTGCGACGTCGTCATCCCCCGCGACCAGGGATGCTGCGGGGCCCTGTCGGTGCACTCCGGACGCGAGGAGGAGGGCCGCGAGTTCGCCCGCCGGACCATCGCCGCGTTCGAGTCCGTGGACGTCGTG
This sequence comes from Thermomonospora umbrina, assembly GCF_003386555.1. Lineage (GTDB taxonomy): Bacteria > Actinomycetota > Actinomycetes > Streptosporangiales > Streptosporangiaceae > Thermomonospora > Thermomonospora umbrina. Next base: position 5,285,146 of record NZ_QTTT01000001.1, on the reverse strand, counting down.
GTGGTCAACGCGGCGGGCTGCGGCTCGGCCATGAAGGAGTACCGGACGCTGCTCGCCGACGACCCGGTCTGGGGCCCGCGCGCCGAGGCGCTGAGCCGTAAGGCGCGCGACCTCACCGAGTTCCTGGTCGAGCTGGGGCCGCGCGCCGAGCGTCATCCCGTGGACGTCACCGTCGCCTACCACGACGCCTGCCATCTGGCCCACGCGCAGGGCGTCCGGGCCCAGCCGCGCGCGCTGCTGGCGGGGATCCCCGGACTGACCGTGCGGGAGATCGCCGACCCGGAGATCTGCTGCGGCTCGGCGGGGACGTACAACCTGCTCCAGCCGGAGGCGGCGGCGCAACTGGGCGACCGCAAGGCCGCGAACGTCCGCGAGACGGGCGCGGAGCTGCTGGTGGCGGCCAACCCCGGATGCTCGATGCAGATCGCCACGGCGCTGGGCCGGCGGGGCGAGGAGATCGCCGTGGCGCATCCGGCGGAGGTCCTGGACGCGTCGCTGCGGAGACGGGGACGGTCGGCTCTGCTGCCGGACTGATCCCGGCCTGCTGTATTGTGTCCTCCCCCGAGCCGGCAACGGACTCGTGCAGAACGTTCGCCCAACGCAAGATCACCGTTACGGAAACACGACCCACCACCGGGGACGAGGACACCAGGCAGGATCAGGATCGCGCCGGGCCCGAGGGCCCGGCCGGACGCGCCAGAACCCGGGAATCCCACCCATGTCGAACTCGCACCGCTCACACCGCCGCCGCAAGAAGAGCAACGCCGGAAGGCTCGGGCTCGCCGGCGCGCTCACCGGAGTCCTCGGGATCGGGGCCGTGGCCGCGGGGTACCTCGCGCTCAAGCCCGACGACTCCGCGCCGCAGAGCCCTCCGGGCGTGAACTCGCGGACCGGCACCGGCGCCGGTGCCGGGACCGGTGGCGCGGTGGGGACGGCGGACGCCCCCTCGACCGGCCCGACGCTGAGCGTCACCACGCCCGAGGGCTACGGGTACTCGCTCGGGGCGGCCGAGTCCGGCACCGACGACAGGCCGCTGACGCGGAGCACGCCGCCCCCGTCCGGCGGCACCTACGCCTACGCCGAGTACGTGCTCACCAACACCCAGCACCAGCCCGTCCTGCTCGACTTCCCGGCCGACATCTTCGTCCCGACCGAGCACGTGCCGTCCTCGGCACGGCAGCGGTGCATGCCGCAGCCCGGAGTCCCCGAGGACATGTGCACCCTGCCCAACCACAGCGAGGTCCGGAAGCGGCTGAACGGCTCCGGGCCGCCGATCACCCAGGATGGCGACACGCTCATGCCGGCGGGCGCGTCCTACCTGGTGCGGGTGGCCACCGACCTCCCGGTCGACCCGGGCGTCGCCGACGGCGACGTCAGGCTGTTCGTGTGGAACGCGCGGTTCACCAGCGACCTGAAGGGCATCGAGGTCGAGCTTCCCTGAGCCTCAGCGGCGGACGAACCCGATGTCCTCGTAGGCCAGGTCGTAGAAGCCCCGGGCGCCGAAGTTGGCCAGGTCGCCCCGCACAGCCAGCAGTTGGGGGCGCTGGTAGAGCGGCAGCACAGCGGCCTCCCGCCAGACCAGCCGGTCGGCCTCGTTGACGAGGCGCCGGGCCGCCACCGGGTCGAGCTCGGCGGCGGCGCGGTCCATGGCGGCGTCGATGGCCGGGGAGCCGATCCTCGAGTAGTTCTGCTGGATGGTGCCGTGCTGGGGCATCGCGAACACGGCGCGGTTGGACGACACCGGGAACGGCGTGCCCAGCCAGGAGAACGGGACGATGTCGAAGTTGCCGGGCGTGACGTACCGGTCGAACAGGTCGTCGGTCGGCACCGGGCGGATCTCCACCCGGACGCCGATCGCCCCGAGCATCGCCTGGACCAGCTCGCCCTCCCGCTTGCTGATCTGCTGGGTGGAGGGCACCACGAACCGCAGGGACAGGGTCCGGCCGTCCTTGACCCGGTGGTTCCCGACGCGCCGCCAGCCCGCCTGATCCAGCAGGCGCCCGGCCCGGGCCGGATCGTGGCGGCCCAGGTAGCCGGCGTTGTCCCGGTAGCCCTCCTGGGTGTTCATGTAGAAGTGGTTGCCGAGCACCTGGACGGGCCAGTCGAGGTCCTTGAGGCCCGACTCGGCCAGCGCCCGCCGGTCGATCCCGAGCATCACCGCCTGCCGCACCCGCAGGTCGCCCAGCACGGGCCCGGTGGCGTTGAACGTCAGGTGCCGCCAGTCCGGCCCGGCCGCCCGGCGGATCATCGCGCCCTCGTCGTCGAGGGCCCGACGGTAGGCGTTGGCGTCGCCGCCCGCCTCCATCACGTCCACCTCGCCGTTGGCGAACGCGCCCGGCACGGCGCTGGGGTCCATGATCCGGAACACGATTCGGTCCAGCAGCGCCGGCCGGCCCCACCAGCGGGGGTCGCGGACGATGGTGACGGCCTTGGCGGTCCGGTCGATGGACTCGATCTTGAAGGGCCCGGCGGTGACCGGCAGCCGGTTCAGCCAGCCCTCGTTGAACGTCGCCGGGTCCGAGCCCGTCGCGGCCGGGTACAGCGGGTTGAACAGCGACTGCCAGTCGGCGAACGGCCGGACGAACGTCACCACCACCTGCCGGTCGTCGCGCCCCCGACGCACGGAGGCGATCCGGTCGTAACCGGTCACGGCCGCGACCTGGTAGCGCGCGTCCCGCCCCGACAGCGCGTGCGCCTGGGCGGCGAAGTCCCGGTAGGTGATGGGCGTGCCGTCCGACCAGTGCGCCTCCGGGTCGATGGTGTAGGTGACGACCTGCCGGGGGCCGGTGCTGATCCGCACGTGGTCGAGGTACTCGGGCACGGCGTGCGAGACGCCCTTCTCGTCGGAGCGCATCAGGTACGGCATGACCCCCTGGAGGACCTCGTTCACCACCCCTCGAGCCCCGTTGACGTGGTGGAAGTTCCACTGGGCGGGGAACTCGGGCATGGGCCAGCGCAGCGTGCCGCCCACCCGCAGTCGCTCCCGGCGCATCGGGTTGACGTCGTGGGCGGGCAGCCGGGACATCTCGGCGGGGGCGCGGTCCCCGGCCGACGGGCCGAACGGGTCGCAGGCCGGCGCGGTGGCCAGCAGCCCGGCCACCGCGATCGCGCACACCGTGAGGGACACGGAGGGGGTCGGCAGTCTCATGAGGTCGTCTCCGAGTAGTGGCACGCCGTGAACTGGTCCGGGCCGACGCGTTCCAGGCGCGGCTCCGCCGTCTCGCAGTGTCGGGCCCGGGTCGCGTCCAGCTCCCGGTAGCGGGGGCAGCGGGTGCGGAACCGGCAGCCGGAGGGCGGGTCGGCGGGATCGGGGGGCTCGCCCGGGAGGGGCGCGGGGCGGCGGCCCCGCTCGCGCGGCGGGTCCGGGACGGGCACCGACGACAGCAGCGCCCGGGTGTAGGGGTGGGCGGGCCGGCGGTAGACGTGCCCGGCCCGGCCGAGCTCCACGATCCGCCCCAGGTACATCACCGCGACCCGGTCGGCGATGTGCCGGACGACCGCCAGGTCGTGCGTGACGACCAGGTAGGCCAGGCCGAGCCGCGCCTGCAGATCGGCCAGCAGGTTGAGCACGCCGGCCTGGACGGACACGTCGAGCGCGGAGACCGGCTCGTCCAGCAGCACCAGCCGGGGCTCGAGCGCCAGGGCCCGGGCGATGGCGACCCGCTGGCGCTGCCCGCCCGACAGGCTCTCCGGGTAGCGTCCGGCCAGGTCGGCCTCCAGGCCCACCAGGGCCAGCAGCTCGGTGATGCGTCCGGCGGCCTCCCGGCGGGGCCGACCGTGGGCGGTGAGCGGCTCGGCGAGGATCTCGGCGATCCGCATCCGGGGGTCGAGCGAGGCCAGCGGGTCCTGGAACACGATCTGCACGTCCCGCCGCAGCTCTTTGCGCCGGGCGCCGTCGAGCCCGGCGACGTCCTCGCCGAGCACCACGATCCTTCCGCCCTGCGGGGCCCGCAGCCGCAGGATCTCCATCAGCGCGGTGGTCTTGCCGCTGCCGGACTCCCCGACCAGGGCGAGGGTCTCCGCGGCCCGGATGTCGAACCCGATGCCGTCGACGGCCCGCACCGTGCCGACCCGCCGCCGGATCAGCCCGCCCCTGGAGAGCGGATGGTGGCGGACCAGGTCGGTCACCTCCAGCACGACGGGCCGTTCCGCACGCTCGGGCAGCCCGGCGGGCAGCGGCGGCGGCCCGGGCTCGGGGTACACCGCCGCGGGGTCGCCGATGTCCTTGACGCACGCGACGGCGCGGTCGTCGGGACCCGCCGGGCGCAGGTGCGGCTCGGCGTCCCGGCACAGCGACTCGGCGATCGGGCAGCGCGGCGCGAACGGGCAGCCGGGCGGCAGCTCCGCCGGAGCCGGCGGGCTGCCCTCGATCGGCACCAGCCGCCGCCGGCCGTCGCCCCCGCCGTCCCGGGAGAACGGCGGCGGGCCGGACAGGCGCGGCACCGACTGCAGCAGCCCGATCGTGTACGGCATGAGCGGGCGCGCGTACACGTCGTCGACCGGCCCGGTCTCGACCGCCCGACCGGCGTACATCACCATCACCCGGTCGGCGATCCCGGCGGCCACCCCGAGGTCGTGGGTGATCAGGACGATGCCGGCGCGGGTGGCCTCCTTGGCCGCCCGCAGCACCTCCAGCACCTGGGCCTGGACGGTGCCGTCCAGCGCGGTGGTCGGCTCGTCGGCCACGATCGCGGCCGGGTCGTTGGCGATGGCCATGGCGATCATCACGCGCTGCCGCATCCCGCCGGAGAACTCGTGCGGGTACGCCAGGGCCCGCCGGGCCGGGTCCGGGATGCCCACCAGGTCCAGCAGTTCCACGGCGCGGGCGCGGGCCACCGCCTTGGACGCCCCCTGGTGCACCTGGACGGTCTCGGCGATCTGGTCGCCGACCGGGTGGACGGGGGTGAGCGCCGACAGCGGGTCCTGGAACACCATCGCGATGTCCTTGCCGCGCACCCCGGCCAGTTCGCCGTCCGAGCGCCCGATGAGCTCCCGGCCGCGCAGCCGCACCGACCCGGTGGCCTCGGCGCCCGGCGGCAGCAGGCCCATGAGCGCCAGCGCGGTCGCGGACTTGCCGGAGCCGGACTCGCCGACGATGCCCAGCACCTCCCCGCGCGCGACGGCGAAGGCCATCCCCCGGACCGCGGGCACCGCCCCGTTCCGGAAGGTGACCCGCAGGTCCTCGACCTCCAGCACGGTCACCGGCCACCGCCTCCCGGGGCGCGCCGGTGCCCGGGGTCCAGCGCGTCGCGCAGCCCGTCGCCGACCAGGTTGACCGCCAGCACGATCAGCACCAGCAGCGCCGCCGCGAAGCCGAACAGCCAGGGGAAGGTGGTGGCCGCCGCGGTCCCGTCGGCGATCACGGTGCCCAGCGAGATGTCCGGCGGCTGGACCCCGAACCCGAAGTACGACAGCCCGCTCTCGGCGATGATCGCCACGCTCACGTTCAGGGTGCCGTCGATGATCAGCAGCGAGGCCAGGTGCGGCAGGATGTGCCGGACCACGATGCGCGGCGGGCTCACCCCGAGATAGCGGGCGGCCAGCACGAACTCGCGCCGCTTGAGCGAGATCGTCATCTGCCGCACCATCCGCGCGGTGACCATCCACATGAACGCGGCCAGCAGCAGCACCAGCAGCGGCCAGGCGGAACGGAACACCGGGGTCAGCACCGCGATCACCAGGAACGCCGGCAGCACCAGCAGCAGGTCCACCCCCCACATCAGCAGCCGGTCCACCCAGCCCCCGGCGTAACCGGCCACGGTGCCCACCACCGCGGCCACCCCCGTCGAGATCACCGCCACGCAGATCCCGATGAGCAGGGACTTCTGCAGGCCGCGCAGGGTGAGCGCGAAGACGTCGCGACCGCTCTGCGTGGTGCCGAACCAGTGCTCCGACGACGGGGGCTCGCGCATCGCCGTGAAGTCGGTGTCGGTCCAGCTCCACCGGACCAGACCGGGCCCGGCGAAGGCCAGCAGGAACAGCGCGGCCAGCAGCGCCAGCCCCAGCACCGCCCGCCGGTCGGCCAGCAGCCGGCGCGCCAGCAGGGCTCCCCGGGACGGCATCGGCGGGCCCGGCTCCCCGGCGGCAGCGGTCACCGGCCCGCCCTGACCCGGGGGTCCAGCAGCCCGTGCGCCGTGTCGGAGGCCAGCCCGGCCAGCAGCACCAGCACCGCGGCGAACAGGTTGACCGCCGCGACGGCGTTCACGTCGCCCCGGTTGATGGAGTCGATCAGCCACTCGCCCATGCCGTGCCAGCCGAAGATCTTCTCGGTGAACATGGCGCCGAGCAGCACCAGGCCGAACGTGTAGGCGAAGTAGGTGGTGACCGGGATCAGCGCGATGCGCAGCCCGTGGGTGAACAGGGCGCGCCGGCGGGTGAGGCCCCGGGCCATGGCGGTGCGCACGAAGTCCGCGCCGATCACGTCCAGCATCAGATGGCGCTGGTAGCGGCTGAACACGGCGACCTGGGCCAGCACGATCGTCAGGGTGGGGAGCACCAGGTGCTGGAGCCGGCCGCCGGTCTGCCCCATCATTCCGCCGGTCTCCCCCGGTGTGTACTCCCCCACCCATTCGAAGATCTGCACGCCGGTGATCTCGTTGACCCGCTCGGCGCCGATCTGGAGCAGCACCGCCAGCACGAACACCGGCGTGGACAGCACGGCGAACGACCCGACGGTGATCAGCCGGTCGCTCGTCCGGTACTGCCGGACCGCCGCGAACGCGCCGACCAGCACCCCGAGCACCCCGCCGAGCACGGTGCCGAGCACCAGCAGCCGGACGCTGACCAGGGCCCGCCGCCACAGCTCCGGCGTCACCGGGTCGCCGTCCCAGGTGCGCCCCAGATCACCGCGCACCAGGCCGGACGCCCAGGTCAGGTAGCGCCGGGCCAACGGCGTCCGGTCGTTGAGGTTGAACGCGGTGAGCTGGGCGTCCACCACGCTCGCCGGCGGCCGTGGGCTACGCTCCTCGAAGTTGGCGCGCGGCCGCAGGGTGGCCGCCGCGAGCAGGTACGCGAGGCTGGCGGCCAGCACGACCAGCACCACGTAGTTGAGCAGTCTGCGGACCAGGAACCTCGCCATGTCACCCCCCTCGCGAACACGGCAGCTACAGAAGGCTACTGAGCTGTCACGCCGCGCGTGGGTGAAACGACGAATCGGTACCTTCGGCCCTCAGCCGACCCTTCTGTCGGGCGCCGGGGCCCGCGAACGCCGAACGGTCCGTCGAACGGGACGGGGCCCGGGCACGATGGCCCGGGCCCCGCTCCGCCGTCGCCGACGGTGTCGCTGTCGGTGTGGGTGTCGGCTCAGCCGACCAGTGCGGGTGCGCCCGCGTCGGCCGACTCCCCGCCCGTACGGGAACGGTCCCGCAGGGCGGCCACGAGGATCAGCGCGACCGCGACGGCCGCCCAGACCCCCAGCACCGCCAGCGACCCGCCCGCGCCCGCGCCGTCGAAGTACCCGTACGACCTCAGCAGCGTGGCGCCCGCGCCGGGGGGCAGCAGTTGGCCCAGGTCGCCCCACGGCTCGGGGAGCAGCTCGGGCGCGGAGGACGCGCCCGACAGCGGGTTGCCCAGCAGCAGCATGGTCAGCGCGCCCACCCCGATGCCCGGGCGGCCGATCACCCCGGCCAGTCCGACGACCGTGCCGGTGACCGCGAGGATCGTCAGGGCCATGGCGGCGGCGACCGTCAGGTAGGAGCCGTCCAGGATGTCGAGCCAGCCCTGGGCCAGCGCCGAGACGCCCAGGCCGCCGAGGACGGCGAAGCCGACCAGGCCGGCCAGCCGCCAGGCCAGGGCGGGGATGACCAGTGTCAGGAGCACCGCCGCGGCGATGCCCGACATCACCAGCGGGAGCACCATCGTGCCGAACGCCGTGCCGTGCGGACCGGCGGACACCACGTCGGTGACCGGGGGACGCGGGGCGCCGGACAGGGTGGCGGCGTATTGGCCGATCTGCTGGGCGACCTGCGGACTCGCCGCGGAGGCCACCAGGACCTTGGGCCCGGCCGGGGTGGTCACGATGGCGCCGTACGCGTCCCGGTCGGTGACGGCCCGGCGGGCGGCGGCCTCGTCCGGCAGCACGGCGATCTCGAAGCCGCCCTGCCGGGCCAGCCGGTCGGCCACCGCGGCCGACTGGGGCCCGGCCACCGCGATGGGCAGGTCGTGCGGGGCGGAGCGGGCGGCGGGCCAGCCGAAGGCGACGACCATGACGAGCTGGATCACGGTGGCAGCCAGGGTCACCCCGAGGGTCCGGCGTCCGAGGGAGGTGTTCACGGCCTTCTCCTAAAAAGCGGATGTCCGTTCTCTTTGATGCCCTCAGCGTTCCAGCGGCCGGGTCGGTTGTCAAGAACGGACGTTCGTTTTAGATTGAGGGCATGCCACGGGTCAGTGAGGAACACCTCGAGCGCCGGCGACGGCAGGTCCTGGACGCCGCGCGCGTCTGCTTCGCCCGCCGGGGCTTCCACGAGACGTCGATGCAGGACATCTTCGCCGAGAGCGGGATGTCGGCCGGCGCCGTCTACCGCTACTTCAAGAGCAAGGGCGACCTGGTCGAGGCCATCGCCGCCGACACCATCATCCGGGTCGCGGCGAGCATGGCGTCGATCGTCGCCGAGAACCCGCTGCCCGAGCTGGACGAGGTCGTCGGACGCATCTGCGACCTGCTCGTCGCCCAGTACTCCGTCGACGACGCCGACGCGCTGCGGCTCGCCCCGCAGGCGTGGGCGCTGGCGCTCTACGATCCCGAGGTCGGCGTGATCGTCCTGGACGCCATGACGCGGATCCGCCAGGTGTGGCTGACCTACGCCGAACGCCTGCGCGACGTCGGCCGACTCCCCGCCGACGCCGACCTCACCGCCGTCTCCAAGGCCCTGTTCGGGCTGCTGCCGGGCTTCATCCTGCAGCGCGTCCTGCTGAAGGACGTCGATCCGGCGGTCATGCGCCTGGGCGTGCGCACCCTGATGACGAGCCTGTCCGTGCCCCTGACGTGACGGAACGGCCCGTCGGCGGAGGATTCCGCCGACGGGCCGTTCGTCGTCATCGGGCCCGGGTCACCGGGACCGGTGTCACTGCGCTCCGGGCCAGGGCGCCTGGTACCCGGGACCGCCCGGCGGCTGCGGGGGCGGGCCCACGGGACCGGGGGGCGGACCGCCCGGGTAGGTCGGCTGTCCCGACATCGGGCCGCCCACCGGCAGCCCCGGCTGCGGGGCCCCGTACGGGTTGCCCGGGCCGCCCGCGCTCGAGCCGGGGACCGGCGGGAACCCGCCGCCCGGACCACCGGGACCGCCCGGGCCGGGCCGGCGGCGGGAGCGACGCCGCAGCGTCGACACCAGCACCACCACGATGATCACGACCACCAGCACCGCGCCGCCGATGAGCACCCAGACGATGATCGGGGACGGCGTCTCGTCCTTGCCGGCGTTGATGGCCGCCTGCGAGTCGCTGATGTACTTGTTGACGTACGGGTGACCCGGGTTGAGCGCCTGCACCTCGCGGAACTTGGGCAGCGCCCGCTTGTAGTGCCGCTTGAAGTAGGAGTCCAGCGCCTTGTTGTAGGAGACGGTGGTGGTCGAGGCGACCGGCTTGACGTTCTTGCCGTTCAGGTGCTCCTTGACCACGCTGACCGGCAGCACCAGTTGCTGGTTCTGCGCCGACTGGCCGTCGGTGTCGTTCAGGCCGGCGATCAGGATCCCGACGACCCTGCCCGAGTCGCTGAACACGGGGCCGCCGGAGTTGCCGCCGTAGGCCGGGGCCTGGGTCTGGAAGTAGGGCACCCCGCCCTGCGTGCTGCGCTGCGCGTTGTAGGGGCCCTGGGTGAAGGTCGGCTGGAGCTTGCTGTCGATGCTCAGCGAGCCGTTGTTGGTGACCGTCCCGGGGAAGCCGTCGATGTAGAGGGTGTCGCCGACCTGCACGTCGTCGTCGTTCCCGAGCTCCAGGGTGGGCAGGTTCTGCTGGCCGTTGACCTTGAGCAGCGCCACGTCCTTGCCGGGGTAGCTCTCGCCCGCGGAGACGACCTCGACCGGCAGCTCCTTGGCGGTCTTGTCGACCCCGCCGCCCTGGACGCTCTGCAGCACGGCGGTGGACTGCTGGGTCTCGCCGATCCGCAGGTGCTTGGCGTTGAAGTTGACGACGATCCGGGTGGCGATCTCGACGTTGGCGCTGCTGGCCTGGCCCTCCTGGGCGATGGACTGGATCAGCGCGGCGACGTCCTGCTTGTTGATCTGGTCCAGCGCCTGCTTGGCGAACGTCCGACCGAGCTCCTCGGCGTCCGGCTTGACGCAGTGCGCCCCGGTGACCATGTAGCCGTCGGGTGTCACCCACCAGCCGGTGCAGGTGCCGGTGACCTTGGCCTCCACCGTCCGGACCGGCTCGGACGGCTTCAGGAAGCGGTCCACGTCGGCGGCGAACTGCTCCAGGATGTACTTGTAGAGGCTCTGATCGTCCCTCGGGATCTCCCCGTTCAGCACCCGCCGGGCGGTCTCCTGGGCCAGCCTCTGGACCTCGGCGTTGTTCGGCTCCGCGGTCGGCACCGACAGGGTCGCCGAGTACGTCGTGGCCAGCAGTTGCACGGCCGGATGCGACTTGGCGGCCAGCCGGGTGGCCAGCGGCACTTCCTTCTTCTCTTCTGCCCACGCCGTGCCCGGCACGGCCAGCACAGCCAGCCATACCGCGACCAGCGCACCGATCAGCCTGCGCATCTTCGCCGCACCCCTTACCTGTCGAGCCGACCGCCCGCTTCTCGGGCTCCGGCTCCGCCAGTGTGGGAGGCGTTCTGTCCCGCCGTCATGAGACGACCGCCCCATCGCCGGCAGGACAGCGACCGGGACGTTCTACGATGCCCTCACCCCGACATTTCGGCAGAAAGACCTCTTAGTGACGACAGTGCGGGACCGCCGGGCGGTCCGCGCGGCGCTCCTGCTCACCCTGGCGGCCGTCGCGCTCGTGGCCGCCTCCCTGGGACTGGGCCTGGACGTGCCCGCCGCCCGGCGGATGGTGTGGTGGCATCCCGAGATCGTCATCGCGCTCACCTGGACGCCGGTGGCCTACCTGCTGGTACGGCACCGGCCCGGGCTGCACGTCGGGTGGCTGATGCTCGTCGCCGGGTTCAGCGCGGCGGTGTACGTGCTGTCCCTCAACCTGGGTCCCTGGCTGGAGCTGAACGAGCATCCCGGGGCCTGGCTCTTCCGCTGGTTGGGCCACTGGCTGTGGGCGGTCGACACGTTCGCGCTGACGCTGGTGCTTCCGTTGATCTTCCCGGACGGGCGGCTGGTGTCCCGGTGGTTCCGGCCGGTGCTGGCGGCGGCGTTCGCCACGCCGCTGATCGTGTGCGTGCATCTGACCGTCGACCCGGAGGCGCGCAGGTTCCACAACGGGGTCTCGGTCTACCCGTTCCAGGACATCCCCCTGGCGATCAGCGTCACCATCATCGGGACGCTGCTGGCGGGGCTGGTCTCGGTGGCGCTGCGGTTCTGGCGATCCCCCGCCGACGTGCGCCGCCAGATCGCCTGGGTCATCTACCCGGGCGTGCTCGCCCAGACGATCATCTACGTCGGCGAGACCACCCCCATCGGCGATCCCCTCCGCAACGTCACGATCGCGACCGTCCCGATCTGCATCGCCATCGCCATCACCCGGTACCGGCTGTACGACATCGACCTGGTCATCAGTCGGACCCTGGTCTACGCCGGGCTGGCCGTGGTCATCACCGGGGTGTACTTCGCCCTGGTCGGCACCGCGAGCCTGGTCCTGTCCGGGCGCGGGCCGATGGCGGGGCTGGTGGGCGCGATCGCGGCGGGCGCGGTGTTCGAGCCGGTGCGGCGGCGGCTGCAGCGCACCGTGGACCGGCTGCTGCACGGCGAACGCGACCCGTACCGGATCGCCGACCGGCTCAATCGGCGGCTGCAGACCGCCTCCGACCCGGCGGCCGCGCTGGCCATCGCCGCCTCGGTGGTCCGGGAGGCGCTGCGGGCCGCCGGCGTGACGGTCGAGGTGCTGGGCCGCGAGGGCCGGGCGGCGATCGCCGAGGACGGCGACCTGGGCGCCGACCCGGAGTCGATCCCGCTGATCTGGCACGGACGGCCGGTGGGCCGGCTGCTGTACTCGCGGGCGGAGATCCCGGACCGCCGGATCGCCTCCGTGATGGCCCGCAACCTGGCGGAACTCGCCAACGCGGTCCGGCTGGCCGCCGACGTGCAACGGTCCAGGGAACGCATCCTGGCCACCCGCGAGGAGGAGCGCCGGCGGCTCCGGCGGGACCTGCACGACGGGTTGGGTCCGACGCTGGCCAGCCTGGCCATGACGGTGGACGCCGCCCGCATCACCCTGCACCGCGACCCGGCGGCCGTGGACCCGCTGCTGGAGAAGCTGCGCACCACCATGAGCGGCACCATCGGCGACATCCGCGAGCTGGTGTACGGGCTGCGCCCGCCCGCGCTGGACGACCTGGGCCTGGCGGGGGCCGTCCGCGCCCTGGCCGACGGCACCGCCGGGGGCCCGCGCGTGGACGTGCTGGTGGACGGCGAGTTGGACGACCTGCCGGCCGCCGTCGAGGTCGCCGCCTACCGGATCGCCCAGGAGGCGCTGACCAACGCACGGCGGCACGCCCGGGCCGGGATCGTCCTGGTCAGGCTGGACCGCGGCGGCGAACTGCACCTCAGCGTCGCCGACGACGGCGTGGGCCTGCCGGAGCACGCCCGCGCCGGTGTGGGCATGTCCTCGATGCGCGAACGGGCCGCCGAGCTGGGCGGCTCCTGCTCCATCGGCCCCGGCACGGCTGGCGGCACCCTCGTCCAGGCCCGGCTGCCCATCAACGGCGCGCCCTGACCCGAGGGATCGCAGGGGTTGGGAACTGCAAAGGGCCGGTGACCGCCCCCCGCCATGAAGGTTGTCACCGGCCCCGTCACCGCACGGACGTCGGGGCTCCCATCCCTATCCGTGCGGCCTCCCACAGGGTGTGCACGTCTGAAGTTAGGCCCCCGGCGGTCCCGTCGCGGAGGGACCACCGTCCCGTCGTCGTCAGGACCCGTTCGGGCCGCTTCCCGGGCGTTCGTCCCGGGTCGCCGATCAGCGGAGCCAGGAGGCCCTGATCTCGCCGTCGGCGACGAGGACCGCGGGGCCGCGCAGGTGGCTGGTACGGCCGTCGAGGACGACCGTGACCCTGCCGCCCGGGACGTCCACCAGCCATTCGCCGGGAGGCGCCGACGGGCCCGCCGCCGCGACCGCCGCCGCGACCGCCGTGGCGACCGCGCCGGTCCCGCAGGAACGGGTCTCGCCCGAGCCGCGCTCGAACACCCGCATCTCGACATGGTGGTCGCCCACCGGGCGGAACAGCTCCAGGTTGACGCCCTCCGGGAAGACGGCCGTGTCGAAGTCCGGCCCCCGCGAGAGATCGAGCTCTCGGACGGGACGGTCGACCGGGCACGCCAGGTGGGGGTTGCCCATGGAGACGCGCAGGCCGGTGTGCTCCTCGCCCGCCAGCGTCGCCCGGCCCTCGCCCTGCACGACCGGAGGGCCCATGTCCACGCTGACGTCGCCGGATGGGCCGAGGGTCACCCGCTTGAGGCCCCCGCGGGTCGCCACGGCGAACTCCCCCGGCGCGGCCAGGCCCGCGTCCACCAGGTACCGGGCGAAGACCCGGACCCCGTTGCCGCACATCTCGGCGACGCCGCCGTCGGCGTTGCGGTAATCCATGAACCACTCGGCCTCGCCGGAGAGCGCCTCGGCGGTCGGGTCGTGGGCGGCCTTGGCCCGGACGACCCGCAGCACCCCGTCGGCGCCGATGCCCGCCCGGCGGTCGCACAGGGCCGCCACGACGGCCGGGGTCAGGTCCAGGGAACCCTCGGGGTCCGGCAGGATGACGAAGTCGTTCTCGGTGCCGTGCCCCTTCACGAAACGCATGCTCAGATCGTATTAGCCCGGCAGGGCCAGTGCGCGGGCGAGCAGGTCGGGGTCGTCGTACGGCAGCCAGTGGACCCGGGGATCCCGGCGGAACCAGGACTCCTGGCGGCGGGCGAACCGGCGGGTGGACCGGATCGTCTCCTCCTTGGCCCGCTCCTCGGTCCACTCCCCCGCCAGGAACCGCAGCACCTGGGCGTAGCCGAGGGCCCGTCCGGCGGTCAGGCCGTCGCGCAGGCCCGCCTTCTCCAGCGTCCGCACCTCGTCGACGAGCCCGGCCTCCCACATGCGCTCCACGCGGAGGGCGATGCGTTCGTCCAGCTCCGGTCGCGGCACCTCCAGCCCGATCTGCACGGCGCGGTACCGATGGCGGTACTCCGGCAGCGTGGCGGTGAACGGGCGGCCGGTGATCTCGATGACCTCCAGGGCGCGGACGATGCGCCGTCCGTTGCTCGGCAGGATGGCCTCCGCCGCCCTCGGGTCGTGGGTCCGGAGCCGCTCGTGCAGCGCCGCGGGGCCCACCGTCGCCAGTTCGGCGTCGAGACGGGCGCGCACGGCGGGGTCGGTGCCGGGGAAGTCCATCTCGTCCAGCGCCGCCCGCACGTACAGGCCGGACCCGCCCACCAGGACCGGGACCCGTCCCCGTTCCCGGACGTCGTCGATGACGTCGCCGGCGAGCCGCCGGTACTCGGCGACGCTGGCGGTCTCGGTCACGTCCCACGCGTCCAGCAGATGGTGCGGGACGCCGCGCATCTCCTCCCGCGTCAGCTTCGCGGTGCCGATGTCCATGCCCCGGTACAACTGCATCGAGTCGGCGTTGACGGCCTCCCCGTCGAGCCGCAGCGCCAACTCGACCGCCAGATCGGACTTGCCCGACGCGGTCGGCCCCACCACGGCCAGAACGTCTGTTGAGGTCACACGATAACCATGCCATCCGCGGGGGTATGGGAGCGGTGTTCGGGCACCGGGCGAAAGTACCGGAGCCGACATCCGGGACATCGGGGGGACCACATGTCGTTCATGACGAAGGTCAAGGAGATGCTCGGCCAGAACTCCGGCAAGGCCAAGCAGGCCGTCGACAAGGCCGGTGACATGGTCGACAAGCGCACCGGCGGCAAGTACGCCGACAAGGTGGACAAGGCGCAGAAGAAGGCCGGGGAGCACATCGACCGAGGACAGCAGCAACAGGGCCGCGACACCGGGCCGCCGAACACGCCGGGCACGCCGGGCGCCTAGTAGGCCCCGATCCTCGCCGCGCGCCGGACCGCTCCCCGAAGGTGGGACGGCCGGCGCGGCGGCGTGCGCCGGTCAGCCGTGCGCCGAGCAGCCCGCCGACTGCGGCGGGGCGGCCGGGCGGCCGATGGTCGGCATGCCGAGCGCGACACCCGCAGCGCCCGCGACCCGCCCCTGACGGGCCTCCCACGCGTCGCCCGCCCGGGTGCGCCGGACCGTCTGCACGGGCCCGTCGGCGACCAGGTGGTGCGGGGCCGCGTAGGTGACCTCCACGGTGACCATGTCGCCGGGACGCACCGTCTCGTCCGGCTGCCGGAAGTGGACCAGCCGGTTGTCTGGGGCGCGCCCGGACAGACGCCGGGTGGCGTCGTCCTTGCGGCCCTCCCCCTCGGCGACCAGCACCTCGAGGGTGCGACCGAGCTGCCGCTTGTTCTCCGACCAGGAGATCTCCTCCTGGAGGGCGATCAGCCGCTCGTAGCGCTCCTGCACGATCTCCTTGGGCACCTGCCCGTCCATGGTGGCCGCCGGGGTGCCGGGACGCTTGGAGTACTGGAAGGTGAACGCGCCGGAGAACCGCGCCTCCCGCACCACGTGCAGGGTCTGCTCGAAGTCCTCCTCGGTCTCGCCGGGGAAGCCCACGATGATGTCGGTGGTGATCGCCGCGTCCGGCATGGCAGCGCGGACCCGTTCGATGATGCCCAGGTAGCGGTCCTGCCGGTAGGAGCGGCGCATCGCCCGCAGCACCGCGTCGGACCCCGACTGCAGCGGCATGTGCAGGGAGTGCATCACGTTGGGCGTCTCGGCCATGGCGGCGATGACGTCGTCGGTGAAGTCCCGGGGATGCGGCGAGGTGAACCGCACCCGCTCCAGCCCGTCGATCTCCCCGCAGGCGCGCAGCAGCTTGGCGAACGCCTGACGGTCGCCGAACTCCGAGCCGTAGGCGTTGACGTTCTGGCCGAGCAGCGTCACCTCCAGCACGCCCTCGCCCACCAGCGCCTCGACCTCGGCCAGGATCTCGCCGGGGCGGCGGTCGCGCTCCTTGCCGCGCAGCGCCGGGACGATGCAGAACGTGCAGGTGTTGTTGCAGCCCACCGAGATCGACACCCAGGCCGCGTACGGGGACTCCCGGCGGGTCGGCAGCGTGGAGGGGAAGGTCTCCAGCGCCTCCTTGATCTCGACCTGGGCCTCCCGCCCGACCCGGGCGCGCTCCAGCAGCACCGGCAGCGAGCCGATGTTGTGGGTGCCGAAGACGACGTCCACCCAGGGGGCGCGGCGCACGATGGCGTCCCGGTCCTTCTGGGCCAGGCAGCCGCCGACCGCGATCTGCATGCCGGGGTGGCCGTCCTTGACGGGCCGCAGGTGACCGAGGTTGCCGTACAGGCGGTTGTCGGCGTTCTCGCGGACGGCGCAGGTGTTGAACACCACGACGTCCGGCTCCGCCGCCCGGTCGGCCCTGACGTAGCCGGCCGCCTCCAGCAGCCCGGCGAGGCGCTCGGAGTCGTGCACGTTCATCTGGCAGCCGTACGTGCGGATCTGGTACGTGCGGGGTGCTTCGGGGGTGATCGTGGGCGCGTTCATGACAGTTGCCAAGCCTACGCGGTGCGAGGCGCGCCCCGCGTCACCCGGGGAGAACGCGATGATCTTCCGTGCGGGGCCGAAGCCACCATAAAAACACGGCGTTATGGGTGATGACGTACGAATCTGTGATCCTATCGGTACCGCTCGGTAAGTGATCCGGCACCGTCCATGCCATAGAGTCCCGAGCCATGAAGGACAGCGGCATCGAGGCCGGCGGAGCGGTGGGGTCCGACCACGTTCCGCTCGTCCTGCTCGAGAAGGTCAACAAGCACTTCGGTCCTCTGCACGTGCTGCGGGACATCGATCTCAGCGTCGAGCGGGGCGAGGTCGTCGTGGTGATCGGCCCGTCCGGCGGCGGCAAGTCCACCCTCTGCCGTTCGATCAACCGGCTGGAGCCGATCGACGGCGGCACGATCACGGTGGACGGCAGACGACTGCCCGAGGAGGGCAAGGAGCTGGCCCGGCTGCGCTCCGACGTGGGCATGGTGTTCCAGTCGTTCAACCTGTTCGCCCACAAGACGATCCTGCAGAACGTCACGCTGGGCCCGACCAAGGTGCGCCGGCGCAAGCGGGCGGACGCCGAGGACAGGGCCATGGCCCTGCTGGACCGGGTGGGCATCGGCGCGCAGGCCGCCAAGTACCCCGCCCAGTTGTCCGGCGGGCAGCAGCAGCGCGCCGCCATCGCCCGGGCCCTCGCGATGGAGCCCAAGGTGATGCTGTTCGACGAGCCCACCTCGGCGCTGGACCCGGAAATGGTCAACGAGGTGCTCGAGGTGATGACCGGGCTCGCCCGCGAGGGCATGACCATGATCGTGGTCACCCACGAGATGGGCTTCGCCCGGCGCGCCGCCAACAAGGTCGTCTTCATGGCGGACGGACAGATCGTCGAGGAGAACACGCCCGACGAGTTCTTCACCAACGCGCGCACGGACCGCGCCCGGGACTTCCTTTCGAAGATCCTCACCCACTGAACGTTCAGCACCCTTTTGATCCGAGCGAGTCGGCACGAAAACAGAGGTACGCATATGCGAGCACGTCAGTTCGCCGCCGTCGCCATGGCGGCGGCCCTGGCCTTGGGCGCCGCCGCCTGCGGCAGCGACAGCGAGAAGAAGGAAGCCGAGAGCAAGCCCCTCGCACAGCGCGCCAAGGAGAGCGGCAAGCTGGTCGTCGGCATCAAGTTCGACCAGCCCGCGCTGGGCCTGAAGAAGCCGGACGGCACCTACGAGGGCTTCGACGTCGACGTCGCCAGGTACGTCGCCAAGGAGCTCGGCGTCCAGGCGAGCGGCATCACCTTCAAGGAGGCCCGCTCGGAGAACCGCGAGTCCTTCCTGGCGAGCAACCAGGTCGACATCATCTTCGCGACGTACTCCATCACCGACTCGCGCAAGCCCAAGGTCACCTTCGGCGGTCCGTACTACGTCGCCCACCAGGACACGATGGTGCTGGCGGACAACAAGGACATCACCAAGGCCACCGACCTCAAGGGCAAGAAGCTCTGCCGCGCCGCCGGATCGAACTCCTGGCGTCGGATCACCGACCCGCCCCCGGACGGCAAGCTGAACATCGACGCCGAGCTGGTCGACGCCACCGGGTACTCCGACTGCGTGGCCAAGCTGAAGTCGGGCTCGCTGGACGCGGTCACGACCGACGACCTGATCCTGGCCGGCTTCGCCAACCAGCAGAAGGGCGCCTTCAAGGTCATCAGCGACCCCTTCACCGACGAGAAGTACGGCGTCGGCCTGAAGAAGGGCGACCTGGAGACCTGCGAGGCGGTGAACAAGGCCCTCACCAAGATGTACTCCGACGGCACCGCGCAGCAGTTGCTGCAGAAGCACTTCGGCGGCACCGGGCTGAAGTTCACCACCACGGTCCCCCAGTTCGAGGGTTGCGCCTGACCCGCAGTCCGTTCTCTTGACGAAGGGCCGCGCCGGTGCGCCCGGCGCGGCCCCCGACCCGTGGATCCTCATGGACCAACTCCTGGACTTCGGCCCGGTCTTCGACAACCTCGACAAGATCCTCCTGGGCTTCTGGGCGACGATCCGGATCGCCGCGATGACCGCCGTGCTGTCGCTGTTCCTCGGCACGGTCCTGGCGGCCTTCCGGGTGTCGCCGACCCCGGTGCTGCGCGCCACCGGCTCCTTCGTGGTGAACCTGCTGCGGAACACGCCGCTGACCCTGGTGCTGGCCATCTGCATCCTGGCGATCAACGACAACCTCAAGGTCACGCTGTCCGACTCGGAGGGGATCAACCGCTACTGGTGGGGCGTGCTCGGGCTGTCGGTCTACACCTCGGCGTTCGTCTGTGAGGCGCTGCGGTCGGGCATCAACACGGTGCCGCTCGGGCAGGCCGAGGCCGCCCGCTCCATCGGGCTGACCTCCACGCAGTCGCTGCGGATGATCATCCTGCCGCAGGCGGTCCGGGCGGTCATCGCGCCGCTGGGCAGCGTGATGATCGCCATGATCAAGAACACCACGGTGGTCGGCGCCGTCGCCTACGGGGTGGAGGCCGCCGCGGTGATGAAGAACCTGTTCTACGACTTCGGGGCGTCGATCCCGATCTTCGTCGGGATCGCGGTCGGCTACATGATCCTCACCCTGCCGACCGGCTTCCTGTTCGGCTGGCTGGCCAAGCGGATGGCGGTGGCGCGATGAGTCGGTCGGGGGCCAACGTCCTGTTCGACGCGCCGGGTCCGCGGGCCCGGCTGCGCAACAACATCATCACCGGCGTCTCCGCCCTGCTCCTGCTGGGCGTCGCGTGGGTCGTCTACGACCGGCTGAACGACCGGGGCCAGTGGGCCGGCAAGCTGTGGGACCCCTTCACCGAATGGCAGGTGTGGGACAACCTCATCCTCCCCGGGCTGAAGAACACCCTCGCGGCGGCGGCGGTGGCCTCCGTGCTGGCGCTGCTGTTCGGCGTGGTGTTCGGACTGGCCCGGCTGTCGGACCACTGGTGGATCCGGCTCCCGGCGGGCGCGGTGGTGGAGTTCTTCCGGGCCATCCCGCTGCTGATCCTGATCTTCCTCGCGTTCTTCGTCCCGCCGGCGATCAGCCCGGTCATCGCGGACGGCCCGCTCGGCAATCTGCAGCGGACCCTCGTGGAGAACGTCTTCTTCGTCTTCGGGGTGGAGATCAACGCCGGGAACGTCACCGTGCCCGCGTTCGCCGCCCTGGTGTTCGGCCTGGTCATGTACAACGGCTCGGTCCTGGCCGAGGTCGTGCGGGCCGGGGTGCTGGCGGTCCCGCGCGGCCAGTCGGAGGCCGCCTACGCCATCGGCCTCCGCAAGAACGCGGTGATGCGGCTGGTGCTGCTGCCCCAGGCGATCACCGCGATGATGCCCGCCGTGGTCAGCCAGATGGTCGTGCTCCTCAAGGACACCGCCCTGGGCTTCGTCATCGCCTACGAGGACCTGCTCAGCTCCGGCTTCCGGATCGTCCCGGCCAACTACGCCAACCTGATCCCGGCCGCGATCGTCATCTCGATCATCTACATCGGCATCAACATGGCCCTCAGCCACCTGGCCAACCGCCTGGAGCGCCGCAGCCGCCGCAGCCGCAAGACCTCGGCGCGCACCCTGGCGGCCGACGCAACGACCGGCGGCGCGGTCGGCCTGTCGACCACCGACGCGGCCACGGGCGCGGACTAGAAGGACACTCGCGGACGGTCACCGTCAGAGCACACGGGTCACCGTTCGGGCGCGCGTGGCCGCCGTTCGGACGTGGTGGTCACCGTTCGGGCGCGCGTGGTCGCCGTTCGGACGTGGTGGTCACCGTTCGGGCGCGCGTGGCCGCCGTTCGGACGTGGGTGGTCGCCGTTCGGGCGCGCGTGGTCGCCGTTCGGACGTGGTGGTCACCGTTCGGGCGTAAGCGGTCGCCGTTAGGGCGTGGGTGGTCGCCGTTCGGAGGTGGTGGTCACCGTTCGAGCGCGCGTGGTCACCGTCCGGACGTGGGCGGTCGCCGTTCGGGCGTAGGCGGTCACCGTCCGGACGTGGGCGGTCGCCGTTCGGGCGTAGGCGGTCGCCGTTCGGGCGTAGGCGGTCGCCGTTCGGGCGTAGGCGGTCGCCGTTCGGGCGTGCGTGGTCGCCGTTCGGGCGTGGGCGGTCGCCGTTCGGGCGGCCGGGGATTCTCCGTCGCCCGGCGGTGACTCGAAATCGGGCCTCCGGTGGGAATCGGGCGCCGTCGGCGGTGGTTCGAGCGAACGTGACGTACGAGCGGGTCGACGTGGCGGTGATCGGGGCGGGGCAGGCGGGGCTGTCGAGTGCGTACGCGCTGCGCCGCTCGGGGCTGGGTTTCGTGGTGTTCGACCACAACCCGGGGCCGGGCGGTGCGTGGCGGCATCGGTGGCCGTCGCTGACGCTGAGCGCGGCGCATCGCGTTCACGACCTGCCCGGGCTGCCGCTGGGCGAGGCGGACGCGTCCAGGCCGGCGTCCGAGGTGGTGTCGGAGTACTTCGGCCGGTACGAGCGGACGTTCGACCTTCCGGTGCATCGTCCCGTCGACGTCACCGCGGTGCGCGACGATGAGGACGGTCGGCTGCTGGTGGACACCTCGGAGGGTGTCTGGTCGGTCCGGGGCCTGATCAACGCGACCGGCACCTGGGAGCGCCCGTTCTGGCCGTACTACCCGGGGCGGGAGACGTTCCGGGGCCGCCAACTGCACACGGTGGACTACCGGAGCGCCTCGGAGTTCGCGGGGCGGCGGGTCGTGGTCGTGGGAGGCGGGGCGTCCGCCGTTCAACTGCTCATGGAGATCGCCGAGGTCGCGTCCGCGACGGCCTGGGTGACGCGGCGTCCGCCGGTGTGGGTCGACGGCCCGTTCGACGAGGCGCGGGGACGCGACTCGGTGGCGCGCGTCGAGGAGCGGGTGCGGCGGGGGCTGCCGCCGGGGAGCGTGGTGGGTGCCACGGGGCTCATGTTGACACCCGAGGTGCGGGCGGCCCGCGATCGGGGCGTCCTGGAGCGCCTGCCGATGTTCGAGCGGGTCACGCCGGACGGGGTCGTGTGGGCCGACGGCGGCTCGTTCGCGGCGGACGTCATCCTGTGGGCCACCGGATTCCGCGCGTCCCTCGACCATCTGGCCCCGCTGCGGCTGCGGGCGCCGGGCGGCGGCATCGAGATCGACGGCACCCGGGCCGTCCGGGACCCCCGCGTCCACCTCGTCGGCTACGGTCCGTCCGCCAGCACGATCGGCGCCAACCGGGCGGGTCGGACGGCCGTCCGCGACCTGCGGGCCCTCCTCGGCCGCGCTCGGCGGGAGGAGACGGCGGCGGTGTCCTGACCTCCGCCCTTTTTGTGGATCTTGCAAGGTCGGCGGCCAAATTACTTTCAGAACTCATCTGGACAGTCAGGGCCCCAATCGTTCCTCGTTTGCGGGACGATTCCGTTATGACCGCTCGCGTTACCCTCCCCTACGGCACTTGGCCCTCCCCGATCTCCGCGGCCGACGTCGCCCGCGCCGGGCTGCGCCTCGGCTTCCCCATCGTGCACGGCAGCGACGTGTGGTGGCAGGAGTCGCGGCCCGAGGAGGGCGGACGCACCACGGTCGTCCATCTGGCGGGCGGGGAACGCACCGAACTGCTCCGAGCGCCCTGGGACGCCCGGACCCGGGTCCACGAACACGGCGGCCGCTCGTACCTGCCGGTGCGCACGGCCGAGGGGCACGCGCTGGTCTTCGCCAACCTCGAGGACCAGCGCCTGTACCTGCTCGACCCGGGCGACGCCGAGCCGCGCCCCCTGACGCCGGAGGCGGCCGTCCCCGGCGGGCTGCGGTACGCCGACTTCGTGCTCTCCCCCGACCTGGCGGAGATCTGGTGCGTGTGCGAGGGCCACACCCCGGACGGGGTGCGCCGGGCCATCGTGGGCATTCCGCTGGACGGCCGCGCCGCCGACAACGCCGGGGCCATCCGCGAGTTGGTCAGCGGCTCCGACTTCTACGCGTCCCCGGTTCCCTCGCCGAACGGCGACTTCTTGGCGTGGGTGCAGTGGAGCCACCCCCGGATGCCCTGGGACGGCACCGAGGTCCGCGTCGCCGCGCTGGAGGACGGCCGCACCACCGCCCCGCGCACGGTCAAGGGCGGGCTGACGGAGTCGGCGCTGGCGCCGCTGTGGGCCGACGACCGCACCCTGTACGTCATCTCCGACTGGCCCGGCTGGTGGAACATCTACCAGGTCGGCCTCTACGGGGAGTCCCCGCAGGCCCTCTACCCGGCCGAGGAGGAGTTCGCCGCCCCGCTGTGGGAGTCGGGCGGCATGCCGTACGCGCTGCTGGAGGACGGACGCCTGGCGGTGCTGCACGGGGAGGGCGACCGGCGGCTCAGCGTCTACGACCCGGAGACCCTGGAGCTGACCGAGCTGAACCTGCCGTACGTCGACTGGCGGCCGGTGCTGGCGGCCCACGGCGGCACCATCGTGGGCGTCGGCCGTCACGCCACCCGGCCCGATGAGCTCGTCCGCGTCGATGCCGCGTCGGGGCGCGCCGAGGTGCTCCACCGCGCGCCCGCCCCCGTCCGCGACGCCGCCTACCTGCCCGAGCCCCGCGAGGAACGGCTCGACGGCCCGTTCGGCCGTCCGGTCCACGCCCACGTCTTCGCCCCCACCAGTCCCCAGGCCGAGGGGCCGTCCGAGGAGAAGCCCCCGTACCTGGTGTTCCTCCACGAGGGGCCCGCCGGTCGCGCCTCCAGCGCCCTCAGCCTCGAACGGGCCTACTTCACCAGCCGGGGCATCGGCGTCATCGAGGTCAACTACGGGGGCTCATCCGGCTACGGCCGCGCCTTCCGCGAGCGGCTGCGCCGCCAGTGGGGCGTCGTGGACGTGGAGGACGCGGTCGCCGCCGCCCGCGCCCTCATCGACCGCGGCATCGCCGACCCGCACCGCCTCGCCGTCCGCGGCCTCGGCGCCGGCGGCTGGACCGCCCTCGCCACGGTCACCTCCTCCGACCTCTTCCGCGCCGCCACCTCCTACCACGGTGTCACCGACCTGCAGGCCCACCTCTCGGAGACCCACGACTTCGAGTCCCGCTACCTCTTCGGCCTGATCGGCCCCATGCCGGGCTTCGAACGCGCCTACACCGAACGCTCCCCGCTCACCCGCGTGGACGGGACCGCCTCCCCCGTCCTCCTCCTCCACGGCACCGACGACCCGGTCGTCACCGCCGCCCAGTCCGAGCGCTTCGCCACCGCGCTGTCCGGCAAGGGCCTGCCGTGCACCTACATGACCTTCAAGGGCGAGTCCCACGGCTTCCGCCGCGCGGACAGCATCATCACGGCCCTGGAGTCCGAGCTCTCCTTCTACGCCCAATCCCTAGGCTTCAAGCCCGGTCTCCCCACACCGACCCCGTCGCCCTCCCCGGCCCCTCAACCGGCCCGCCCCTGACACACCGGCTCACCCCGCATCCTCGGGGTCCACTCGTGCGCGTCGGCGTTCGTTTCGCTCTGCGTCCTCGGGGCGCACCCGGGTGGCCTTCGGCAACGGCCCGACTCGTTCGCGTCAGCGGGCGAACTCGGTGGCGCGGGACTCGCGGACGACGGTGACGCGGATCTGGCCGGGGTACGTCAGCTCGTCCTCGACCTGCTTGGCGATGTCGCGGGCGATGACCTGGGCCTGGATGTCGTCGACCGAGTCGGGCCGGACCATGACGCGGATCTCGCGGCCCGCCTGCATCGCGTAGACCTTGTCGACGCCGTCGTGCCGGTCGCGGGCGATCTGCTCCAGTCGTTCAAGGCGCTTGACGTACGCCTCCAGGGACTCGCGGCGGGCGCCGGGGCGGCTGCCGCTGATCGCGTCGGCGGCCTGGGTGAGGACGGCCTCGACGGTACGGACCTCGACCTCGTTGTGGTGGGCCTCGATCGCGTGGACGATGTCCTCGTGCTCGCCGTATCGGCGGGCGATCTCGGCGCCGATCAGGGCGTGGCTGCCCTCCACCTCATGGGTGAGGGCCTTGCCGACGTCGTGCAGCAGGGTGCCCCGCTTGACCGGTTCGACCGGGAGCCGCAGCTCGCCGGCCATGATCCCGGCGATGTGCGCGGACTCGACCAGGTGCTTGAGCACGTTCTGCCCGTACGAGGTGCGGTAGCGCAGGCGGCCGAGCAGGGCGATCAGCTCGGGGTGCATGTCGGTGAGGCCGAGTTCGACGAGGGCGTCCTCGCCGGCGCGGACGCAGAGTTGCTCGACGTCGGCCTTGCTGCGCTCGTACACATCCTCGATCCGCTGGGGGTGGATCCGGCCGTCCAGCACCAGCTTCTCCAGGGTCAGCCGGCCGACCTCGCGCCGCACCGGGTCGAAGCAGCTCAGCAGGACCGCCTCGGGGGTGTCGTCGATGATCAGGTTGACACCGGTGGTGGTCTCGAAGGCCCGGATGTTGCGGCCCTCGCGGCCGATGATCCGGCCCTTCATCTCGTCCCCGGGCAGGTGGAGCACCGAGACCACCGACTCGGCGGTCTGCTCGCCGGCCACCCGCTGGATCGCCAGCGTCACGATCTTGCGGGCGCGCTTGTCGCCCTCGGCACGGGCGGCCCCCTCGATCTCCCTGGTGATCAGTACGGCCTCGCGCTTGGCCTGGTTCTCGATCATGGCGACCAGTTCGGCCCTGGCCTGGTCGGCGGTGAGCCCGGCGGCGCGCTCGAGCACCCGGCGGCGGTCCTCGTCCAGCCGGTCCAGCTCGGCCCGGCGGGTCTCCAGCGTCCGCTTGGTCTCCGACAGCCGCTGCCCGCGTTCCTCCACGCGGCGCGCCTCCGCGTCGAGACGCTGCTCCCGCTCGGCCAGCCGGGTCTCCCTGCGCTCCAAGTCCTCGCGCAGCGTGCGCATCTCCCGCTTGAGCGTCGTGGCCTCGTCCTCCAGCTCCGCCCGGGCCGTGTCGGCGACGTGCTCGGCCTGGACCTCCGCCTTGTGAACGATCTCCTCCGCGTCGGCCCTCGCCTGCGCCCTGACCTCCTCGGCCTCACGCCGTACGGCGGCCAACTCGTCCTCCGTCGGGGCAGGCGGACCGGGAGAGCGACGCAGCGACAGGATGAGAGCGACCAGGGTCACCAGCAACGCGGCACCCAGCAGGACGCTCACCATGGCGCAGACCCTTCTCGGGGGTGCCGGGGGTCGCCCCCCGGGCCGGCTCGTCTCGGTGCGGGCTCCACCGGCAGGTGGAGAGCCTGCGATGCGAGGACCTACCCGCGCCCGGAGACCACCGGACACCTGCGCGTCAAGCGCCGAACAGACCCGTCACCCCGGCCCCAGGCAGGCCACGGCCGGGCCCCGGACCCATGGGTCGGCAAACCTGCGCCCTGCACCCTCTCATCTGCTCGAACGTGCCGGTCTTATGGCGATCCGCAGTGCGCGGAGTAACCCCTCACTACCGTAACGGTAAGCGGCCTCCAGGTAATGAGCAAGCAAACCCGGGGCATTCCGGACTAACCGCGCGCCACCGTGAGGGCTTCCTTACCGCCCCCCGTTCCCCGGACCCTCCCCTCACCGGCCGCGTTACCCCCACCCCCAGCCACCCTCGTCACCCGCACCCCGACCCGATCCCCTCACCGCCCGGGCGTGTCGCCACCCCCGCCCCCGCCCTCGCTCCGCGAACGGCCCACCAGAACGCAACACACCAGGGGCACCCGCAGCCCCTCCCCCTCCGGCGACCTGAGCCATGGCCCGAAGAAACGAAGGAACCAAGCCCCGAAGAAGCCAGGGCGCGAAGGAGCCAGGGCGCGAAGGAGCCAGGGCGCGAAGGCTCGGTGCCGAGTGGCGAAGGCCCGGTGTCAAGGGACGAGGGCCGAAGAGGAGAGGGCGAAGGCGAGGAAGCAGCGGCGAAGGGACACCGCCGGAGCAGGGCGCGAAGGCTCTAGGTGCGCGAGGCGCGAGGCGCGAGGCGCGAGGGAACGCAGGAGCCAGGAGCCAGGAGCCAGGAGCCAAGGAGTCGCCCCTGATGAGTCGAGGAACCAAGGGAAGACGGAGCCACGGTGCTAGATGCAAGGAGGGAGCAGCTCGTCAATCCAGAAACGTCAAGAGCCGGGAACGGACCAGGAACCGGGACGACTCCCCGAACCGTGGACGACCAAGCGGGACAAGAAATCCATCAGGCCCCACGACACTCGACCCACCGCTCCTCCGACACGCAGGCAGCGGCAAAGCCGCATCAGTCCTCCGGGTACGGCTCATCGAGCTCGGCCAGTTCGGCCCCCTCCGCTTCGAGGGACTCCTTGACGACGCGGTAGGCCAGACCGGACGGGTAGCCCTTCCGGGCGAGCATCCCCATCAGGCGTCGCATCCGTTTCGCGGGCTCGACCCCACGCGTGGCGGACAGCCTGCGGTCGACCAGCTCACGCGCCCTGCGCTCCTCCTGCTCGGAGTCGAGGCCCTCGACGGCCTCGCTGACCGTTTCGTCCGCCACACCCCGGCGGCGCAGCTCACTGGCCAGCGCACGCCTGGCCAGCCCACGGCCGGCGTGCCGCGACTGGACCCAGGCGAGGGCGAACGCCTCGTCGTCGATCAGGCCCACATCGGTGAAGCGCCCGAGAACCAGTTCGGCCACCTCATCCGGCAGCCCCTTGCGCCGCAGCGCCTCCGCCAACTGCGCCCGAGTCCGCGGCGACGAGGCCAACAAACGCAGGCAGACCTCCCGCGCGACCGCCTCGTCTCCCCCGGCCATCACGATCTCCGCCACCCCTGTCGGCCCAACCCGACCTCACCCACTCCGACGATCCTCCCTCCGTCCCCACCGACGCACATTCCGCCATCGCCCCACGGCCGCTCCCACCTCCAGGTCGGCCGTCACAAGCACCGCGCACGCTCCGCCTGCCCGACGGCCATCAGACATCACCACAGCGTCGGAGTCGGGACCCCCGGCCGGCCCGACGCTGCGGGCGACAACGGTGGCGGGAGGGCATGCGGCCTCGGGCGAAACCCCCGGCCGGCCCTGCGGGTGGCGGCACCCTTGGGAAGGGTCCAGCCCCCGGGGTCCGGTGGCCGGGTGCGGTGCCGCCGCGCAGCAGGAGGGATCTCTGCCCCGAGAGGGTCAGGAATCACCGGGCTTGGGGGTCTTGCCGCCGGACTTGCGGCCGGTGGGGGTGCTCGGCGCGGGCGGGGCGGCGGCCGGGGCCGGAGGCGCGGCGGGGTTGGCCGGGGCGTCCAGGCGGGGACCGACGCCGAGCTTCTCCTTGATCTTCTTCTCGATCTCGTCGGCGATGTCGGGGTTGCTCTTCAAGAAGTTGCGGGCGTTCTCCTTGCCCTGGCCGAGCTGGTCGCCCTCGTAGGTGTACCAGGCGCCGGCCTTGCGGACGAAGCCGTGCTCGACGCCGAGGTCGATCAGGCCGCCCTCCTTGCTGATGCCGTGGCCATAGAGGAGGTCGAAGTCGGCGACCTTGAAGGGCGGCGCCACCTTGTTCTTGACGACCTTGACCCGGACCCGGTTGCCGACCGCCTCGGTGCCGTCCTTGAGGGTCTCGATGCGCCGCACGTCCAGCCGGACGGAGGCGTAGAACTTCAGCGCCCGGCCGCCGGTGGTGGTCTCGGGGGAGCCGAACATGACGCCGATCTTCTCGCGGAGCTGGTTGATGAAGATGGCGGTGGTCTTGGTCTGGTTGATGGCGCCGGTCATCTTGCGCAGCGCCTGGGACATCAGCCGGGCCTGCAGGCCGACGTGGCTGTCGCCCATCTCGCCCTCGATCTCGGCGCGCGGCACCAGGGCGGCCACCGAGTCGATCACGACGATGTCGATCGCGCCGGAGCGGATCAGCATGTCGGCGATCTCCAGGGCCTGCTCACCGGTGTCCGGCTGGGAGACCAGCAGGGCGTCGGTGTCGACGCCGAGCTTGCCCGCGTACTCCGGGTCGAGCGCGTGCTCGGCGTCGATGAAGGCCGCGATGCCGCCGGCCCGCTGCACGCTGGCGACCGCGTGCAGCGCGATCGAGGTCTTGCCGCTGCCCTCCGGCCCGTACACCTCGACGACCCGGCCGCGCGGCAGGCCGCCGATGCCGAGCGCGATGTCGAGGGAGATGGACCCGGTGGGGATCACCTCGATGGGCACGCGGGCCTCGTCGCCGAGCCGCATCACCGACCCCTTGCCGAACTGCCGCTCGATCTGGGCGAGTGCGGTCTCGAGAGCCTTGTCCCGGTCGTTAGCTGCCATGAGATTCCCCTGTCTGATCCCAGGCCGTACGACCGGGCCTGGCGACGTGCTTGATGTCGGGAGCGACGTTACGGCGGCCCACCGACAGTTTTCGAGACCCTGTCGCGGCTGTGGACGAACGTCTGCGCGGACCCCACCCTACCGAACACTCGTTCGATCATGACGCGGCTCGCCGGTTCGGCCCGTGAATCACCGTGCGCGGCGACGGGCGATCCCCTTACGCTGGCCCGGTCGGAGGGGGCCATCATGACGCTGACCGTCGTCTTCTGTGCCGATCCACTGAACCCCCGGCGCGTGGAGCCGCATTTCGCGCGCGAGGCCGCTGCCGTACGGGATCACTACGGCCAGGTGGTCCTGATCGACCACGACGCGTTGCAGCAGGGTGACGTATCGACGGCGATACGCCGGGTGCCCCGGGACCTCGGCCCGTCCTGGTATCGCGGCTGGATGTTGACCGCCGCCGAGTACACCGCGCTCGCCGCGGCCCTCAAGGAGCGCGGCACCCCCCTGCTCACCCATCCCGGGGACTACCGGAGGGCCCATGAGCTCCCCGGATGGCACGACACCTTCGCGGGGTTGACCCCTCAGAGCGTGTGGTGTCCCCTGACCCCCGGGTCCGTGCCCGACGACCTCGCGGAACTCGTACGGCCGCTGCCGCAGGGCCCCGCGGTGGTCAAGGACTATGTGAAGTCGCGCAAGCACGAGTGGGAGGAGGCCTGCTACGTGCCCGACGTGAAGAACGTGGCGCAACTCCGCACGATCGTGGCCAAGATGGTGGCGCTGCAGGACGAGTTCCTTGCCGGCGGCCTCGTCGTCCGGGAGTTCGAGCCGTACGACACCGGGGAGGCCCGCGTGTGGTGGGTGGACGGCGAGCCCGCGCTCATCGGGCCGCATCCGGACGAGCCCGACCTTTACCCGGAGCCGGACCTCGACGTGGTGGCCCCGGCGGTGCGCTCGCTGGGCTGCCGGTTCATCACCACCGACCTGGCGCGGCGGGTGGACGGCCAGTGGCGGGTCGTGGAGGTCGGCGACGGTCAGGTCAGCGACCTGCCGACGACGGTGGACCCCATGGACCTGTACGCCCACCTCCCCGTTCCGGACTGACGCCGGACGGGGTCAGCGGAGCCGCTGAGGGACGTCGAAGGTCGCGCAGACGGCCTCCCACACCCTTTTGACGGGTTGCCCCTCGGCCAGGGCCTGTTCGACCGTGCGGCCGCCCAGTTCGGCGAGGACGTGATCCTTGGCCACGCTCGTCGCGTAGACCTCGCCGAACTGCTGGTTCATCCTGTCCCAGAACACCGAAAGCCGCACGTCCGCCACGTTACCCGCAGGCCGGGCGCGGACGGGCCCGGTCCGTTCTGTCAGAGGGACGAGGCAGTATGGGGGACGTGCGGGATGACGTGCTCGAACGCTTCTCCCCGGCGACCAGGGCGTGGTTCACCGGGGCGTTCGCCACGCCCACGGCCGCGCAGGCCGGGGCGTGGGAGTCGATCGCCCGCGGGGAGCACACCCTCGTGGTGGCGCCGACCGGCTCGGGTAAGACGCTGGCGGCTTTCCTATGGTCGCTGGACCGGCTCGCCGTTCCCCCACCGCAGCCGCTCGATCGGGAGCATCGCTGTCGGGTCCTCTACATCTCGCCGCTCAAGGCCCTGGCGGTCGACGTCGAGCGCAACCTGCGCGCCCCCCTGACCGGGATCCGCCAGGCGGCGCGGCGGCTGGGCCTTCCTGAGCCGGACGTGCGGGTGGGCATCCGGTCCGGCGACACCCCGACCGACGAGCGCCGCAGGCTGGTGACCCGACCCCCCGACATCCTGATCACGACACCGGAGTCGCTGTTCCTGATGCTCACCTCCCAGGCGCGCGAGACGCTGCGCGGGGTGGAGACGGTGATCGTGGACGAGGTCCACGCGGTCGCCGGGACGAAACGCGGCGCCCATCTGGCGCTGTCGCTGGAACGGTTGGACGCCCTCCTGGAACGTCCCGCTCAACGGGTGGGGCTGTCGGCGACCGTACGGCCGGTCGACGAGGTCGCGACGTTCCTGGGCGGTTCTCGGCCCGCCCGTGTCGTTCAGCCCCCGCACGACAAGCGCTTCGAGCTGGAGATCGTCGTCCCCCTCGAGGACATGACCGAGGTCGGGCAGTCGTTCGGTGGGGAGGAGCCGGCCGAGCCCTCCCGCCGTTCCCTGTGGCCCCACGTCGAGGACCGGGTCCTCGACCTGATCGAGTCGCATCGTTCGACCATCGTGTTCGCCAACTCGCGGCGGCTCGCCGAGCGGCTGTGCGGACGGCTGAACGATTTGGCGTACGAACGCCTCCACGGCGGCGTCCTCCCCGAGAGCCCCGTTCCCGCGGAGATGATGGCGCAGGCGGGCGCGGGCAGGGGCGCCCCCCAAGAGGTCGCGCGCGCTCACCACGGCTCCGTCTCCAAGGAGGAACGAGCAGGGATCGAAGACGCCCTCAAGCAGGGCCGCCTCCCCGCCGTGGTGGCGACGTCCAGTCTCGAGCTGGGCATCGACATGGGGGCGGTCGACCTGGTCGTCCAAGTGGAGTCGCCCCCGTCGGTGGCCAGTGGCCTACAACGGGTCGGCCGGGCCGGTCACCAGGTGGGGGCCGTCTCCAAGGGGGTCATCTTCCCCAAGTATCGGGGCGACCTCGTCCAGACGGCGGTGGTGGCCGAGCGCATGCGCGACGGCGACATCGAGGAGCTGCGCTACCCGCGCAACCCGCTGGACGTCCTCGCCCAGCAGATCGTGGCCATGGTCTCCATGGACGAGTGGGCGGTCGACGAGCTCGAGACCACGGTCCGCCGCGCCGCCTCGTTCGCCACGCTGCCCAGGTCGGCGCTGGAGGCGACGCTCGACATGCTCGCGGGCCGCTACCCCAGCGAGGAGTTCGGCGAGCTGCGTCCCCGCCTGGTCTGGGACCGGGTCGCCGGAGTTCTGCAGGGTCGCCCCGGGGCGCAGCGCCTCGCGGTGACCAGCGGGGGCACCATCCCCGATCGCGGCCTGTTCGGGGTGTTCCTCGTGGGGGAGAAGTCGTCCAGGGTCGGGGAGCTGGACGAGGAGATGGTCTACGAGTCCCGGGTGGGCGAGGTGTTCGTGCTCGGCGCCAGCTCGTGGCGGATCGAGGACATCACCGCCGACAGGGTGCTGGTCTCCCCCGCCCCCGGGCAGCCGGGCAAGTTGCCGTTCTGGCACGGGGACAGTCCCGGCCGTCCCGCCGAATTGGGCCGTGCGCTGGGGTCGTTCACCCGGGAGCTGTCCCGGATGTCCCCCGAGGAGGCCACCGAACGGGTCCGCGCCGCCGGGTTGGACGCGTGGGCGTCCGGCAACCTGGTCGCCTACCTGGCCGAGCAGCGGGAGGCCACCGGCTACGTTCCCGACGACCGGACGCTGGTGGTGGAGCGGTTCCGCGACGAGTTGGGCGATTGGCGGCTCGTGGTGCACTCCCCGTTCGGCGCCCGCGTGCACGCCCCTTGGGCGCTGGCGATCGCCGCGCGGCTGCGCGAGCGGTACGGGGTGGACGCCCAGGCGATGCACGCCGACGACGGCATCGTGCTCCGCATCCCCGACATGGACGAGCCTCCCCGGTTGGACCTGGCGCTGTTCGACGCCGACGACCTCGAACGGATCGTGGTGGACGAGTTGGGCGCCTCCGCCCTGTTCGCGGCCCGTTTCCGAGAGTGCGCCAGCCGTTCCCTGTTGTTGCCCCGCCGTCGCCCCGACCGCCGGATGCCGCTGTGGCAGCAACGCCAACGCGCCGCGCAACTGCTGTCGGTCGCCGGCAAGTACGGATCGTTCCCGATCGTGTTGGAGACGATGCGCGAGTGCCTGCAGGACGTCTTCGACGTGCCGGGCCTCGTTCAGCTCATGCGCGACCTCGCCGGGCGCAAGACCCGCATGGTGGAGGTCGAGACTCAGGCCCCCTCCCCCTACGCGCGCTCGCTCCTCTTCCACTATGTGGGCGCGTTCATGTACGAGGGGGACGCCCCGCTCGCCGAGCGTCGGGCTCAGGCGCTGGCTCTCGACTCCGCCCTCCTCGCCGAGCTGCTGGGCCAGGCCGACCTGCGCGAGCTCCTCGACCCGGAGGTGGTGGCCGAGACCGAACGGGAGCTCCAGCGGCTCACCGCCGACCGCCGCGCCCGGGACGTGGAGGGCGTCGCCGACCTGCTGCGCATCCTGGGCCCGCTGTCGACCGACGAGGTGGCCGCCCGCGTGACCGTCGGGCCCTCCGCCCGGGACGACCCCGGCCTCGGGCCGGACCGCTTGGAGCTGCAGCCCGCTCCCGTGTCGCCCCTGCGGGATTCGGGGCGTCGAGGCGACCGGCCGCCCGACGGGTCCGGCACGGGCTCGGACGAGGGTCTGTCCGATGGGGCCCGGGCGGAACCGGACGAGGGCTCGCCCAATGAGGCCGGCGCGGGATTGTCCGATGGGGCCCAGGCAGCCGCCGTGGGGTGGTTGGGCGCGTTGGAGCGGGCTCGGCGGGTGATCCGGGTGCGGGTCGCGGGGGCCGAGCGGTGGGCGGCGATCGAGGACGCCGGGCGGTTGCGCGACGCGCTCGGTGCTCCGCTGCCGGTGGGCGTGCCGGAGGCGTTCCTGGAGCCCGTCGATGATCCGCTGGGCGACCTGGTGTGGCGCTACGCCCGCACGCACGGGCCGTTCCGGGTGGGCGACCTCGCTGCGCGGTTCGGGTTGGGCATCGCCGTGGTGACGGAGACCTTGCGGCGGCAGTCGGCGGCGGGCCGCGTCGTGGAGGGCGAGTTCCTCCCGGTGGAGTCGCTGTCCGGGCCGCCGACCGGCGAATGGTGCGAGACGGGCGTGCTGCGGATGCTGCGGCGGCGGTGCCTGGCGCGGCTCCGGGCCGAGGTCGAGCCGTCGCCGCCCGAGGCGTTGGGCCGCTTCCTGCCCGCCTGGCACGGCATCTCGGCGGGACGGCTCCGAGGGATGGACGCGCTGGTCCAGGCGATCGAGCAGATCCAGGGCGCCGCCGTGCCCGCGTCGGCGCTGGAGCCGCTGATCCTGGCCTCGCGGGTGCCCGGCTACTCCCCCGCCCTGTTGGACGAGTTGACCTCCGCGGGCGAGGTGGTGTGGGCCGGTCAGGGCGGCCTGCCCGGTGGCGACGGATGGGTGGCGCTGTACCTGGCCGACACCGCCCCGCTGCTGATGCCGGAGCCCGCCGAGATCACGATGACCCCCGTACACGAGGCGGCGCTGGCCGCGCTCGCGGACGGCGGCGCCCTGTTCTTCCGCACGCTCTCCGATCGGGTGAACGCGGCGGGCGTCCAGGCCGGCGACCAGGATCTCGTCTCGGCCCTGTGGGACCTGGTATGGGCGGGGCACCTCACCAACGACACCCTCGCCCCCCTGCGCGCCGCGCTCGGCTCCGGGCGCCCGGCGCACCGCCCCAGGACGTCGCGCCGTGGTCGTCCCGTGCTGCCCTCCCGTACGGGCCCGCCCACGGTGGCGGGCCGCTGGTGGCCGCTGCCCGGCCGCGAGTCCGACACGACCCGTCGATCGCATGCGCTCGCCGAGGCGCTGCTGGAACGCCACGGCATCGTGATCAGGGGCGCAGTAGCCGCCGAACGCACCCCCGGGGGCTTCGCGGCCGTCTATCCGGTCCTGCGCGCCTTCGAGGACACCGGCCGCTGCCGCCGCGGCTACTTCGTGGAGGGCCTGGGCGCGGCCCAGTTCGCCCTCCCGGGTGCCGTCGACCGCCTCCGCGCCCTCCGCGAACCGTCCTCTTCCCTCCCGATGGGCTCCGGCTTCGTGAGGGGCCCATCTCCCGAGAACGACCCCTGGACCACCAGCCCGCCGCCCGCCGTCGAGTCCGGCCCCGAAGC
The DNA here is from genome assembly GCF_003386555.1 of Thermomonospora umbrina. Classification (GTDB taxonomy): domain Bacteria; phylum Actinomycetota; class Actinomycetes; order Streptosporangiales; family Streptosporangiaceae; genus Thermomonospora; species Thermomonospora umbrina. The sequence goes on along the minus strand of NZ_QTTT01000001.1, from coordinate 5,250,498 downwards.
AGCCTGGCAGGGAACGAGCCCCGCCACCGGATCGCGCAACGCCCCCCTTGAAGGCTCCCCAGGTGTCGGCACCGCGGCCCGGGACGGCGGACCCCGCAGCGTCTCCCGTGGGGGGCCCGGCGCCTCTCCGTGGGCGACGCCAGGGGCCTCCGCACCGACACGGCCACGTGCCCTCGTCCTGGCCGCGGCGGACCCCGCGAACCCGTACGGGGCCGCCCTCCCCTGGCCGGAACGTGACACCGAGGCGGCGAGCAGCCACAAACCCGGTCGAAAGGCGGGCGCCCTGGTCGTCCTGGTCGACGGGGTCCTCACTCTGTACGTCGAGCGAGGCGGCCGGACCCTGCTCACCTGGGCCGACGATCCCACCACCCTGCAACCGGCGGTGGACGCGCTGGCCCTCGCCGTCCGCGAGGGCGTTCTCGGCAAGCTCACCGTCGAACGCGCGGACGGCGAGTCCATCGGCTCCTCCCCCTTGGCCGAGGCCCTCGAGGCGGCCGGATTCCACCCCACTCCACGAGGCCTGCGCCTGCGCGCCTGACCCCGGACCTCAGGTCCCCAGCCAAGTCTCAGCCTCTTTTCAGCGAGCACTCAGACTTCGCTAAGACCCTGGAAGGAACGCGAATCATCCCTTCGGCGGATACAGGGTGAGGACGTGTTCTGGAAACATGAAACGTAACGGGGGTCAGCGGTGATCAGGGGAAAGTCACCGCGGAACGGGGAGCAGTCATGACGCCGACGGCACGTTGGACCATCGCCCAGCGACGCAAGCGCCAGGTCATCACCCGCACGGTGCGCGACCGGGCCATGCACGACCCACGCCGCCGGGAGGCCGCCCACCAGCGCCCTTCCACGACGACCAAATAACCGAGCCGCCACAGGCCCGGCCCACCGAACAACCGCGCCGATCCGCACGCCCGACTTTCTCGTACGTACGCCCGCGCCCACACCCATCCCTACGCACGATGAAAACCCGCTGCCCGACCGCACACCGCCTCAGCAAGGCCGAGACGTCAGCGGTCGGGCAGACGAGTCTGGCCCGTGTTCGGCGCCCCGCTCATCGGCGAGCCGAACACCGCCTGAGCAAGCTCGAAGGGTCGGCGGTCCCGTGGACGGCCCCATGACCGGCGGCCGATCGCTCAGCAGTGATTCTGGATCGCGCAGGGACGGCCACCCGGGCGGCCGAGAGTCCGTGCAAGGTGGAACAGCCACATCGGCTCCTGAAGGCCGCGCTGCTCCAGCCGGACCCGACCCGGGCGATTGGTTCGGTGCACATGCGACGGCTGATCGCACGCGACCCCAAAGGTCAACTTGAGTTGACACACCCTCCAGGTCAACCTATGTTGACGGCAGGAGGTGGCGATGACCCGTACGGGATTCGGCGAGGACAAGGACCCGCTGGCGGAGTTGCGTGCGCTCGGAGAGGCGCGACGCTCGGCGGAACGGGAATTGACGGCGGGAGTGCGACGCGCCCGGAACCGGGGAATGTCGTGGCGGCTCATCGCGACGACGCTCAACGTGAAGGCGCGAGCATTGCGTCGTCGGTACGAGTGAACCCGGCGGGAACGGGAGCAGGTCCGGCTGCCGCACCGGTGAGCCGCCGGATGCGACGCGACCGCAGTGGCCATGGGCAGGACGTGAACCCGACCGGCCATGGCCAAGAAGGAGAGCGACCGGAGCCGCGACTCGGACGGATGGACGGCGGCTCAGCCGGGACCAGAGGGCCGCCCGGCGCGGCCCGAGGCGCGGGGCGGCTGCCGCGCCGATGAGATGAAGGCGCCGCCGGATGCGACGCGACCGCGGCGGCCATGGGGAGGACGTGAACGCAACCGTCCATGGCCGAGAAAGAGGGCAACCGTGGACACGACTCGGACGGTGGACGGCGGCTCAGACAGCGATAGTGGCGCGGCTCGGCGCGGCACGAGGCGCGGGGCCGGCTTCCGCTCCGGTGGGATGAAGGCGCCGCCGGATGCGACATCACCGCGGTGACCATGGGCGCGGCGCGAACCCGACCGAGCATGGCCGAGAAAGAGCGCAACCATGGACACGACTCGGACGGTGGACGGCGGCTCAGACAGCGATAGCGGGGCGGCCCGGCGCGGCCCAAGCCGCAGGGCAGGCGGCCGCGCCGATGAGACGAAGGCGCCGCCGGGTGCGACGCTATCGCGGCGGCCATGGGGAGGACGTGAACGCGACCGGCCATGGCCGAGAAGGAGAGCGACCGCGGACGACTCGGACGAATGGCAGCTCGGTCGGACGACGGTCTGGACGGACGACGGCTCGGACCGACACCGTCCGGACCGACGACGGTCCGGACGGACGAGGGATCGGACCGACGACGGTTCGGACGGGCGCGGGTGGAGAGGCGCGGGTGAACGGCGGGGTGGGGCCCGCAGGGCCCGGGCACGGGGCCGGGTGCTGATGCCCCCGGGGTGTGGCTCGGGCGGCAGGGCGGGGGCCCGCAGGGCCGGGGCATGGGGCCGGGGTACTGATCCCCTCGGGGGTGTGGCCTGGGCGGCAGGGCGGGGCCCGCAGGGCTCGGGCATGGATGCGGGGGGCTGATCCCCCCCAGGGGTGACTCGGGCGGCAGGGCGGGAGCCCGCAGGGCCCGGGCACGGGGTCGGGGTGCTCATCCCCCGGGGGTGTGGCTTGGGCGGCAGGGCGGCGGCCCGCAGGGCCCGGGCATGGGGCCGGGATGCTGATCCCCCGGGGTGTGGCCTGGGCGGCAGGGCGGGGCCCGCACGGCTCGGGCATGGATGCGGGGTGCTGATCCCCCCAGGGGTGTGACTCGGGCGGCAGGGCGGGGGCCCGCAGGGCTCGGGTGTAGGGCCGGGATGCCGATCCCCGTGGGGGTGTCGCTCGGGCGGCAGGGCGGGGGCCGCAGGGCTTGGGCGTGGGGCCGGGAGTGCTGATCCCACCGGGGGTGGGGCTTGGGCGGCAGGCGGTGGTCGGGAGGGTGGCGCGTTGAGGGGTTCGGGTGGGCGTGGGCGGTGGGGCGGGGTCGGGGGGCCTTGATAGGTAACACGGCGTTCACCGTGAATTGACGGCGGGTCAACGCTGATCGCGCAGGATGGGGTCATCCGAGCACGGGGCCCGGACGGCCACCAGTCGGTGATCGGGTAGAGCGCGGAAACCGCGATGGGGCGGCCGTGCACCGCACCGGGGGTTCGGTGGCGGCTCGGGCGGCGATCGGCCCGGCTCGCGTCTACGGCACGTCAGGGTCCGGGCCACCGGCCGGACCCTGGCGGAGGCCCGTGGAGTCGGACAGGGGCGCCCCCCGAGGGCGGTCAGTCCGCCGTGGTGGAGAAGACCTCCTCGCGCGCCCGTTCCAAGGCGGCGTGCAGGGCCCCCCGCAGGACCGGGTTGCCCTCGACGGCGGTGACCGCGACGCGGGGGCGGGTGGGGCAGATGCGGCCGACGGCCGACTCGATGCGTTCGGCCAGGGGGGTTCCGCCGGCGCGGCCCAGTTGGCCGGACAGGACCACCAGGCCGGGGTCCAGGACGATGTTGACCGAGGCGACGCCGTAGGAGATGCGGACGGCGAGTTCGTCCAGAAAGCGGAGGCCGCGGGAGGGGTCGGCGGCGGCAGCGGCGACGCAGTCGACGGCGGTGGGTTCGGTCAGGCCGTGGGCGCGGGCCAGGTCGAGGACGGCGTCCGCGCCGACCAGGGAGCCGAAGCCGCCGGCCAGGGCGGGCTTGCCCCAGGAGACGGACTCGGTGACGGCGTCCGGAAGGGGGACGCCGGGGACGGGGAGGTAGCCGATCTCGCCGGCGCCGCCCGACAGGCCCCGGTGGAGGCGGCCGCCGAGCATCACCGACAGGCCGATCCCGCGGTCGAACCACATCAGCGCGAAGTCCTCGGACTCCCGGGCGGCGCCGTACGCGCGTTCGGCGAGGGCGGCGAGGTTGACGTCGTTCTCGATGATCACCGGGCGGCGGAGGTCGGTGCGGAGCCCGGCGAGGACGCCCTCGTGCCAGGCCGGCAGGTCGAAGGCGAAGCGGACGTCGCCGCTGCGCGGGTCGACGACACCGGGTGTGCCGATCACGAAGGCGTTCAGCCTGCTCAGGGCCACGCGGGCGGAGCGGCACGCCTTGACCACCGCGCTGTGGACCATCTTCACGGGGTCGCCGGCGCCGTTCGGGTCGACGGTGACCTGGGCCACCTGGGCGCCCGTGATGTCCGCGATGCCCGCCGTCACACCCTGGGGCCCGACCTCCAGTCCGGCGACGTAGGCGCTCGCCGGGACGACGGCGTACAGGGCGGCGTTGGGCCCGCGACCGCCGGCCTGCTCCCCCACCACCTCGACGAGGCCCCGCTCCTCGAGACGGGCGAGCAACTGGGAGGCGGTGACCTTGGACAGGCCGGTGTGCCGGCCGATCTCCGCGCGGGTCAGCGGCCCCCGGCCGATCAGGAGTTCCAGCGCGGCGCGGTCGTTCAGCTCGCGCAGCAGCTTCGGCGTCCCGGGGCGGTGGGCCATGCGTGCGGCTCCTTGGTCTCAATCCGCTAACGAGCAGTATTGTTTAGGAAAGTTTCTTGTTAGTTTACCGCCCAAGCGACCGCCGGCCCCACACCGGGACCGGCGGGCGCACGCAGAGCGCCGGATGGCAGGCGCCCCGCGACCAGTGCGCACACGAGCCGGGCATGACCGGACCCTATGGGGTCGGGACGGACTCCGGCCCGTTCGCCCGGGGGATGCACTCAAGCGCGGGCTAGCCGGAAAGGAACACCAGGTGAAGTTCTTCAGGATTGCGGCCACCACGGTCGCGATCGCCCTGGCCGCCACGGCCTGTGGCGGCGACGGTGGCGACGACGAGGGCGGCGGCACCGCCCCCGCCAAGCTGAGCGTGTGGATGATGGGCGAGGGCACCCCGGAGCAGACCACGTTCCTGGACGGTGTCGAGGCCGAGTTCCGCACGAAGCACCCGAACACCGACGTCGTGATCAAGTACGTGCCGTGGCCGCAGGTCGCCACCACGTTCCAGAAGGCCATCGCCGGCGGCGAGGGACCGGACGTCACCGAGATCGGCAACACCGATGTCCAGTCGCACATCGAGCACAGCAACCTGGCCGACATCTCCGACGAGTTCGCCGGCTGGGCCGACGCCGCGGCGCTCAACAAGGCCGCCGTGGCCAACGACCAGGGCGGCGGCAAGACCTACGCGGTGCCGTGGTACGGCGGTGTGCGCGGCGTCTGGCACCGCACCGACTGGTTCCGGGAGCTGAACATCCAGGCGCCCAAGACCTGGGCCGAGCTGGCGGCGGCGGCCAAGAAGATCCAGGACGCCAAGAAGGTCCCGGGCTTCGGCGCGCCCAGCGACCAGACCAACGGCATCATGAGCTTCATCTGGGGCAACGGCGGCGAGGTCGCCGTCAAGGAGGGCGCCAAGTGGGTCGGTAAGCTCGACCAGCCCCAGGCCAGGGAGGCCGTCGACTTCTACGCCGGGCTCGTCACCAAGGACAAGGTGGCCCCCGAGAAGTACATCGGCAAGAACGAGCTGCAGGGCCCCCAGCAGGACTTCGCGCTCGGCAAGCTGGGCATGTACATCGACGGCAGTTGGGCCCTCAAGGAGATGAAGAAGGTCTCCGCCAAGGACGCCGACAAGTGGGGCGTCTTCCCGATCCCCACCAAGACCGGCGGCAACGCTCCGGTGATGGCGGGCGGCTCCGACCTCGCCGTGTGGAAGAGCAGCAAGAGCAAGGGCGTGGCGTTCGACTACATCACGGTCCTCAACAACAAGACCAACGCGCAGAAGTGGGCCGACTACAGCGGCTTCTCGTCCATGTTCACCGACGTGAAGTTCACCGACCCGAAGCTGGCGGTGTTCACCTCGATCGCCTCGAACACCAAGATGCCCCCGCTGAGCACCGGCTGGGCGGACTTCGAGCAGACCAAGAAGGTCATCCCGAACGCCGTCAAGGCCGTCATGCAGGGCAAGCCGAGCGACGCCGAGCTGAAGAGGGCCAACGACCAGGCGAACGAGCTGCTCAACCCGTGAGATCCGTGAGCCCGGACCACCGCTGAGATCGGACGGAGCCCATGCTCGACACCGCGCCCGCGGTGCGGCCCACCCCCGGCCGGAAGTCCTCCGGCCGGGGGCGGCCCCGCCGCCCCCGTCTGGGGCCCTACCTGCTGATCGCGCCGACCGTGGTCGTCATCGCCCTGCTGATGTTCTGGCCGATGATCCAGATCGCCGTGATGTCGTTCCAGAAGGTCGGCAACCGGCAACTGGCCGGGGAGCCCGCCGAGTCGGTGGGGACGAAGAACTACGAGACCATCCTGGCCGACGACCTGTTCTGGCAGAGCCTGCGGCACACCGTGCTGTTCGCGGTGGTGGCGGTCTCGCTGACGCTGCTGGTCGGGACGCTGGTGGGGCTGCTGCTGCACCGGCTGGGGCGACGGATGTCGATGTTCGTGGCGGGCGGCGTGATGGTCGCGTGGGCCACCCCGCCGATCACGGCGGCGATCATCTTCTCCTGGCTGTTCGGCAGCACCGGCGGTGTCGTCAACTGGACCCTGGACCTGCTGCCGGACCTGCTGGTCGGCGGTGACTGGATCGACTACAACTGGTTCGCCACGCCGCTGCGGACGTACACGGTGCTGACGGTCTGCGTGGTCTGGCAGTCGATCCCGTTCGTGGCGGTCAGCGTGCTGGCGGGGCTGCGGAGCCTGCCGGGCGAGCTGTTCGAGGCGGCCCGGGTGGACGGGGCGTCGGCCTGGCGGCAGTTCTGGAAGATCACCTTCCCGCTGCTGCGGCCGATCTTCCTGGTGCTGCTGGTGCTCAGCGTGATCTGGGACTTCAAGGTGTTCACCCAGTTGTTCATCATGTCCGGGATGGCCAACCGGGACGCCTTCAACCTCTCGCTGTACGCCTACTCGGAGGCGTTCGGCGGGATGAACGCCAAGCTCGGGATGGGCTCGGCGATCGCCATGGTGCTCACCCTGCTGCTGCTGGTGGTCACCGCCGTCTACGTGCGGATCATGGTCCGGCAGGGAGAGACGTCATGAACCGCCGGATGCGCCGGTACGGGCTCAACGCGCTGGGGCTGCTGGTGTTCGCGGTGGCGGTGTTCCCGGTGGCGTGGATGATCTCCACGGCGTTCAAGCCGAACGAGGAGATCTTCAGCTCCACCCCGCGCCCGCTGCCGTCCGACCCCACGCTGGACCACTTCGACTACGTGCTCGGGAACGGGATCGCCGAGGTCTCGTTCTGGGAGTACTTCCGCAACAGCGCGCTGCTGGCGATCGTCACGGTGGTGGTGTCGGGGCTGTTGGCGGTGCTGGCCGCCACGGCGGTGGCCCGCTACCGCTTCCGGTTCCGCACCACGTTCCTGATCATGCTGCTGGTGGTGCAGATGGTGCCGCTGGAGGCGCTGGTCATCCCGCTGTTCCTGGACCTGAAGCAGCTCGGCATGATCAACAGTCTGGCCGGGCTGATGCTCGTCTACATCGGGTTCGCGCTGCCGTTCTCCATCTGGATGCTGCGCGGCTTCGTGGCCGCGGTGCCCAAGGAGCTGGAGGAGGCCGCCGCCATCGACGGGGCCGGTCCGCTGCGGATCTTCTTCCGGGTGCTGCTGCCGCTGGTCGCCCCCGGGCTGGTCGCCACCAGCATCTTCTCCTTCATCACCGCGTGGAACGAGTTCATCTTCGCCTTCACGTTCCTCGACGACCAGGACAAGTACACCCTCCCGGTGATGATGCAGTACTTCTTCGGCAACGCCAGCAACGAGTGGGGCCCGATCATGGCGGCCTCCACCCTGCTGACCCTGCCGGTGATCGCCTTCTTTCTCGTCGTCCAACGCCGGATGGTGTCCGGCCTGACCGCCGGAGCCGTCAAGGGATGACCGACCGTACTCTCGCCCGGCTCGCCCGGGCGGCGCTGCTGCCCTCCTTCGCCGGTCCCACCGCTCCCCGCTGGCTGCTCGCCGAGCTGGAGCAGGGGCTGGGCGGGGTCACCCTGTTCGCCCTGAACGACAACGTGCCCGAGACCGCGGCGCTGGCCCGGCTGACCGCCGCGCTGCGCGAGGCGGGCGGCGTGCCCATCGTCACCATCGACGAGGAGGGCGGCGACGTCACCCGTCTGGGCGGACATCGCACCGCCAGCCCCTACCCGGGGAACGCCGCGCTGGGCGCGGTGGACGACGTGGAGCTGACCCGCCGGGTCTACCGGTCGCTGGGCGCGGAGTTGGCCGAGGTGGGCGTGAACCTCAACTTCGCGCCCTCCGCCGACGTCAACTCCGCCGACGACAACCCGATCATCGGCACCCGCGCGTTCGGGTCCGATCCCGCCCTGGTGGCCCGGCACACGGCCGCCGCCGTCGCCGGGACGCAGGAGGCGGGTGTCGCCGCCTGCGCCAAGCACTTCCCGGGGCACGGCGCCACGGTGGAGGACTCCCATCTCGGGGTCCCGCTGGTGGACGCCGACCTCGACCTGCTGGAACGCCGCGAGCTGGTGCCGTTCCGCGCGGCGATCAAGGCGGACGTCCGGGCGGTGATGACCGGCCACCTGAACGTGCCCGCGATCACCGGCGGTGAGCCCGCCACCCTGTCGCAGGCCGCGATCACCGGGCTGCTCCGCAACCGGCTGGGGTTCGACGGGGCGATCGTCACCGACGCCCTCGACATGGACGGCGCCAGCGGCGCGATCGGCATCCCGGAGGCCGCCGTACGGGCGCTGGGCGCGGGGGCCGACCTGCTGTGCCTGGGCCCCCGAGAGCACGAGGACAGCGTCCGGGCGACCGTGGCGGCCGTCCTCGCGGCGGTCGCGGACGGCCGGCTCACCGCCGAACGGCTGGAGGACGCCGCCGAACGCGGCCGTGCCCTGCGGGCGTGGCTCGCCGGCGCCGTCACGGCGACGGCGGACCGAACCGCCGCCGTCGAGGCCGCGCGACGCGCCCTGACGTTCTCCGGCGAGCTGCCCCTCTTGGACGCCCCACTGGTGGTGGAACTGGAGGCCCCGGGCAACATCGCGGTCGGGCCGACCCCGTGGGGCCTGGGTCCGTGGGCCTCCGACCTGGTGCGGGTGAACGGGGCCGATGCTCAGGCCGGCCCGCTGCTGGACCGTGCCAGGGGCCGCGGGCTGGTGATCGTTCTGCGGGACGCCCACCGGCATCCGGCCCAGCGGGCCCTGGCGGAGGCCCTGCTGGCGGTACGTCCGGACGCGGTGGTGGTGGAGATGGGCCTCCCCGTATGGCGGCCCCGCTCAGGGGCGCACCTGGCCACCTACGGAGCCACCCGCGCCAACGCCCAGGCCGCCGCCGAACTCCTCGGGCTGACCGCAGGCGGCAAGGCGCCCGCACCAAGCGAGGCTTGAACGGCAATCCCCTCACCAGTGCCCGTCCGCCTCAGCCAAGGCCGACCCGGAGCGCCGCGAGCGGTTCAAAGGAGCGACCGCCCACATCCGAACGGCGACCAGGCGGGGGGTGTGGCCCGGTCCTTCAGGCGGGTGGCCCGGAGCGCCGGCGGAGGGCCGCCCGCCTGAAGATCCCCAAGACCGGGCGCGGGGGGCGTGGGGGGTCGTCCCCCCACAAAAGACACGCACTGCCCAACCAGTCAGATCGGCAAGGGATACTAGGGTCATGCGATTGTCCGCCCGGGTCGATTACGCGCTGCGTGCCGCCGCGGAGCTGGCGGTGTCCGGGAGCAGCCCGGTGACCGCGGTCCAGCTCGCCGAGGCACAGCAGATCCCGCCCAAGTTCCTCGAGAACATCCTCGGCCAGCTCCGCCGCTCCGGGCTGGTCCGCAGCCAGCGGGGTCCGGAGGGCGGCTACTGGCTGGCCCGGCCGGCGGGTGAGATCTCGCTGGCCGACATCATCCGGGCGATCGACGGCCCGCTGCTCGGCGTCCGGGGCGAGCGCCCCGAGCAGGTCGGGTACCGGGGCGCGGCGCACTCCCTCCAAGAGGTGTGGATCGCGCTGCGGGCCAGCGAACGCGGCATCCTGGAGTCGGTGACCCTGGGCCACCTCGCGTCGGGCCGGCTGCCCGAGCCGGTGGCCGAGCTCACCAAGGATCCGGCGGCCTGGCAGAGCCCTTCGCTGATCTAGGCCCCCGCGTTGCCGGAAGGCGATGTCGTCTGGCAGACCGCCCGGCGCCTGCACGAGGCGCTCGCCGGGCGGTCGTTGACCGTCTGCGACTTCCGCGTGCCCGGTCTGGCCACCGTCGATCTGCGCGGCCGTCGCGTCCGCGAGGTGACCGCCCGGGGCAAGCACCTGCTGATCAGGGTGGACGGCGGGCTGACCGTGCACACCCACCTGATGATGGACGGCGCATGGCGCGTCCGACCCCCCGGGCGCCCGCCCCGCGACCACCGCGTTCGGCTCGCGCTGGGCAACGCGGAGGCGCTCGCGCTCGGGTACTCGCTCGCCGTGGTCGAGCTGTTGCCGACCGATGAGGAGGACCGCGCCGTCGGCCATCTCGGGCCCGACCTGCTCGGCCCCGACTGGGATCCCGACGAGGCCGTCCGCCGACTGCTCGAACGGCCCGAACACCCGATCCACGAGGCCCTGATGGACCAGAGCCGGCTGGCGGGCATCGGCAACGTCTACAAGTGCGAAGTGCTGTTCCTGCGCGGGGTCGACCCGTGGCGGCCCGTCGGCGCGGCCGGTGATCTGCGGGCCCTGGTCGATCTGGCGCAGCGGCTGCTGGCGGCCAACCGGCATCGGTACGGCCACGTCACCACCGGCGACCTGCGGCGCGGGCGCGAGCACTGGGTCTACGGGCGGGCGGGACGACCCTGCCGTCGCTGCGGCACCCGGATCGAGCGGGTCGACGAGCAGCGGATCACCTTCTGGTGTCCTCGCTGCCAGCCCGCCTGAACGGATGCGGTGGGTCGGCACCCGCCCGGAACGGTCCGGGCGGGTTGCCGCCGTTGCGGGTCGCTGGATCCCGCGCCCGTGCTCCGATCCTCGACCGGAACGTCACCCAAGTCAATTCTCGGATTTACTTCGCAATACCCAAGGTCTACCTTGGAGGCCATGACCCTTGACGATCTGCGGGTGTTCGTCGCCGTGTGCGAGGCCGAGAACCTGAGCGCCGTCGCCCGGGACCTGTCCCGCAGCCAGTCGGCGGTCAGCCAGCACGTCAAGCGGCTCGAACGGGAGACCGGGCTGGTCCTGCTGGAGCGCCGACCGCGCGGCGTCGTCCCGACCCGGGCGGGCCGGATCCTCTACCGCGCCGCCGCCGAGGGGATCGCCGGCCTCGGTGCGGCCCTGAGCGCTCTGGACGACCTGCGTCGGGGCACGAGCGGCACGGTGCGGATCAGCACGGGGGCGACCACCGTCCGGCACTTCATGAGCGCCGGGGTGGCGGCGTTCCGCGAACGGCATCCGGACGTGACGCTGGAGTTCCAGACCGCGGGCTCCAGCCGCCGCTGTCTGGAGGCGGTGCAGGCGCACGAGGCCGACCTCGCCTGGGTGACCGTGGGCCGCACGGTCCGGGGGGTCGAGCAGCGCCCCTCGACGACGCTGCCGTGGGCGTTGGCGGTACGGGTGGACGACCCGCTGGCCCGCCGCGCGCTCCTCAGGCTCACCGACCTCACGGGGATCCGGCACATCCGACTGCCGGCCGACTCGACGTCGCGCGAGCATCTGGAGTCCCATCTCGCCGGTCACGGGGTCCGGTTGGAGTCGACCACCAGCGTGGCCGACTGGGACACCGCGCTCCTGCTGGCCGAGCTGGGCCTCGGTCACGCGATCCTGCCGTCGCTGCCGGGCCGGCGGCACGGCCCCGGGTCGGTGGTCCGGCTGATCCCCCTGCCGGACCTGCCGCCGCTCACGGCGGGCTGGGCGGCGCGGCGCTGGGACGCGCTGAGTCCGCTGGCGTTGGAGTTCGCCGACACGGTCGTCGCCAGTCTCCGTTGACGGCCGAGACCCCGGCCCGCACCCGCTCGGGTGCCGGTCCGGGGTCTCCGGGCGTGCGCGTGCTACTGGGTCTGGACCTCGAACATCCAGTGTTGCTTCTCCAGCTCCGCGGTGAGGGCGATGAACAGGTCCTGGGTGACCGGGTCGGCCTCCTCGGTGGCCTTGATCCGCTCCCGGAAACGGGCGATGACCTGGGCCAGCGTGTCGGTGATGGAGGCCACCACCTTGTCGTCGGACTGGTACCCGCCGTCCGGCTGGCGGAGCTTGGTGGTGTCGGCGATGGTGCGGACCCGTCCGTCGGGGTTCACGCCGAGGGCCACCGCCCGCTCGGCCACGGTGTCGGTGTACTCGCGGGCCAGGTCCACCACCTCGTCGAGCTGGAGGTGGACGGGCCGGAAGTTACGGCCGGTGAGGTTCCAGTGGGCCTGCTTGGCCACCAGGGAAAGGTCGATGAGGTCCACCAGGGCGCCTTGCAGCGTGTCCCCCGTGGTCCGCAGATCGGCTTCGTTGAGTGGGCTCTTGACCGTCGCCATTGTCGGCTCCTTCCGCATCGGCACCGTCCCGTACAACATCGGGACGTCCCCGGGAATGCCGCCGCCAATCGCGGCGAACATCACCCGGGCGACGGGAATACCGACGGCGCGGAAGGGGTCAGGCGGCGACCATGTCGGCGCGGAACTCGCCGGTCAGCTCCTCCGGGGTGGCCGGAATGGAGCCGGCGGCCAGCGCCTCCTGCTCCAGCGGCTCGCCGAGGCGCTCGTGCTCGGGCGCGGCGCCCGCCATCACCGGCTCCCGCTGGAGCTCGGCCAGGGCGAGCTGGTCGGCGACCTCGCGCAGAACGTGCGAGAGCGGGACCCCCAAGGCCTTGCAGATCGAGGCGAGCAGCTCCGAGGAGGCCTCTTTCTGCCCGCGTTCGACCTCGGACAGATAGCCCAGGGACACTCTGGCCGCCGCGGACACTTCGCGAAGGGTGCGACCCTGGCGCAGCCGCAGCCGCCGCAGTACGTCACCGAGCAGCTGGCGAAGCAGTACCATCGCTCGCTCCCTCCCCGAGTTTCGGACCTTCGATGTCTCCACCGTACCTGTCTACCAGGCGACCACGGCAGACCAAGGATTTCGTGTTCGCTGGGAACGTAACGCTGTAATCAGCCCGACTCTTCCCGATCATGCCCGGAGGGGTCCGTCCAGGGCCCGGCGTCCATTCCCAACAGAACGCGTCGTAGCAGGTCAAGGGCGTGCACGACGGTCATCCGGCGGATCGGCGCACGCGCCTCGCCGCCCGAACGGGGCACCGGAAGGCTCGGTGAGGTCACGAAGGGCTGTCCTTGTGGACCGGCCACCGCGACATAGACCGTTCCCACCGGGTGCCCGTCCTGGGCTTCCGGGCCCGCCACGCCGGTCACCGCGACCCCGTAGGAGGCCCCCAGACGGTCGCGGACGCCCTCGGCCATCGCGGCGGCCACATCGGGGTGGACCGCGCCGTGCTCGGCCAGCAGGCCCTCGGGGACGCCCAGCAGCTCGTGCTTGAGTCGGGTGGCGTAGACGACCACGCCGCCGACGTAGGTGGCCGACGAGCCCGGCATGGCGGTGAGCTCCGCGCCGATCAGTCCGCCCGTGAGCGACTCGGCGGCCGCCACCGTCGCCGACCGTTCGGCCAGCAGCCGGTGGACGACCCGGTCGAGGCCCTCGTCGCCCTCGCCGTAGACGGCGGTGCCGAGCAGCTCTCGGGTCAGCTTGTCGGCTCGGGCCAGCAGGGCGTCGGCGTCGGGTCCCGTCGCGGTGATCCGGACCTTCACCTCGGCGGGCTCGGGGAGGTACGCCAGCCGGACGCCCTCCATCGCCTCGACCGGGGCCAGCCGCGCGGCCAGCACGGTCTCCCACAGCCCGGCGGTGCGCAGCGTGCGGCGCACGGTGAGGACGTCGGCCGGTCCCGCGCCCAGCTCCGGGAGGACGCTGTCGATCGTGATCGCGCGCATCTCGCGCGGAACGCCCGGCAGCGCGTACACCACTCCCGCGGGAAGCTCCACGCGCAGGCCGGGGGCGCTGCCCGCCGGGTTGGGGAGGATCCGGGCGCCCTCGGGGACCTCGGTCATCCGCAGGGCCATCTCCGCGAGCACCTGGTCGGCCGCCGCGACCCGCTCGCGCAGGCGCGCCTCCAACTCCGGGTCGCGGATGAGGGCGACGCCCGCCGCCTCGGCGAGCGCGTCACGGGTCAGGTCATCGTAGGTGCCGCCGAGGCCGCCGGTGGTGATGACGGCATCCGCACGTTGAAGGGCGGTGGTCACCGCCTCGATGATCACGTCCTTCTCGTCGCCGACCACCACGCTGCGGGTCACCGTCGCCCCGGCCTCGGCCAGCCGCTGCCCCAGCCAGGCGGCGTTCCCGTTCACGGTGTCGCCGAGGAGCAGCTCGTCCCCTACCGTCACCAGTTCGACCCTCATGCGCGCCCCCTCTTTTCCGCGAGCATGCTCTCACGGGGCGGATCGGCGGACCAGGCGTCGCAGGGAGGCCACGCAGCGGAGCGCGTACGCCCGTTGGAGCGCCCTCACCAGAGGCCCGGCGGCCCTGCCGAGCGGCCCCGCCGATCTGCTGAAGGCCAGCACGGTGAGCCAGACGTCGCCCGTGTCGTCCATCTCCACCACGAACGCCTCCTCACCGCGTCGAGGGTGCCCCGGGAGCGTCCCGTACGCCCAGGCGGCGCGACGTTCGTCCCGTTCGGCCCACACGACGCGGCAGGGCGCCACGACGGCCAGCGGACCGACGCCCACGCGCACCGTGACGGTGACGCCGGGCTCCGCGTACGGTCCCGAGGCGTCGACGCGGACGGGAATGCCCCGATGCATCCGAAAGTCCACCAGGGCCTCCGCCGCGTCGCGCATCACCGCCGCGCCGTGACCGAGCCGCCGCCGGACGCGCAGGTGGTCGTAGCCGTCCGGCAGCACGCCCGTACGGGTCGCGCCCACCTCGTCATAGGTGAAGTTCACGGCGCCTCCCGACGCAGCCGGGCCCAGGCGAGCATCCCGCACAGGGCGAATCCGAGGGCGTTGCCGATCCCGTGGGTGGCCACCATCCAGTCCAGGGACGGATGCGGGATCCCGGACGCCTCCCCCAGCGCCCAGCTCAACGCCAGGACCATGGTCCCTGCCAGGACCACGGCCGACACCAGCAGCAGCACCCGGGTGACCCGGTCGCGCGAACGGGCCTCCCACCAAGTGAGCAGGCCCACCGCCCACATGCCCGCCGTCAGGACGACCGCGCCCGCGAACTCGACCCACTCGCCGGTGAAGTACCCCACCAGCACCGCCAACGTCCCGGCGGGAACGCTCAGCGCCGCAACCCGCGAGAGCCACCCCCCACCGGCCGCCCGACTGACCAACCCGGCGATGAGCGCAGCGGCGAACCCGGCGTAGTGGAAATGGGCGACCGTCAGCGCCAAGATCTCCAACGAGAACCCGAACAACCGCCACCCCGCACGCTCCGCCACCAGCGCCGCCCCCGCGACCGCCGGCATGACCAACGCCACCAGCACCGCGAACTCCGCCACACCGCCCTCACGACCTCTCCACAACCGGCACGCGACCCCGCGCACCCCGCCAAAGCCCCGACCCGCAGAACACGGCGACGCCCGGCCCCGGTCACCGCACGCAACGCGATCGACGCGACCACCCCGACCGTCCCGATCGGCGCGGTCGGCGCGGGAGGCGTGATCGGCACGGGCAGGGCGATCGGCGTAGCCGCCGTGGTCGGTGGCGGCGACGCAGTCGGTACCGGGGGCGTGATCGACGCGGACCGGAAGATCGGCGCAGCCGCCGTGGTCGGCGCCAGTGGCGCAGTCGGCACTGGAGGCGTGATCCGCGCGGGCGACGCGGGCAGCGTGGTGGGTGCGAGTGGGGTGATCGGCGCGGTCAGGTTGATCGCCGCAGTCGGCGTGAGTGGCCTGGGCTGCGTGGTCGGCGTGATCGATGTGGTCGGCGAGGGCGGCGGTGTTGGTCCGGTGTCGGTCGGTCGGAGGCCGCGGGGTTCGGGTGTGGGGGGTCGCCCAGCGGACGGGGGCGTATGCGGCGAGGGCGATCGTGCTCGCCGTGTAGGCGATGGCCAGGGCCGTCGCGGTCGGGCCGCGCGGCAGCCAGAGCGCCGCGGCGCCGGTGGCCGCCCCCGCGAGCCACAGGCGCCGCAGCGCGAGGGGAACGTCGATCAGGTGGAGGCCCGTCGGGACGATCGCCAGCATCCCGATCATGACGATCACCGACACCGCAGCATCCATGGCACGCCTCCTTTTGAACGCGTTCAAGTATGATCGTAGAGCATTGTGAACACGTTCAAAAGACCGGGGGTCAGGCGGCCGGGGCGGCGCGGCGCAGGCGCCAGGCCTGCACCACGTAGTCGACGCCGGTGACCACGGTGACCGCCAGGGCGGCGGCCATCACCGCCCAGCGAAGGGGGTCCAGCGGCCCGGGCAGGAGGTAGAGGCCGATGGCCACGACCTGGAGCATCGTCTTGAGCTTGCCGCCCTTGCTGGCCGGGATGACCCCGTACCGGATCACCACGAGGCGCAGCACCGTGATGCCGATCTCGCGGATCAGGATCACCACGGTGACCCACCACCACAGCTCGCCCAGGATCGACAGACCCACCAGGGCGGCGCCGGTCAGCGCCTTGTCGGCGATCGGGTCGGCGATCTTGCCGAAGTCGGTGACCAGCCCGTACCGACGGGCCAGATCACCGTCGATCTTGTCGGTGACCGAGGCCACCGCGAACACGACGAACGCCGCGACCCGCCACCCGGTGCCGTCCATGAACAGCGTCCAGACGAACACCGGCACCAGGAGCATCCGGAGCATCGTCAGCAGGTTGGCGACGTTGTAGACGCTCGGCGGCGCCTCGGGGCCCGCCGCGGGATCGGGCGGGGCCGCCGGATCTGGTCCGGCCGAACTCATGGGACGTCCGCCACGAGGTCCACGCCGTCGGCGTCGACGACCTTCGCGGTGACGAACGCGCCCACCGTCAGGCCCTCGCCCCGCACGATCACGGTGCCGTCCACCTCGGGGGCCTGGTGGGCGGCGCGACCCTCCAGGACGCCCGGCTCCACCTCCTCCTCGAGCAGCACGTCCACGGTGGAGCCGATGCGCTCCTCGGCCCGCTGCGCGGTCAGCTCCTCGGCGAGCGCGGACACCTCGGAGACCCGGCGGGCGACCTCGTCGGCGTCCAGCTTGCCGCCCAGCCCGGCGGCCTCCGTGCCGTCCTCGTCGGAGTAGCCGAAGACGCCGATCGCGTCGAGCCGGGCCTCGGTCAGGAAGGCGATCAGCTCCTCCAGATCGTCCTCGCTCTCACCCGGGAAGCCCACGATGAAGTTGGACCGCACACCCGCCTCGGGAGCCAGGTCGCGGACCCGGCCCAGCAGCTCCAGGAACGACTCACGGTCGCCGAACCGCCGCATCCGCCGCAGCACCGGCCCGCTCGCGTGCTGGAACGACAGGTCGAAGTAGGGCGCCACCCCCGGTGTCCCGCACAGCACGTCGATCAACCCGGGCCGCAGCTCGGCGGGCTGCAGGTAGCTGAGCCGCACCCGGTCGACGCCCTCGACCTCCGCCAGCCGGGGCAACAGGCCCTCCAAGGCCCGCAGGTCGCCGAGGTCCTTGCCGTAGGAGGTGGAGTTCTCGCTGACGAGGACCAGCTCGCGCACGCCGTGCCCGGCCAGCCAACCCGCCTCCGCCAGGATCTCCTGCGGGGCGCGGGACACGTACGCCCCGCGGAACGCCGGGATCGCGCAGAAGGTGCACCGACGGTCGCAGCCGGAGGCCAGCTTCAGCGGCGCGACCGGGCCTCCGCCGAGCCGTCGCCGCAGCACGCGGGGACCGGACACGGGGGCCACACCCTCGGGCAGGTCGGGCGCCGCGCCGTGGCCGGGGATCGCCACCTCGCGGGCGGACTCGGTGCGCTCCACCGGACTGATCGGAAGGAGCGTGCGCCGGTCCCTCGGGGTGTGCGCGGGACGGCGGACACCCGCGAGGACGTCGTCCAGCCGCTCGCCGATCTCGCCGTAGTCGTCGAAGCCCAGCACCGCGTCGGCCTCGGGCAGCGACTCGGCCAGCTCGGCGCCGTACCGCTCGGCCAGACAGCCCGCGGCGACCACCCGGGCGCCGGAGTCGTGCGCGGCCAGCAGCGTGTCGATGGAGTCCTTCTTGGCGGCGTCGATGAAACCGCAGGTGTTGACGACCACCACGCCGGCCTGGTCGGCGTCCTCGACCAGGTCCCAGCCCGCGCCCTCGAGTCGGGCGGCGAGCTCTTCGGAGTCGACCTCGTTGCGTGCGCAGCCGAGGGTCACCAAGGAGACAGTGCGGCGTGTGGACATGGTCTAACCGTAGTGGGCGCGACGCGTTCAGCGGACCACGCCGGCCGCCCCACGTGCGTCGGCGCCGGTCAGGCGCCTTCCGGGTCGCCGGGGCCGAAGCTGAGGCGCAGCACCTGCCCGTCGGTGCCGGGCGAGCCGAGGTCCTTGCCGTTGACGGTCAGGGTGACGCCGCCGCCGTTGCCGATCAGCACCCGGATCTTCTTCTTGGCGGTCCACTCCATGGACTCGCCGGCCGGCAGCAGCCCGCTGAACAACTGCCTGCCCTTCTCGTCCCTGACGTTCAGCCAGCTCGACCGCTTGGCCTTCACCTTGACTTCGACGTCCTTGCGGGGCACCACGGCGATCGCGTCGTCGCTCGGCGGCCGGCCGGTGGAGGTGGCGGCGGGCTTGGCGGCGGAGGGCCGGGCCACCGGACGGGCGTTCTGCTCGGGGCCGCCGGTCGAGCCCAGCACCCGCACGACCGTGTACAGCAGCACGAGCACCAGCGCGCCCGCCATCGCGGCGCTCCAGTTCGGAGACCGGCGCTCGCGGATCTTCACCGGGATCTCCGCCTCGAACGCCGCCGCCGCCGACACCGGCTCCAGCATGCCGTGCGCCTCGTCGTACTCGCGGATCAGCGGCTCCGGGTCGATGCCGACCACGCGGGCGATGCTGCGGATGTGGCCGCGGACGTAGAAGTTGCCGCCGCAGGAGGAGTAGTCGTCGGCCTCGATGCCGCTGATCAGCGCGCCTCGGATCCGGGTCCGTTCGCTCACCTGACCGACGGTGAGACCGGCTGCTCGACGGGCGGTTGCCAAGGTCTCACCGATGCTCACGCCGAGCCTCCTGAAATGTGACGATCGGTCCGACCATGACCGACCACGGCGAACAAGAGAGCTTCATCGCCTACACCGCTCCCGCGCAGACCAGTTTAGGAACCGGCATGCCCACTGGGCGATACGCGACGCCTTCGAAACCGGGCAAGATTTCGCATCATTCGGAGAACGGCCCGGAGAACGGCCCGGAGATCGCCGGGTGACCGGCCGGATCCGGGTCAGGCGACCCCGCGCACCCTCGCCAGCACCTCGGGCAGCTCGTCGGGTTTGACCAGCACGTCGCGCGCTTTGGAGCCCTCGCTCGGGCCCACGATATCGCGGCTCTCCATCAGGTCCATCAGCCGTCCCGCCTTGGCGAACCCGACCCGCAGCTTGCGCTGGAGCATCGAGGTGGAGCCGAACTGGGTGGTCACGACCAGTTCGATCGCCTGGACCAGGAGGTCCATGTCATCGCCGACCTCCTCGTCGATCTCCCGCTTCGGGCCGGCGACCTCGGTGACGTCCTCGCGGTAGGCGGGCTGCATCTGGGCCTTGCAGTGCTCCACGACGCTCTGGATCTCCTTTTCGGAGACGTAGGCGTTCTGGAGCCGCATCGGTTTGCTGGCGCCCATCGGCAGGAACAGCGCGTCGCCCTGCCCGACCAGCTTCTCGGCGCCCGGCTGGTCGAGGATGACCCGGCTGTCGGCCAGGGAGGAGGTCGCGAACGCCAGCCGCGACGGCACGTTCGCCTTGATCAGCCCGGTGACGACGTCCACGCTGGGCCGCTGGGTGGCCAGCACCAGGTGGATGCCGGCGGCGCGGGCCAACTGGGTGATGCGGACGACGGAGTCCTCCACGTCGCGGGGGGCCACCATCATCAGGTCGGCCAACTCGTCCACGATCACCAGCATGTACGGGTACGGCGTGTAGACGCGCTCGCTGCCGGGCGGGGGCTGCAGGTGGCCGGCGCTCACGGCCTTGTTGAAGTCGTCGATGTGCCGGAACCCGGAGGCGGCCAGGTCGTCGTAGCGCCGATCCATCTCCCCCACCACCCACTGGAGGGCCTCGGCGGCCTTCTTGGGGTTGGTGATGATCGGCGTGATCAGGTGCGGGATGCCCTGGTACATGGTCAGCTCGACCCGCTTGGGGTCCACCAGCACCATCCGGACCTCGTCGGGGGTCGACCGCATCAGCACCGAGGTGATCAGGCCGTTGATGCAGGTGGACTTGCCCGCGCCGGTGGCCCCGGCGATCAGGATGTGCGGCATCTTGGCGAGGTTGGCGACCACGGTGCGGCCCTCGACGTCCTTGCCGAGGCCCACGATCATGGGGTGCTGCTCGTTGGTGGCCGCCGGGGAGCGCAGCACGTCGCCCAGGCTGACGATGTCCTTGTCGACGTTGGGGATCTCGACGCCGATCGCGGACTTGCCGGGGATCGGGGAGATGATCCGCACGTCGGCGCTCTTGACGGCGTACGCGATGTTCTTGGTCAGCGCGGTGACCTTCTCGACCTTGACCGCCGGGCCCAGCTCGATCTCGTACCGGGTGATCGTGGGGCCTCGGGTGAACCCGGTGACCTGCGCGTCGATCTCGAACTGCTCCAGCACCCCGGTCAGCGCCGCGACGACCACGTCGTTGGCCTTGGTGCGGGCCTTGGTGACGCTGCCGGGTCGCAGCTCCGACGGCTCGGGCAGCTCGTAGATCTCCCCGGACGAGTTCAGCGGGAGTTGCTCGGCGCGGCGCGGAGGCGGGCTCGGGTCGGGGATCTCCGCCTCGGGCGGGGCCGGCGGCACGGGCGGCGCGGGCGGCTCCAGGAACGGCACCGGGTCCGGTTCGAAGAGGTCGTCGGCCAGGTCGGGCAGCGGCTCGTCGCCGACGTCGCGCTCCTCCAGGACGGGCGTGTCGTAGGGCTTGGAGTGCTCACCGATGTCGAGGCCGTCGTCGGGCTCGCCGGGGTCCTCCGCCTTGCCCTTGCGGCGGCGCTTCGGCTTGGGCGCCGGGGCGTCCTCGGGCTCGGCGTCCTCCAGCAGTTCGCGAACGGAGCCGCGGTCCCGCAGCGTCAGGACGTCCCACAGGTCGCCGAGCCGCTCGGGAACGCGGTGCACCGGGGTCGCCGTGACCACCAGCACGCCGAACCCGCTCACCAGGAGCAGCAGAGGCACCGCGACCCAGGCGCTCAGCGCGCCCTCCAGGGGGGCGGAGACCAGCCAGCCGAGGACGCCGCCCGCCGCGCGCACCGGGCCCATGCCCTTGCCGGGGTACGGGGTGCCCGCGCCGATGTGGACGATGCCCTGCACGCCGAGGACCAGGGCGCTCGCACCGATGATCACCCGGCCGGTGTCGCCGTTGCGCTCGGGATGCCGCAAGGTGCGCCAGGCGAGCGCCGCGACCAGCAGGGGCAACAGCATCGCCAGCTTGCCCAGCCCGCCGCGCACCACCTGCTCCAGCGCACGGGTGACGACGCCCTCGGGCCGGAACCAGGTGATCGAGACCAGCACGATGGAACCGCCGAGCAGCGCCAGCCCGAGACCGTCGCGCCGGTGCTCGGCGTCGAGGTCACGGGCCCCGCGACCGTAGGCCCGGAAGACCGAGCCCACCGCGGCGGCCACCAGCAGGTAGAGCCGGAACAGCACGCGGAAGACGCCGAGGATCAGCCGCCCGACCGGGTCGGGCCTGCGCGTCGCCGCGCCCTTGGCGGGACGACGGCCCGAGCCCTTGCCGGAGGAGGAACGCCCGCCGCCCGAGGGCCGTTTGCGGGGGGCGGGGCCGCCCTTGCCCGCCTTGCCGCCGCCCTTGCCCGCGGCGCCCGACGTGCCCGCGGGTTTGCGCGCCGCACCCCCGCGTGTACGCGAGGAGCCGCCGGCTCCTCCAGACGCACGTGTGGCCATGGTGACGAGAGTAACGAGCGCCCCCGCCGATCCCCTGGAATTCCCCGGCCCGCGCGTGTCTCTTGCTTCTTTGTGGGGGGCGACCCCCCACGCCCCCCGCGCCCGGTCTCGAGGTCTTCAGACGGGCGGCCCTCCGCTGGCGCTCCGGGCCGCCCGCCTGAAGGACCGGGCAAAACCCCCGCCGGGTTGCGGTTCGGACATCGGTGGTTGCCCGCTCCGAAGGGGGCCATGGCGGGCCTTCGAGCGTCGGTGGTCACCGTTCGAGATGTCGCCCTCGTTCGTGAGGGTGTCCCTTGTGGGGTCTCCCCCACAAGGGACACGCTCCTAGACCTCGACGATCACCGGGACGATCATCGGGCGGCGACGGTAGTTGTCGTTCACCCAGCGACCCACGGTGCGGCGGATCAGTTGGTTGAGCTGGTGCAGCTCGCCGACGCCGTCGGCGGCGGCCTCGCGGAGGACCTCCTCGATCCGGTCGATGACCGCGTCGAAGTCGGCGTCGGAGATCCCGGCGCCGCGGGCGTGGATCTCGGGTCCGGCGACCAGTTTGCCGGTGGAGGAGTCGACCCCGATGACGATGGAGACGAAGCCCTCCTCGCCGAGGATCCGCCGGTCCTTCAGGGAGGTCTCCGTGATCTCGCCCACCGACAGCCCGTCCACGTAGACGTAGCCGGCGGGGACCGCCCCGACGATGGACGCCCGCCCGTCGACGAGGTCGACGGCCACGCCGTCCTCGGCGATGACGATGTTCTCCTTGGGGACGCCGGTGAGCTCGGCCAGCCGGGCGTGGGCCTTCAGGTGCCGCCACTCGCCGTGGATGGGCATGAAGTTGCTCGGCTTGGTCAGGTTGAGCACGTACAGCAGCTCGCCCGCGGACGCGTGCCCGGACACGTGCACCAGGGCGTTGCCCTTGTGGACGACGCGGGCGCCCCAGCGGGTCAGACCGTTGATGACGCGGTTGACGGCGTTCTCGTTGCCCGGGATGAGGGAGGACGCCAGCATGACCGTGTCGCGGTCGGTGATGCGGATCTGGTGGTCGCGGTTGGCCATGCGGGACAGCGCCGACATCGGCTCGCCCTGCGAGCCGGTGCACACCAGCACCAGCCGGTCGGGCGGGACGTCCTCGATCTGCCGCTGCTCGATCAGGATGCCGTCGGGCACGTTCAGGAAGCCCAGCTCGCCCGCCACGCCCATGTTGCGCACCATCGACCGGCCGACGAAGCAGACCTTGCGGCGGTTGGCGACGGCGGCGTCCAGCACCTGTTGGACGCGGTGGATGTGGGAGGCGAAGCAGGCGACGATGATCCGCTCCTGCGCGGTGCGGAACACGTCGTCGACGACCGGGCCGATCTCCCGTTCGCTGGTGACGAAGCCGGCCACCTCCGAGTTGGTGGAGTCGGACATCAGCAGGTCGATGCCCTCGGCGCCGAGCCGGGCGAAGCCGCCCAGGTCGGTGAGCCGGCCGTCCAACGGGAGCTGGTCCATCTTGAAGTCGCCGGTGTGGAGCACCAGCCCGGCCGGGGTGCGCACGGCGACCGCCAGCGCGTCCGGGATGGAGTGGTTGACCGACAGAAACTCCAGGTCGAACGGGCCGAACCGGTGCCGCTGCCCTTCGGCCACGCCGAGCGTGACCGGACGGATCCGGTGCTCGGTGAGCTTGGCCTCGATGAGCGCCAGCGTCAGCCGGGATCCCACCAGTGGGATGTCGGCGCGTTCGCGCAGTAGGAACGGCACGCCGCCGATGTGGTCCTCGTGCCCGTGGGTGAGGACGATCGCCTCGACGTCGTCGAGCCGTCCGCGGATGTAGTCGAAGTCCGGCAGGATCAGGTCGACTCCGGGTTGTTCCTCCTCAGGGAAGAGCACCCCGCAGTCGACGATCAGCAGTCGTCCGCCGAACTCGAACACGGTCATGTTGCGGCCGATCTCCCCGAGGCCGCCGAGCGCGACGATGCGCAGTCCGCCGTCGGGAAGCTCCGGCGGGCTGGACAGTTCGGGGTGAGGATGGCTCACCTATCAACCTCCGGCACCTTGACGCCCCCTTGTCCGAGGTCTTCCCGCAGGCGCGCCGTGAACTCCGGCGTCGCCGGAACCAGCGGGGGGCGGAGTGCGCCACCCGGAAGGCCCAGCAGGCCGAGGGCCGCCTTGACGGCGATGGCGCCCTGCGTGCGGGTCATGATCGCGGTGACGACGGGGAGCAGCCGACGGTGGATCGCCAGCGCCCGGCCGACGTCGCCGGCGCGGTATGCCTCGATCATCTCATGGAGGTCGGCCCCGACGACATGTCCGACCACGCTGACGAACCCGGCGGCGCCCACCGACAGCCACGGCAGGTTCAGCACGTCGTCGCCGGAGTAGAAGGCCAGGTCGGTGCCCGCCATCACCTGAGAGCCGGCGAACAGGTCGCCCTTGGCGTCCTTGACGGCCGTGATCCGGGGATGTTCGGCCAGGCGAAGCAGGGTCTCGGTGTGGATGGGCACGCCGGTGCGCCCCGGGATGTCGTACAGCATGTTGGGTAGGTCGGTGGCGTCGGCGACCGCCGTGAAGTGGGCCAGCAGGCCCTCTTGGGGCGGCTTGTTGTAGTACGGCGTCACGACCAGCAGCCCATGGGCACCCGCGGCCTGCGCCCGCGCGGCCAGCTTCAGCGTGTGGGCGGTGTCGTTGGTGCCGACACCGGCGATCACCGTGGCCCGGTCGCCCACCGCCTCGAGCACCGTCCGGAGCAGCCGGTCCTTCTCCTCGTCGGAGGTGGTGGGGGACTCGCCGGTCGTGCCGCTGACGACGAGGCCGTCGTTGCGCTGTTCGTCGACCAGATGGGCGGCCAGCCGCGCGGCGCCGTCGTGGTCCACGGTGCCGTCGGCGGTCATCGGCGTGACCATCGCGGTCAGCATCCGGCCGAACGGGGCGTCAGTGGTTGTGCTGGGTGCCATGTCCCGAACGGTACCGCTCCGGCGGGACGGAGGCGCGCCCGCCGGCTCCGTTCGGGGAATGGGCGGCCGCAGATCGGGCACGGGTCCGGGCAAGGGGAGACGCGGCGGCTGTGCGCTCGGGGGTACGTACAGCCGCCGCGTCTACACCGACATCGTGGCATGCAAAAGCAACGTTACGGCGTGAATTCGGACCACTTTTCCGGACTCGATTGAGTAACGCGGCGGGGCCCGCGCCGCTAGGAATGCTCAGGCCGCGTCGGCGGGGCCGGCCAGGCCCGGAGGGCGGGGCACCGACAGTTCGCGGAGCCGGGCCCGCAACTCGTCGACGTCGCGCGTGCGGACCAGCTCGTTGCCGCGGACGGCCCACCAGTGGCCCGAGCCGCCGTGGCCGATCCGCCATCCGGCGAACTCGGCCGAGAGCTCTCCGAGCCGGTGGATCACCTGTGCCGTGGTGTGGGACTGCATCTCCCTCGACCTCACTCCCCGCAGCCGGATGCTGCGCCGTGTTCCGACCGGCCGCCGACCCCCTGTCGGCCGCTGACTCGCACGGAATGGTTTACCCCTGGATGGTCCTGCTATGACATCCCTTTTACCTGCGCGAACCCAGATCGGGGAACGTGATGGGCTGGGTATCGATTCCGCCAATGTTCTATGACTCCGCCGTTAGCCAGGCGGCCCGGTAGCGCTCCCAGTCCCGCCGGTCGGTCGTCCACTCCGCATAGACGCCGAGTCCGTAGGGACGGGCGGGTGGTCGGGCGAGGGCGTCGACGCCCTTGCGGACGCCGCGCAGGGCCCCCGGGAGGTCCTCGGCCCATTCCAGCTTCGTCGGGTAGGTCGGCACGCCCATGAACACCGTGGTGCGGTCGCCGATGAGCCGCAGCGTCCGTTCGGTGTGGAACGCGAAGTGCCGGCCCACCAGCGACCTGGTCGGCAGCGGGACGTCGTAGGTCATCACGGCGACCTGGTCGGACCGGTCGGCGATCGCGCGCAGGTAGTCCTCGGTGGGCCGCGGCGGGTAGTGCAGGCCGCCGTTCCAACCGGCGGGCAGCAGGGTCCGATACACCGGTTGCATGAAGTCGGCGAGGGTGAGCTCCTCGATGGCGACCGACAGCAGCCGTCCTCGGGAGCGCGTCAGCTCGCGGGTCCGGTCGAGCAGCTCCAGGAACGCGGTGTCGTCGGGATAGATCGGCTCGAAGTCGTAGTGGATGCCGTCGAAGCCGAGGTCGAGGAAGACGCGGTCGGTGGCCAGCACCCGGTCCCGGACGGCCGGATCGTCGAGGTCGATGATCCCGTGCCCGTCCACCGTGCGGATCTGCCCGAGGTACGCCTGGGCGCGCACGCCCGGGGCGTGCCGGCGCATCGCCTCGATCAGCCTTCCCGCGTTGGTGTACTTGGCGGGCGGTACGGTGCCGTCGGCCTCGAAGGGGCCGGCGTGGAAGTAGACGTCGGTGATGCGGTTCCGCTCGAGCAGGGCGGCCAGGTCGCGGTACTCGGCGTCGGTGTGCGCCTCGCCGACCCACTGGTGCCGGGCCCACAGCGCGTTGGTGTCCGTACCGCCGCCGCGGGGCTCGTCCTGCCACCACAGCCAGGTCTGCGCCAGGAAGATCCCCAGCAGGCCGACGGCGTAGGCGGTGGCCCAGCCCGTGAGGCGCACCGACCGCCGCAACCATTGCATTCCCGACATACCTCCACAGATCACCCTTTCATCGTGGGACGCGCGGCGACGGGGGAACGTTCACCGCCGGCCGGCGCGGACGCCGGCGGGGAGGTGCGCACGCGGGCCCGTTGGGACCAGGCCACACAGATCGCCACCACGAGCGCGGCCGGCCAGGTGAGGCCGTCGAGGTGCTCGCCGAGGAGCCAGGCCGACCACACCAGCGTCATGATCGGCTGGGCGAGTTGGAACTGGCTGGCCCTGGCGACGCCGATGCGGCCCATCCCCGCGTACCAGGCGAAGAAGCCCAGGAACATCGAGAAGGCCGAGACGTAGCCGAATCCGAGCACCGCCTCGCGGGTCCAGTGCTGCTCGGTGGTGCTCATCAGGACCAGCGTCACGGGCACCGAGACCGGCGTCGCCAGCACCAGCGCCCACGAGATCACCCGCCAGCCCGGCATCTCCCGCGACAGCCGCCCGCCCTCGGCGTAGCCGTACGCCGCGGTGAGCAGGGCGCCGACCAGCAGGAGGTCCGCCGAGGTGAGGCGGCCGCCGCCCTCGGCGACGGTGAAGACCGTGATGGTCAGCGCGCCGACGGCGGCGGCCGCCCAGAACCCGCGCGAGGGCCGCTCCCCCGTGCGCAGCGACGCGGTGATCGCGGTGGCGGCGGGCAGCAGACCGATCACCACGGCCGAGTGGGAGACGGAGGCGCCGGCGTCCAGGGCCAGCGTCGACAGCACGGGGAAGCCGAAGACCACGCCGAGGCCCACCGCGAGCAGGCCGCGGATCTGGTGGCGGGCGGGAGGCCGCGCCGTCACGGCGGCCAGCGCGCCGGCGGCCAGGAGCGCGGCGACCGCCGCGCGGCCGACGCCGACGAGATAGGGGTCGAGGCCGTCCAGCGCGTAGTGCGCGCCGGGGAACGAGAACGAGAAGGCCAGCACGCCCAGCAGGGCGAGGCCGGGGCCGCTCAGCGCTATCGATCTGCGGGCAGTAGCGCTATCCTTGTCCGTCATGTCCCAGGATAGCAGTATCGCCCAACTCGCCGATCTGCTGCGCGGCGAGATCGACCGGCTGGGCCCCGGCGAACGGCTGCCGTCCAGCCGCACGCTCGTCGAACGGCATCGGGTCAGCCCGGTCACGGTGTCGCGGGCGCTGGGCGTGCTCACCGCGGAGGGACTGGTCGTCACCCGGCCCGGCAGCGGCACGTTCGTCGCCGGGCGCACCCCGTCCGGTCGCGCACCGCGTGCCGCCGACCACGGTTGGCAGGCCGTCGCGCTGGGCGATCGGACGGTGCACGCCGGGGGCCTCACCGGGCTGCTGGATCCCGCTCCCGAGGGCGTCATCGCGCTCGGCGGCGGCTATCTGCCCCCGACCCTGCAGCCGTTGCGGGCGCTGGCGACGGCGGCGGCCCGGGCGGCGCGCAGGCCGGGCGCGTGGGAACGCCCTCCGCTGGCCGGGATCGACGGGCTGCGCACCTGGTTCGCCCGGACCATCGGCGGCGATGTCACGCCCGGGGACGTCCTGATCACCGACGGCGGCCAGCACGCCATCAGCATCGCGCTGCGGGCGCTGCTGCCGGTGGGCGCGCCGCTGCTGGTCGAGTCCCCCACCTATCTGGGAGTGCTCGCGGTGGCGCGCGCCGCCGGGCTGCACGCGGTGCCGGTGCCCGTGGACGGCGACGGGGTACGACCCGACCTGCTCGCCGACGCGTTCGCGATGACGGGCGCGCGGGTGTTCTACTGCCAGCCGACCTTCCACAATCCGACGGGGACGGTGCTGGCCCCCGAACGCCGCCGGCAGGTGCTGTCGGTGGCCCGCGCCGCCGGGGCGTTCGTCATCGAGGACGACTTCGCCCGGCACCTCGCCATCGAGCCCGCTCCCCCGCCGCTGGCCGCCGACGATCCCGACGGCCAGGTGCTGCACATCGCCTCGCTGACCAAGGCCAGCGCGCCGAGCCTGCGGATCGCGGCCCTCACCGCGCGGGGGCCCGTGGCCGAACGGGTTCGGGCGGTGCAGGTGGTGGACTCCTTCTTCCCGTCCCGGCAGCTCCAGGAGACGGCGCTGGAGCTGGTCAGCTCACCGGCCTGGGCACGGCACCGACGGGCCGTCCGGGCGGGGCTCCTCGCCCGGCGCGACGCGCTCGCCGTCGCGCTGGCCCGCGACCTGCCCGAGGTACGGGTCGAGCCGGTCACGGGCGGGCTCTACCTGTGGGCGCGGCTGCCGGACGGCGTCGACGACGTCGCCCTGGCGGAGGCGGCGCGGCGGGAGGGCGTCGTGGTGAGCGCGGGACGCCAGTACTTTCCCGCCGAGCCCGACGGCCCGTACCTGCGGATCAGCTACGGCATGGCCGCCTCGGAGGCGGAGCTGGCCGAGGGTGTCCGCCGACTCGCGCGGGCGCCGGCGGCGATGCCCGCCCGGCCTTCCTAGGATGGGAAGGTGACCGGCTCGGACGCCGCGCTGCTGCTGCGGGACTTCGTCAACACGCTCAACGTCGAGACGTCCGCCGACGAGATCGACACCGCGGACGGCCTCGGCACGTGGCTGGCGGAGCGCGGCCTGTTGCCGGCGGGTCGGCTCGGCCCCGGCGACGACGCGCTGACCACGGCTTTGATCCTCCGCGAGGGCCTGCGGGAGGTGCTGCTCGGCCACCACGGCCCGACGGCCGGGGCGGACGGGCCGGGGCTCGCGGACGTGCTGCGGCGGCTGCCGCTGTGCGTGTCGCTGACCGTCGACGGCCCGGTGCTGCTCCCGGTCCACGACGGCGTCCCGGGGGCGCTGGCCCTGCTCGCCGCCGCGATCCAGGACGCGGCGGCGGACGGGAGTTGGCGGCGACTGAAGGTCTGCCCCGAGGACACCTGCCGCTGGGCCTTCCTCGACACCTCCAAGAACCGTTCCCGCACCTGGTGCTCGATGCGCGTCTGCGGCAACCGCACCAAGACCCGCGCCTACCGCGCCCGCCGCCGCCCGGTCGCCCCCTGACCGACCCCCGGCGCATCGAGCCGCCCGTCCAACCGCACGAGCACCGGTGGGGGCGGTCGGGAGCGCGGGCCGGCGTGGGCCCGTTCGGGTGAAGGGGGGCGGCGGTACGCTGGCGCGGGCAGGGGTGATCACGGAGAGGACGGCCATGGCTGACGTCGGCGTACGGCCCGCTCGGCGGGCGGATGCGGCGGCGGTCGCCGAGATCCAGGTGCGGGCCTGGCGGGAGGGTTATCGCGACCTGCTGCCCGCCGAGGCGCTCGCCGAGGTGACGAGCCCGGAGGCCGCGACGGTGTGGCGGGAGCGGTGGGCGGAGGCGGCCGTGGCGCCGCCGAGCGCCCGGCACCGGCTGCTGGTGGCCGTCTCCGCCGACCTCGTGGTGGGTTTCGCCGCGCACGCCCCCGCCGAGGACGCCGACCTCGACCCGTCCGACACGGCCGAACTGGTGACGTTGCTGGTCGACCCGCTGCACGGCCGCGCCGGGCACGGCAGCCGGCTGCTGGCGGCCAGCGTGGACCTGCTCCG
The DNA here is from genome assembly GCF_003386555.1 of Thermomonospora umbrina. Taxonomy (GTDB): domain Bacteria; phylum Actinomycetota; class Actinomycetes; order Streptosporangiales; family Streptosporangiaceae; genus Thermomonospora; species Thermomonospora umbrina. The sequence continues at coordinate 5,220,528 of NZ_QTTT01000001.1, read as the reverse complement.
CGAGGACGGCGTCGGCACGCTGGTCGCCTGGGCGTTCGAGGGCGACATGGTGATGCGCCGGTTCCTCGGCTCCGCGGGCTGGGCGCCCGACGGGGCGCGCCGGACCCTGGACATGGGCGCGCCGGTCGTCATGATCCGGTTGCACACCGGCCTGTAGGCGTCCCGCGCCGCGGAACACGGCCGCCGAACGGACGACGAACGATCTCGAACGGTGCCGTACGGCCCGTGCCGTTCGCCACCCCGACCTCCCCGGGCATCGTCGGCCCGTACCCCGCCGGTCCCGTGATCGCGGGACCGAACATCCGACAGTTCTGGGGAGGGACCCTTGGCACCCAAGTCCATCCGACGGGGCCTGATGATCGGGCTCATGGTCGGCACCATGGCGGTGACCGGTGTTCCGGCCGTCTCGGCGGCCACGGGGGCGGTCGCCGGGAAGCCCGCCGACCCGGTGGCCGAGTCCGCCGGCGACCTCGTGGCGACACGGGGCGCGGCGCTCGCAGGAGGCCATTCGCACCGGATCCACTGCCGGGTGCACGCCACGCGCCCGCACCTGCTCCGCCACGGCCACGGACACGGTCACGGACACGGCCACCACCGCCGCCTGATCAAGATGGCCGGGCACATCAGGTGCAACCACCGGGTCAAGGCCCTGCGCATCAAGGTGAGCCTCTACAGGAACGGCCGATTCCACGGGTCGAGCGGCTGGCGGGGCAGGCACCACGCCCGTCACGTCGGCGTGGCCATCGCCCGCAAGTGCCACCGCCACGGCTGGGACGACCGTTCCCGGCTCGGCGGCGCGTACTACAAGGGCAAGGTGTGGGCGAAGGTCGTCTACCCGCACGGGTACAACCCCGCGCGGCGCTCGACCATCGTCACCACCCGTACCGTCTGGCTCCGGTGCCACTAGACCGGAACACACCGGCCGCCGTCCCTAGCGGACGGCGGCCGGATCCTCGAACGGGGTCAGATAGAAGCGGAGATCGCCCTCCCAGGACGCGCCCGGCCCGGGAGGCCCGACCCGCACGCGGAGGGCCGGATCGGCCAGGGTCCGCAGCCGCAGGCGGCTGGGCAGCCAACTGTGCCCTTCGCGGGGCAGCACCTCGATGCGCAGCAGTTGGCCGGGATGGGCCGGTGAACAGTCGCGCAGCCGCAGGTGGCCGATGTCGCCGGAGGGCTCGACGGTGACGCAGCCCGGAGGCGGGGCGGCCCGGATCAGGTAGGCCGCGTCACCGGCGTGCTGGAAATGGAAGCGCTGCCCCGCGGTCATCCGGCAGGGCTGCCGGACGATGGACGGATCACTCGACGGGCCCTCGACTCCCAGGCACACGCCGTCCCTGAGCGTGTGGACGCGGTACCAGCCGTCCAGCAGCGGACCCGTGGGCGCGGCGGTCCCGATGGCCGTCGGCGAAGTGCGCCGCGCCGCCGGGTCGACGGTGGGGCCCGGAGCGCTGGCCGTCGCGCAGACGACGATCGCGGTCCCCCCGGCCAGAACGCCGATCAGGGCTCGACGCCTGACCTCGGGGCGGGTCGGGGCGACGACGGGGGGCTCCGTACGCGGCGGGGCGGGCGAGGGGTCGGCGGGCGGCGGTTCCGTGTGAACGGGTGGGGCGGCGGTGCCGTTCTCGGCGGCGATCGCGATGCGTCGGCGGACGTCGATCCACTCGGCGACCGTGGCGGGGTCGCCGCCGCAGGCGCGGACGAAGGCGGAGATCAGCGGCTCCGCCGGGAGCGAGGCCCGGTGCAGCGCCGTCGCCAGCGTGCTGGGGGGCAGATGGTCGCCGTTCGCCGCGGCCCGGCGGCCCAGGTCCCGATAGGAGTATCCGGACCACGCCTTGAGACATCGGGCCCTGCCGACATATTCCTCGGCCGTCCGCGCGTCCCGCGGAGTCGGCGGTGACTGTGCAGTCATTTCCTCGCCCCCGAGCGATACGGCGCCGAAGAGACCCGGTTGCACGCACTTCGGCGGTCCGGTCCCCAGTATCACCGATGGGCCGGAAGGAACGACGGGCGGCTGCACACCATCCGAATAGCCGGAAATGGCAGACAATGGCGGTTAATGGCAAGCCATGCCCGGAAAGGGCGCCCCGACGGGGCGAGGTCGCGCCGGCGGGCGGCGGTCCGCTGGGGTGGGGTCGGGACGGGGGGCGCCGGCCCTGCGGTTATGTTGGAGGCGCATGGTGGGGCAACCGCCCGCCCGCACCTTCCGACCCGCACCTTCCCGAGCCAGGATGATCGATTGAGCGCGCCCGCGACCGCCCCCGCCCCCGCAGAGACCGCGGAGCGACCCGGACGGCGACGGCGTCACCTGGCGCTGGTGGTCATGAGCCTGGGCGTCTCGCTGGTCGTCGTCGACGCCACCATCGTCAACGTCCTGATCCCCCAGATCGTCGCCGGGCTCGACCTGACCACCGGCGAGGCCGAGTGGGTCACCTCGATCTACCCGATGGTCTTCGCGGCGCTGCTGATCCCCTGCGGCCGGGCCGGCGATCTGGTCGGGCGACGGCGCATGTTCGTGCTGGGTGTCGCGGTGTTCACCGTGGCGAGTCTGCTGGCGGCGGCGGCCCCCGGCGGCGGGGCGCTGATCCTGGCGCGGGCCCTGCAGGGCGTGGGGGCCTCGCTGCTCATGCCGGCGACCCTGTCCACCATGAACGCGGTCTTCACCGGCCGGGAACGCGCCATCGCCTTCGGGATCTGGGGGTCGCTGATCGGCGGGATGGCGGCGCTGGGCCCCCTGCTCGGCGGGGCCATCGCGACCTCGCTGAGCTGGCGCTGGGCGTTCGGGATCAACCTGCCGCTCGGACTGGCGCTGATCGTCGGGGCGCTGGCCCTGATGCCGGAGACCCGCCAGACGGGGGTGCGCGGCGTCGACTGGCTCGGCGGCGCGCTGGCCGCCCTGGGCCTCGGGGCGTTGGTCTGCGGCCTGATCGAGGGCCCCTGGTACGGCTGGTGGGCCGCCACCCGGACGTTCCACATGGGGCCGGTGACGTGGCCGGACGGCGGGCTCTCGCCGGTGCCCGTCGTGCTGGCGCTCGGTGCGGCCCTGGTCGTCGCCCTGGTCCTGGTGGAGCGGGCCCGCAGCGCGGCGGGACGGCCGGTGATGCTCGACCCGGCGCTGTTCCGGATCGGGAGCTTCCGGCAGGGCAACCTGGCCGCCGCGCTCGTCAGCGTGGGCGAACTGGGCCTGCTGTTCGTGCTGCCGTTGTTCCTGGTGGGCGTGCACGGCGACTCTCCGCTCCAGATCAGCGTGGCGATCCTCCCGCTGGCCGTGGGGGCGTTCCTGGCCGGTCCGTTCGCGGGCAGGCTCGCCAACCGGCGGGGCGCGCACCGGGTCGTCCAACTGGGGCTGCTGCTGGAGGTCCTGGCGGTCCTCGCCGTCGGGCTGACGCTGACCTCGGGCACCACCGGCTGGGGGCTGGCCCCCTGGATGCTCGCCTACGGTGTGGGCCTGGGGCTGACGTCGGCGCAGTTGACCAGCGTCAGCCTGGCGGACGTCCCGCCGGCGCACGCCGGGCAGGCGTCCGGCACGCAGTCGACGTCCCGGCAGGTCGGCGCGGCGCTGGGCATCGCGCTCATCGGCACCGTGTTCGCCACCGGCCTGGGCCGCGAGATGACCGACCGGCTCCGCGACACCCCGCTGACCGCCGAACGACGGGCCGAGGTCGTCCACGAGCTGCGGGAGAGCGCCGGCACGTACGCCCGCGACCTGCACGAGGACCCGGCCGCGCGGGTCGAGGCGGCGGCCGCCGACGAGACCCTCGCCACCGCGGCGCGCCAGGCGGTGCTGGTCACGGCCGCCCTGCTCGCCGTGGGGCTGATGATGAGCATGCGGCTGCGGCCCGGCGGCACCGTCCATCGGGAAGAATCAGGATCATGAAGACGCGGCAGAAGGAGTCCTGACCGGTGGCCACCCTCTCCCAGTGGATCGCCGGGTCCCGCCCCCGAACCCTCCCCGCCTCCCTCGTCCCCGTCGTCGCCGGCACCGGCGTCGCCGTCGGCGAGGGGCACGCCGTGTGGTGGCGCGCCGGGCTCGCGGCGCTGGTGTCCCTGGCCCTGCAGGTCGGCGTGAACTACTCCAACGACTACAGCGACGGCGTGCGCGGCACCGACGACGAGCGGGTGGGGCCGTTGCGCCTGGTCGGCTCCAAGGTGGCGCGCCCCCGTCAGGTGCTGGCGGCGGCGCTGGGCTGCTTCCTGCTGGCGGCGGTGGCCGGGCTGGTGCTGGCGGCGGTGACGAGCTGGTGGCTGCTGCTGGTGGGCGCCGCCGCGATCGTGGCCGCGTGGTTCTACACCGGCGGCACGACCCCGTACGGCTATCGGGCGCTCGGCGAGCTGTCGGTGTTCGTGTTCTTCGGGCTCGTCGCCGTGGTCGGCACGGTCTACGTGCAGGTGGAGGGTGTGCCGTGGGAGGCGTGGGCGGCGGCGGTGCCGGTCGGCCTGATCGCCTGCGCCCTGCTGGTGGCCAACAACCTGCGGGACATCCCGACCGACACCGAGTCCGGCAAGCGGACCCTGGCGGTCCTGCTCGGCGGGCCGCGCACCCGGGTGCTGTACGCGGCCTGCGCCTCCCTGCCGTTCCCGATCGCGCTCGCCGTGGCGGCCCCGCACCCGTGGGTGCTGCTGACCCTGCTGGCCGCGCCGCTCTCGCTGCCGCCCACGCAGAAGGTGATGAACGGGGCCAAGGGACGGGACCTGATCCCCGTGCTGGGCGAGACGGGCCGCCTGCAGATCGCCTACGGCGTCCTGCTCGCCCTGGGTCTGGCCCTCTAGGACCTCGGCGAGCACCCGGCGGGTCGTTGGGGTCGCTCGGCGAGCAGCACGGCACCGGCCAGGGCGAGGATCAGACCGGAGATCAGGCCCGCCAGCAGCGTGTAGCCGCCGAGGGCGGTGCCCTCGCCCCCCAGCTCGCCGGGCCGGCCGATCAGGACCAGCATCTGGTAGAGCGACTGGCAGAACATCGAGCCGGCGCCGACCCAGGCGGCGGTCAGGGGACCCAACAGCCGTCCCGAACCCCGGCGGAACACCAACGCCAGCAGCCCCAGGACGCCCACGACGGCCATGGCGCCCCAGACCCCGGCGACGACGTACGAGGCGGTGGACCGGTCGTCGAGCATGTCGTCGGAGATCCCGGCGTCGCCGCCGAGCGCCCAGTACCCGTGCACGACGACGTACGGGACGGCGAGGACGGCGGCGGTCACGACCATCAGGGACTGCAGGGAGGCCGTCGGCCCCTTCGGCAACGCGGCGGTCCGCGTCCGGAACACGTCAGGCCAGCGGTCCCGCGCGTACAGCGCGAACGCGGCCATCAGCCCGATGCCCTGCAGCGTGAAGCCGGTGTACACCATGACGAAGACCCACGTCTCCAGCCCCATGTCCGGCTGGGCGGACCCCGACGAGCCGACGGCGGCCTCGATCGCCATGGCGGGCAGCGCGGCCACGACGATCGGGGCGAGCAGGCCCGCGGCGACCCAGATCGGCGTGAGCACCAGCCAGGCCGGGAGTCGACGTCCCCAGCCGTAGGTCAGCGCCAGCGCCACCACGACGGCGATCATGTCCATCACCAGCGTGATGGCGTTGGCCGTGTACAGGGCGGAGCCCTCCGCGTCGGCCGGGTCGATCCAGCCGACGGTGCCGCCGCTCAGCCAGAGGACCTTGAGGGTGAGGTAGGGGACGCAGGCGGCGATGGTCAGCCAGCACACGATCAGCCGGAGGTTCCGCGGCCGGGCGGCCCCCGCGTGAGTGATTGCGGTCATGACGTCCACTGTCCGCCGACCGTGTCCGCGACGCGTCCCGCCTCGGGGCCAGAAGGCTCCCCCGCACGGGGGATCAGCCCGGCAGCGCCCAGTCGATCTCGGCCAGGCCGGCGTCGGTGAGGGCCTTGTTGACGGCGCTGAACGGCCGGGTGCCGAAGAACTTCTTGGCGCTCAGCGGGCTCGGGTGGGCCGACTCGATGACCACGTGGGCCGGGTTGGTCACCAGCCGGGCCTTCTTGCGCGCGTAGGCCCCCCACAGCACGAACACGACCCGCTCGTCCTTGGCGTTCAGGGCGGAGATGGCGGCGTCGGTGAACTCCTCCCAGCCCTTGCCCGCGTGAGAGCCCGCCTCGCCCGACCGCACGGTCAGCACGGCGTTGAGCAGCAGCACGCCCTGGTCGGCCCACGGGGTCAGGTCGCCGCTCGCGGCGGCGGGCACCTCGAGGTCGGCTGCCAATTCCTTGTAGATGTTGCGCAGCGACGGAGGCAGCCGGACACCCTCGCGGACGCTGAAGCTCAGCCCGTGGGCCTGCCCGGGGCCGTGGTAGGGGTCCTGCCCGAGGATCAGCACCCGGGCGTTGTCGTACGAGCAGTGGCGAAAGGCGTTGAACAGATCCTCACGCACCGGAAAGACCGTCTGCCGCTCGTATTCGTCGGCGACGAAAGCGCCGAGCGCCGCCGTGCCGATCGGGTCGAGCAACGGGTCGAGCCGCTCGCGCCAATCGCCGGGCAGCAGCTCCATCAGGTCGAGGGACATCGTCGGGCCTCCGGGGGAATGTCGATACCACCCAGGACCCTATGACCTGCCGCCGACAAAGCACGGGCGAAACACGGCCACGGCCCTATGATCACCACATATGCCCCCTCGCCCCCTCCTTCCACGGTCGGTCGCCTGTGTCGCCGCCCTGCTGCTCACCCCGGGCTGCGGCGGGTCGTCCGGGCCGGTGACGCTCACCGTGTTCGCCACGTCCGCGCTGACCGAGGCGCTGACCGAGCTGGGCGGACGCTACGGGCGCTCCCACGACGTACGGGTGCGGTTCGTCTTCGGCGGCTCGTCCGAGCTGGTCGAGCGTCTCCGCGACCGGCAGCGCGCGGACGTGCTGGTGACCGGCGACGAGACGGCCATGCAGCCGGTGGCCGACGACGTCGGCCGGCGGCGCGTCATCGCCCGCAACTCCCTGACGATCGCCGTCGCCCCCGGCAACCCGGCGGGTGTCCGCGGCCTCACCGACCTGGGCCGACCCGGCCTGCGCGTCGTCCTGGGCTCGGCGACGTCGCCGGTCGGCCGATACGCGCGGCGCGTCCTGGACGGGGAGCGGCTCGCGGTACGGCCGGTGTCGGAGGAGATCGGCGCCCGATCGGTCCTCACCCGGATCAGGACCGGGGAGGCCGACGCGGGCATCGTCTACATCACCGACATGCGCTCGGCGGGGGCGGCCGCGAGCAGCGTGGCGATCCCCGCCGACCAGAACACCACGGTCGCCTACCCCGCCGCCGCGCTCGTCGACGGCGACCACGAGGAGGCCGCGGAGGCCCTCATCGCGTGGCTGGGGTCGGCCGAGGCCCGCGGAGTCCTCCACCGGCACGGCTTCGCGTCGCCCTAGCCCACGGTCACGACGGACGCGGCAGCCCCATCGGGTTGGGGAAGCGCAGCCCCGCGGCGGCCCCCTCCCCCAACGGCCGCACCAGCGGGATCAGCGCCTCCGGGTCGGGGAGCGCCGCCAGGTAGGGCTTGGCGGCGAGTTCGTCCGTACGGGCCTCGATCCGCCCGCGCAGCTCCCGACCGGCCGGGGTGACCGCTCCGTCGCCGGCCACCAGGCCGCGCGCGGCGAGCCGGTCGACGGCCGCCGCCCAGTCCTCCGGCGTCCAGGCGCGGGAGAGCCGGATCATGTCCGCCGGGACGCCCTCGATCGCCGACATCAGAACGTGGACCTCGCAGCCGTCCAGCCCCTCGGCGGCCAGCACGGCGACGTGTCCGTCCCCGCGATGCTCGCGGAGCGCGGTCGCCGCCTGCCACAGCACCTCGACGGGGTCGTCGCGTTCCGGCAGGTCGCGGTTGGCCCCGAACAGCGGGCGACCCGAGGCCTCGGCCGCCGCGACGACGGCCGCCAGGAGCGGGTTCACCGAGGGGGCCGCCTCGTCCACCTCGGGCACCAGCCTCCGCAGCGCCGTGGCCGCTCCCTTCGCCCGGGCGTCCAGGATCGCGGCCGGAGCGGCGAACCCCCACGCGTCCGGAACGGCGCGACGGACCCTCGAAGGGTGGAAGTTGTAGAAGACGGCCTCCACGACCCCCGCCGGAACCGGGCCCAGCGGCGCCGCACGCGCACCGAAGTACCCCATCCAGTACCCCCGGAGCCCCACCGCCCGATGGGCCTCCAGGCACTCGTCGGCGAAGTAGGTGACCGCGTGCACGGGCTCCATGACGTGCCAGAGGGCTCGCGCGAACGACTCTTCCATGACCTCTCCTCAACGTCTGACCCGACCGCGCACGGCCAGGACGCCCAAGCCCAGCAGGACGGGCCCCAGGAAGCGCAGCACGAGTTCGATCCACTCCCCCGTCGGCGTCAGTTGCGCCTCCGTCCCCCGCAGCAGCGACGTGGCGGCGCGGAGGGTGAAGCGGAACGAGTCGCCGTAGTCCATCTTCACCTTGGCCGGGAACCCCCACGTCATGAACCCGGCGGCGGCGAGCGCGACCACGACCGCCAGCGCCGTGAACGACCGCCACGCCCTCAACCCGTACCCGGACACCAGCCAGTACAGCGACAGCAGGACGTACTCGCCGGTCGCCGCCGTCCAGCCGCGCAGGCTCCGGTTCCGCCACTGCTCCCTGGACAGCCGCCCGGAGCCGAGTCGGCGCATCTCCATCTCGCCGTAGTAGAAGTCGGCGGCTCCGGGCCCGTCCCCGCTGTCCTCGCGGCCCTTGCGCAGCGCGCGGTAGGTCTTGACGACCTCGCCGGCCAGTTGGGGCGCCTCCACGTCAGGCCAGTCGACGGGAGGCCGCCAGCGTTCCCGGGCCCGCCGCCCGCCGCCGTGCTCGGCCCGCCACCGGACCTCGTCCCCGATGACCTCGCGGCGCGCCAACCGCAGCCGCCGAGGGGTCAGACCGAACGCGTCGTCGGTGCGGACGCGCAGCAGGTCGAGGTTGTGCGCGTGCATGAGCTTGCAGGCCGACAGGTCGGCTCGGGAGATGCTGAGCGTCGCCACGTCCGTGCCGGAGACGGTCACGAGCCGAGGACGACGGGCGGGCCGCCCGTACCGTTCACGCTCCGCCGTGTAGGTCGCCACCCGCGACGCCGGCCCCAGCTCGCTGTCCTTGAGGATGATGTCCGCGCCGTCGAGCTGGAACTGAACGCCCCCGTAGAACGAGGCCCGTTCACAGCGCACCAGGCCCGTGACGAACTCCAGGCGCGCCCGGCGATGGAAGACGACGAGCCGGAAGTCGATCTCCTTGGCCCGCAGCGGGCCCATCAGTCGGGTCTCATGGAACTGCACCCGGTCGAGGCGCAGCACACCGTCGATCTCGGCGTGCTCCAGCAGGAGACCGGTCTCGAACACCGCCCCGGTGAAACGGGCGTCGCCGGTCACCGCGACGTCCTCGAAGTTCGCGAACTTCTCGAACGTCGTCTCGTGGAAGTCGACGCCCCGCTCGAACACCGCCCGGGTGAAGAACACCCGCGCCTTGAACACGGCCCCCGAGAAGTCGGGCCGTTCGGTGAAGACGCAGTCGGTGAAGATCGCCGGCGTGTCGAACACCCGGTCGCGGAAGTCCGCGGCGCCGAACGTCCGGCCCGTGTAGTCGTGTTCGGCGGGGGTCACCCGGCGCACCCTAGGACGCGCCGGACGTCCCCGGCAACCCGGCTCAGTCCTCCAGCGCGCCCGGCAGGCCGCCGTCCTCGCACAACGCCACGCCGTCGTCGTGCGAGCGCAGGACGTCCAGAACGACCGGCGCCGGCGACGGGTACACCTTCGGGTAGTCGATCTCCCCCAGCTCCGGCCGCACCGTGTAGAGGAGCCGGTCCTCGGTGGCGGAGAACCCGACGTCGGGACCGCGCGGGTCGAGCCGGACCCAGTGGTCCTCCAGCAGCACGGCGGCCAGCCCGTGCAGGAAGTGCCCCGTGCCGTCGTCGGACAGCCGCTGATAGCACAGGCCCGCCTCGATGCCCCCCGCCCGCAGCAGCGCCACCAGCAGGTGGGACTGGGCGTAGCACAGGCCCACCCGCTCGCGGAGCACATCGGAGGCCCGCCAGGTGGGCCGCCGGTCGCGGACGTCCAACGGATGGACGACCTCGTCGCGCACCAGCGCGAAGGCCGCCTCGGCGAACGCGAGGTCGTCCCCGGTGCGCAGCGAGGCCGCCGCCGCGACGATCAGGTCGTGCTCGACGTCGATCGCCTCGTCGGCCCCCAGGTACTCCCAGGGCTCCCCGGCCAGGATCGGCGGTGTCACAGGCCCAACAGGGACTCGATGCCGACGGTGAGCGGCTCGGGCAGGTCGGCCACCCGACGCACCGCCAGCAGCACCCCCGGCATGAACGACTCCCGGTTCATCGAGTCGTGCCGGATGGTGAAAATCTCCCCGTGCCCGCCGAGCAGCACCTCCTGGTGGGCGATCAGGCCCGCCAGCCGGACGGCGTGGACCCGGACGCCCTCGACGTCGGTCCCGCGGGCCCCGGCGAGCTCGGAGGTGGTGGCGTCGGGCGAGGGCCCGGACCCGGCCTTGGCGCGGGCCTCGGCGACCAGCTCGGCGGTGCGGTACGCGGTGCCGCTGGGGGCGTCGATCTTGTTCGGGTGGTGCAGCTCGATGATCTCGACGGACTCGAAGAACGGGGCGGCCCGACGGGCGAAGTCCATCATCAGCACGGCGCCGATGCCGAAGTTGGGCCCGACGAGCACCTTGGCGCCCGGCGCGTCCTCCTGCCAGGCGCGCACCCGGGCCAGCCGGTCGGAGTCGAAGCCGCTGGTGCCGACGACCGCGTGCAGGCCGTGCTCGACGCACCAGCGCAGGTTGTCCATCACGACGCCGGGGTGGGTGAAGTCGACGACCACATCGGCGGCGGTGAGCGGGGCCAGGTCGTCGCCCTGGTCGACGGCGGCGACCAGCTCCAGGTCGTCGGCCCCCTCGACGGCCCGGCACACCTCGGCGCCCATCCGGCCCCGCGCGCCCAGCACCCCAACGTTGATCACGATCGTCCCTCCGCCTCCGCGACACGGTGATCGCCCGAGCCTATCGCGGGGGTGCTCAGTCCTCGCCGGCCAGCACGGCGTTCAGCAGCCAGCTCACCACGCCGACGATGATCGCGCCCCAGAACGCCGGCCAGAACCACTCCACGTGGAACGGCAGGTCCAGCTCTCCGGCCGCCCAGCTCGTCAGCATCAGCAGCGCCGCGTTGACGACCAGCGCGAAGAGCCCGAACGTCAGGATGTAGAAGGCGCAGCCCAGCACCTTGATCACGGGCTTGATCAGGAGGTTGACCAGACCGAAGATCACCGCGACGACGGCCAGCGTCCCGACCTCACCGGCCCGGGTCGAGGCCCTGACGTCCACACCGTCCAGCACGGCCGCGGCGACCCACAACGCGACGCCGGTCGTCAACACCCGGATCAGGAGGCCCATGCGAAGGGGCCTACCCGGACGGACGCCTCCGCCAAACGGCCGGCGGGGTCAGAGGGAGAAGTCCCGATCGCCGAAGGGACCGACCACGGTGAGGGTGCCGACCTTGTCGAGCACCTCGCGGGCCATCTCCCGGACGTCGTCGTGGGTGACGGCCTCGATCCGCGCCAGTACGTCGTCCACCGGCAGCAGGTGCTCGTACACCAGCTCGCTCTTGCCGATCCGGCTCATCCGGGAGCCGGTGTCCTCCAGCCCGAGGACCATCGACCCGCGCAACTGGCCCTTGCCCCGCTCCAGCTCCTCGTCGTCGAGGCCGCCGGCGGCGAGCTTGGCCACCTCGTCGCGGCAGATCGACAGCACCTCGTCGACCTTGCCGGGCTGGCAGCCCGCGTAGACGCCGAACGTGCCCGTGTCGGCGTACTGCGCGGTGTAGCTGTAGACCGAATAGGCCAGCCCGCGCTTCTCCCGGACCTCCTGGAACAGCCGGGACGACATGCCGCCGCCCAGCGCCGCGTTGAGGACCCCGAGGGCGAACCGCCGGTCGTCGGTGCGAGCCACGCCCACGCCGCCGAGCACCAGGTTGGCCTGCTCGGTGTCCTTGTCCACCACCCGGACGCCGGGCAGGGCCGGGGCGCCGACGCCGCCGATGCGGGGCGCGGCCGGTGTCGCGTCGCCGTCCAGACGGCCCGCGAACGCCTCGGTGACGCGGCGGACCACGTCGTCGTGGTCGATGTTCCCGGCCACGGCGACGACGAGGTTCGGGGTGCGGTAGTGGTCGCGGTAGTAGCGGTCGATGACGTCACGGGACAGCGCGTTGATCGACTCGACCGTGCCGAGGATCGGGCGTCCCAGCGGCACGTCGCCGTACAGCGCGGTGGAGAACTCGTCGTGCACCAGGTCGCTCGGGTCGTCGTCGCGCATGGCGATCTCTTCGAGGATCACCCCGCGCTCGGCCTCCACGTCCTCGGCCCGGTTGAGCGACGCGATGACCATGTCGGACACCACGTCCACCGCCAGCGGCAGGTCGGTGTCCAGGACCCGCGCGTAGTAGCAGGTGTACTCCTTGGCGGTGAAGGCGTTCAGGTCACCGCCGACCGCGTCGAGCGCGGCGGAGATCTCCAGCGCCGAACGCCGCCGGGTCCCCTTGAAGAGGGTGTGCTCCAGGTAGTGCGAGGCGCCGGAGTCGCGGGCGTCCTCGTCCCGGGAGCCGACCCCGGCCCAGATGCCGAACGCCGCGGAGCGCACGGTGGGCATGGTCTCGGTGATGACGCGCAGCCCGCCGGGGAGCACGGTGCGCCGGACGGCGCCGGCCCCGTCCGCGCCGGGATGGACCAGATGGGTGGTGCCGGGCTCCTGTGCCCTGGCCGACAGCGTCACGCCGCCCTCGCCTCTCGTTCGTTCAGGCTCTGCGCGGGTTCTCCCCGGGAGGCGGACCCCCCGGGGAGAACTCGACGGGTACCGGTCAGGTGTTGCGCTGTCCGCCCTCGCGGGCGCGGGTGCGACGCCGACGCGGCCGGTCGCCGCCCTCGCCGCCCTCGTCGGCGGCGGCGGGCTCGTCCTCGGGCTCGCCGGCGGGACCGCGCTCGCCCTTCTCGGCGGCCTCGCGCTCGACCACGTCGACCGGCACCAGCGACAGCTTGCCGCGCTGGTCGATCTCGGTGACCTCGACCTGGATCTTGTCGCCGACCTTGACGTAGTCCTCGACGTTCTCGATCCGGACGCCGCCGTGCAGCTTGCGGATCTGCGAGACGTGCAGCAGGCCGTCCTTGCCGGGCAGCAGCGACACGAACGCGCCGAACGTGGTGGTCTTGACGACGGTGCCCAGGTAGCGCTCGCCGATCTCCGGCATGTGCGGGTTGGCGATCGCGTTGATCGCCTGACGGGCGGCCTCCGCGGAGGTCCCGTCGATCGCGCCCACGTAGATGGTGCCGTCGTCCTCGATGGTGATGTCGGCGCCGGTGTCGTCCTGGATCGAGTTGATCATCTTGCCCTTGGGGCCGATGACCTCGCCGATCTTGTCGACCGGGACCTTGATGGTGATGATCCGCGGCGCGTACTCGCTCATCTCGGCGGGGGTCGAGATGGCCTCGGCCATCACGTCCAGGATCGCCAGGCGGGCCGCGCGGGCCTGCCGGAGCGCCGCGCCCAGCACGGACGCGGGGATGCCGTCCAGCTTGGTGTCGAGCTGGAGCGCCGTGATCAGCTCACGGGTGCCGGCGACCTTGAAGTCCATGTCGCCGAACGCGTCCTCGGCGCCGAGGATGTCGGTCAGCGTGACGTACTCGCCGCCCTCGTGGATCAGGCCCATCGCGATGCCCGCGACGCTCGCCTTGAGCGGCACGCCCGCGTCCAGCAGCGACATCGTGGACGCGCAGACCGAGCCCATCGACGTCGAGCCGTTGGAGCTCAGCGCCTCCGACACCTGCCGGATGGCGTACGGGAACTCCTCGCGCGTCGGCAGCACCGGGATCAGCGCCCGCTCCGCCAGCGCGCCGTGCCCGATCTCGCGCCGCTTCGGCGAGCCGACCCGGCCGGTCTCACCGGTCGAGTACGGCGGGAAGTTGTAGTTGTGCATGTAGCGCTTGGTGCGCTCGGGGTTGAGCGTGTCGATCATCTGCTCCATCCGGAGCATGTTGAGCGTGGTCACGCCCATGATCTGGGTCTCGCCCCGCTCGAACAGCGCCGAGCCGTGCACCCGCGGCAGCACGTGCGCCTCGGCCGACAGCCCCCGGATGTCCTTGGCGCCGCGGCCGTCGATGCGGACGCCGTCGCGGATGATGCGCTCGCGGATCAGCTTCTTGGTGACCGCGCGGAACGCCGCCGACAGCTCCTTGTCGCGGCCCTCGAAGTCGGGGACCAGCTTCTCCAGCGTGACGGCCTTGAGCTCGTCGAGCCGGGACTCGCGCTCCTGCTTGCCGGAGATGGTCAGCGCCTGGGCCAGCTCCTGCGACACCGCGGCGGAGACCGCCTCGTAGACGTCGTCGGTGTAGTCCAGGAAGACCGGGAACTCGGCCGTCTCCTTGCCCGCCGCGGCGGCCAGCTCGCGCTGCGCCGCGCACAGCACCCGGATGAACGGCTTGGCCGCCTCCAGGCCCTCGGCGATGGTCTCCTCGGTCGGGGCCACGGCGCCCTCGGCGACCAGCGCCAGGGTGTCGCGGGTGGACTCGGCCTCCACCATCATGATGGCGACGTCGCCGTCGTCCAGCGTCCGGCCGGCCACCACCATGTCGAAGGTGGCGCGCTCGAGCTCGGAGTGCGTGGGGAAGCCGACCCAGGCGCCGTCGATCAGCGCGACGCGCACGCCGCCGATCGGGCCCGAGAACGGGATCCCCGAGAGCTGGGTGGACATCGAGGCGGCGTTGATGGCGACCACGTCGTAGAGGTGGTCGGGGTGCAGCGCCAGGATCGTCTCGACGATCTGGATCTCGTTGCGCAGGCCCTTGGCGAAGGACGGGCGCAACGGCCGGTCGATCAGCCGGCAGGTCAGGATGGCGTCCTCGGAGGGACGGCCCTCGCGGCGGAAGAACGAGCCGGGGATCCGGCCCGCGGCGTACATCCGCTCCTCGACGTCCACCGTCAGCGGGAAGAAGTCCAGGTTCTCCTTGGGCTTCTTGGACGCCGTCGACGCCGACAGCACCATGGTCTCGTCGTCGAGATAGACGACGGCCGAGCCGGCCGCCTGGCGGGCCAGTCGGCCCGTCTCGAACCGGAGGGTGCGGGTGCCGAACGCGCCGTTGTCGATGACGGCCTCGGCCATCTGTGCTCCGTCGATGCGCACAGGTTCCACGGGAATGCTCCTTCGTTGCTCGCCCCGCGATCGAGCCCTGTGGTTTCGCCGGCGCCGGTCTTCGATCGAAGCCCTCGGATCGGTGATCCGGGGGCCACTACCGAGGACCGGCCGCGCCACAAGCCGACTCGTCTCGCGGGCCTCGTCTTGAGTTGTACGGGCTCGTATACCCGCATATGAGAGAGGGAGTGACCCGGCGGGTCACTCCCTCACCGCCCTAGCGGCGCAGACCGAGTCGCTCGATCAACTGCCGGTAGCGGTTGATGTCCTTGTCGGCCAGGTACTTCAGCAGCCGGCGGCGCCGGCCCACCAGCAGCAGCAGGCCGCGGCGGCTGTGGTGGTCGTGCTTGTGGGTCTTCAGGTGCTCGGTGAGGTCGTTGATGCGGCGGGTCAGCAGCGCGACCTGGACCTCCGGGGATCCGGTGTCACCCTCAGTGGTCGCGTACTCAGCGATGATCTTGTTCTTGGTGGCGGTGTCGAGCGACACGGGGCTCCTTCTGATGATCGTCACCCGCAGATCCCGGCGAATGGTCCGCGTACGGGTCCGCATGGTGCGTAGGGAATGCGTCCCGCCGCATGAGGGTGCAGCGGAACAGGGCCGGGCCCACCCCGGCGGTTCTTCACGGTACCACGCCCGGCACGGACCCCGTCACGGTCGAGAACGCTCCGTGGCCGTTCCACGCGGCGGCTCAGGCCGTCAGCTCCCTGGCCCGGTCCACGTCGCGCCGCATCTCCTCGACGAGCGCCTCGACCGAGTCGAACTTGAGGGTGTCGCGGATCCGGACGGCGAAGTCCACCGCCATGTGCTCCCCGTAGAGGTCGAGGTCGTCACGGTCCAGGGCGTACGCCTCCACGGTCCGCTCGCCCTCCCCCTCGAACGTGGGATTGGTGCCGATGGAGATCGCGGCGGGCCACCGGAAGGCCGGATACCTGTCGGAGTCGCAGATCAGATGACCCGCGTACACGCCGTCGGCCGGGATCGCCACGTGCTGCATGGTCTCCAGATTGGCGGTGGGGAAGCCCAGCGCCCGCCCCCGCTGATGCCCGCGCACGACCACGCCCTCGACCCGGTGCGGACGCCCCAGGGACTCGGCGGCGGCGGCGACGTCACCGACGGCGAGCCGCTCGCGGATGTGGGTCGAGGAGATCGTCCCGCCGTCGGCGACCAGCGGCACACCCTCGGCGGTGAAGTCGTACTTCTCGCCCAGCTCCCTGAGCAGCGCCACGTCGCCCTTGGCCTTGTGCCCGAACCGGAAGTCCTCGCCCACGATCACGTGGGCCGCGTGCAGCCGGTCGACCAGCACCGACTGGACGAACTCGTCGGGCCCCATCCGGGACAGCTCCAGGGTGAACGGCAGCAGGATCACCACGTCGGTGCCCAGCTCGGCCAGCAGCTCGGCGCGGCGGCGGGTGGACGACAGCAGCGGCGGGTGGGTGCCCGGCCGAACGACCTCGTCGGGATGCGGGTCGAAAGTGATGACCACCGACCGGAGACCGCGTTCGCGGGCCAGCTCGGCGGCCGCGCCGACGATCCGCTGATGCCCGCGATGCACCCCGTCGAAGACGCCGATGGTGATCACCGACCTGCCCCAGTCGGCGGGAACCTCGTCGAGGCCGTGCCAGCGCCGCACCATGCTCTCCCTGCGTTGGACCCGTCAGCCGTCCATGGACTCGACACAAGACTGCCATGCCGCCCCGAGCGCCCCCGACCTCGGGGCTCCCCCACGAGGGTACTCGCGCCCACGGCCTCGCCCCGCTCGCCGGCGGGCGGGCCCTTCGCGCGTGGTGTCAGGAGGTGAAGACGGCGAGGGGTCTGATGATCGGGCCCTGCTCCTCCATGAGGGCGAGCAGGTCGCCTTCGGGGCCGAAGACGCCGATGGGGCCCGGGCCCAGGCCGGTGGCCGGGAGACGGCCGCCGTGGGCGATGGCCTTGGCGTCGGCGGCGTCGACGTCGCGGCGGGGGAACGCGGCCGCGACCGCGTCGCCGATGGGGAGCACGTCGCAGTGCGAGGCGAGCTGGTCGAGGGTGCGGGCCAGGTCCAGCCCGTACGGGCCGACCCGGGTGCGGCGCAGCGCCGTGAGGTGTCCGCCGGTGCCCAACGCGGCGCCGAGGTCGCGGGCCAGCGCCCGGATGTAGGTGCCCGACGAGCAGGTGATCGAGGCGTCCAGGTCCACCAGGTCGCCGTGCCGGCGGATCTCGCCGACGGTGAAGTCGGACACGGTGACCGGGCGCGCCCGCAGCTCGACCTCTTCGCCCTTGCGGGCCATCTTGTACGCCCGTTGCCCGTTCACCTTGATCGCGCTGACCTGGGGCGGGACCTGGAGGATCTCGCCGGTCAGCGCCTCGACGGCGGCGGCCAGGGCCTCGCCGGCGACCTCGGCGGCCGAGGCGGTGGCGGTGGTCTCGCCCTCGGCGTCGTCGGTGTTGGTGGACTCCCCGAGCCGGATGGTGGCCTCGTAGACCTTCTCGGTGAGCGCCAGGTGACCGAGCAGGCGGGTGGCCTTGTCGACCCCGACGACCAGCACGCCGGTCGCCATCGGGTCCAGCGTGCCGGCGTGGCCGACCCGCCGGGTCCCGGCCAGCCGGCGCATCCTGGCGACCACGTCGTGCGAGGTCCAGTCCGCCGGCTTGTCCACGATCACCAGGCCCGATGTCACTGGGCGTCCCTCCGTGCCGGGGCGGTCGTCAGCAGCGCGCGCAGTCGCTCGATGGCGGTCTGCGGCGCGCAGTCACAGGTGTACGCGGCGGCCAGGCGGTGCCCGCCGCCGCCCAGTTCGAAGCAGGCGCGGCCGACGTCCACCCGGCCCTTGGAGCGGGTGGACACGTACCAACGTCCGTCGTCGGTCTCCTTGCAGACCACCGCGACCTCGGCCTCGTCGGCCCGGCGCAGTTGGTCGATCACGCCCTCGAGCTGGTCGTAGCGGACGTCCCGCGCGGCCCGGTCGGCCCTGCTGATGGTGGTCCACACCATGCCGAGGCCCCCGGCGGCGTCCGGCTCGAAACGGGCCCGTCCGAGCGCGCCGCCGAGCACCTGCAGGTAGCCGAACGGCGCGCGGTCCCACAGCTCGCGGCCCACCGCGTCGGGACGGACGCCGGCGGCCAGCAGCCGACCGGCCATCCCGTGCACCTCCGGCGTGGTGGAGCCGTACTTGAACGAGCCCGTGTCGCTGGCCAGCCCGGCGTACAGGCCGAGCGCGATCTCACGGGTCAACGGGACGCCGATCCGGGAGATCAGCTCCTCGGCCAGCACCGCGGTGGCCGCGGCCGACGGATCGATCAGGTGCACGGTGCCGAACCCGGAGTTGGAGGCGTGGTGGTCCACCACGATCAGCTCCCGGGCCCGATCCGCCGACGGGGCCAACGACCCCAGCCGGCCGAGCGCGGCGGCGTCGAACGCGATCATCAGCGCCGGGGCCTCCGGGACCGCGCCCGGATCCACCAGGAGGTCCTGGCCGGGCAGGAAGCGCAGGCTCCCCGGCACCGTGAACGGCTCGCCGAAGGACGCGGCGCAGCGTTTGCCGCGCGCCCGCAACGCCTGCGCGAAGGCCAGCATCGAGCCCAGCGCGTCCCCGTCCGGGGACACGTGGCACGCCAGCCAGATCTCCTCGGCCGCCTCGATCAGCTCGACCGCCCGGTCCCACTGGGCCGGGTCCGGCACTCCGCCACCGGTTCGCCCGCTGACGGCGAGTCCGGGCATCGCCATGTCGCTCACCCTCCCCCCCGGCTCGCCCCGCCGCGCGGCGACCCTCGGCCGCACCGCGCAACCGGCCGGTTCACGGTGTCGAGTGTCCCTCGTCGCCGTCCCCGTCCGCGTCGCTTTCGGCAAGCTCCTCACCGACGCGATAGGGGTTGGCCTCCCCCGCGGGCTCCGCGCCCTCGGCGGTCCTGGCCACCTGCTCGTCGTGCGCGCGGGCCCGGGCCAGCAGGTCGTCGAGCTGCCGGGCGTTGTCCATCACCGCGTCGAACTCGAAGGTCAGGCTGGGGGTGTGCCGGATCCCGGTGCGCCGCCCCACCTCCGAGCGGATGACCCCCTTGGCGCTCTCCAGCGCCGCGGCGGTGTCGGCCCGCTCGCCCTCCGAGCCGTACACCGTGTAGTAGACCGTGGCGTCCCGCAGGTCGCCGGTGACCTTGGCGTCCGTCACCGTGACGAATCCGAGCCTGGGGTCCTTGATGCGGCGCTCCAACATCTCGGCGACGATCTGCTGGATCCGGTCGGCGAGCTTGCGAGCCCGGGCTGCGTCCACCATGTCTGTCAGTCCTCGTCTTCGTCGCCGTACAGCCGTCGTCGGGCCGACAGCATTTCGATCTCGGGGCGACCGGCCACCAGCCGTTCGCAGGCCTCCAGCACCTCGGTGCAGTTGCCCGCGGTGCCCGACACGACCGCCACGCCGATCTCGGCGCGCCGGTGCAGGTCGTGCGCCCCCGTCTCGGCGACGGCGACCGCCGGGTACCGCTTGCGCACCTCGGCCACGATCGGCCGGACGACCGACCGTTTCTCCTTCAGCGACCGCACGTCGCCGAGCAGCAGGTCGAGCGTCAACGCACCCACATACACCTAACCCATCACCTCGGGTGATCTGTTCCAGCACGAAGGACAAACGAACGCCCCCACACCCGAGGGCTGCATATCAGTGCCAGGGGGGTGGGGACGGAACTCCCCCACGCTCGCCGGCCGGATGTCAACGCCAGGGGGCGTGGGGGGCGGAGCTCCCCCACATCGGGGGGTTCCGGGGGGTCGCCCCCCCGGGTCGGCACGACGGCGGGGCCACCGGCGAAGTCGAGCGAAGCTCGACGAGCAGGCCGGCCCCGCCCCCGTCCGTCAGTCGCGCGGCTTCTCGCGCATCTCGAAGCACTCGATGACATCGTCGATCTTGATGTCCTGGTACCCGATGCCGATGCCGCACTCGAAGCCCTCGCGGACCTCGTTCACATCGTCCTTCTCCCGGCGCAGCGAGGAGATCGTGAGGTTGTCGGCCACCACGCTGCCCTGCCGCACCAGACGGGCCTTGCCGTTGCGGTTGATCGTGCCTGACTGGACCATGCAGCCGGCCACGTTCCCGATCTTCGGCACCTTGAAGATCATGCGGATCTCCGCGGTCCCGAGCTGGACTTCCTCGAACTCCGGCTTGAGCATGCCCTTGAGGGCCGCCTCGACCTCTTCGATCGCCTGGTAGATGACCGAGTAGTAGCGGATGTCCACGCCTTCGCGGTCCGCCGCCTCCTGCGCGTTGCGCTCGGGCCGGACGTTGAAGCCGATGATCACCGCGCCCTCGGACGCCACCGCGAGGTTGACGTCGTCCTGCGTGATGGCGCCGACACCGCGGCGGATCACCCGCAGGTTGACCTCCTCGCCGACGTCGATCTTGAGGAGCGAGTCCTCCAGCGCCTCGACCGAACCGGACACGTCGCCCTTGATGATGAGCAGCAGTTCCTGCCGCTCGCCCCGCTGCAGGTCCTTGAACAGCTCCTCGAGGGAGCTGGACTTGCGACTCCGCAGCAGCTCGGCGTTCCGCTTGCGGGCGGTGCGCCGGTCGGCGATCTGGCGGGCCACCCGGTCGTCGTCGACGACCAGGAAGTTGTCGCCCGCGCCGGGCACGGCGGTGAGGCCGAGCACCAGCACCGGACGGGACGGCCCGGCCTCGGTGAGGGTGTTGCCGTTCTCGTCGAGCATCGCCCGGACGCGGCCGTGGGCCACGCCGCAGACGATCGAGTCGCCGACCCGGAGCGTGCCGCGCTGCACCAGCACGGTCGCCACGGCGCCCCGGCCGCGGTCGAGGTTGGCCTCGATCGCGCTGCCCTGTGCGGGCATGTCGGGGTTGGCCTTGAGGTCGAGCTCGGCGTCGGCGGCGAGCACGATCGCCTCGAGCAGCCCGTCGAGGTTGGTGCCCTGCTTGGCGGACACGTCCACGAACTGGGTCTGACCGCCGTACTCCTCGGCGACCAGGCCGTACTCGGTGAGCTGGGCCCGCACGCGCTGCGGGTCCGCGCCCTCCTTGTCGACCTTGTTGACCGCCACCACGATCGGCACACCGGCCGCCGTGGCGTGGTCGATCGCCTCGGTGGTCTGCGGCTTGACACCGTCGTCGGCGGCCACCACCAGCACCACCAGGTCGGTGGTGTCGGCACCGCGGGCCCGCATGGCGGTGAACGCCTCGTGACCCGGGGTGTCGATGAAGGTGATCTTGCGGTCCTGGCCGTCGACCACGGTGTGCACCTGGTAGGCGCCGATGTGCTGGGTGATCCCGCCGGCCTCGCCGGAGGCGACGTTGGCGTTGCGGATCGCGTCCAGCAGTCGCGTCTTACCGTGGTCGACGTGACCCATGACGGTCACGACCGGAGGACGGACGGCGAGTTCCTCCTCGCCGCCGGTGTCCTCGCCGAACTCGATGTCGAACGACTCCAGCAGCTCGCGGTCCTCGTCCTCGGGCGAGACCACGTGGACGTCGAAGTCGAGCTCGAGCCCCAGCGCCTTGAGGGTCTCCTCGCTGACGGACTGGGTCGCGGTGACCATCTCGCCGAGGTGCAGCATGATCTGCACCAGCGACGCCGGGTTGGCGCCGATCTTTTCGGCGAAGTCGGTCAGCGAGGCGCCCTGCGGCAGCTTGATGGCCTTGCCGTTGCCGCGCGGGGCCTGGACGCCGCCGATGGCGGGCGCCTGCATGTTGTCGAACTCTTGACGCCGCTGCTTCTTGGACTTGCGACCACGGGCCGGACGCCCGCCGGGACGCCCGAAGGCGCCCGCCGTGCCGCCGCGACCGCGACCGCCGCCACCCGGACGGGGGCCGCCGAAGCCGCCGCCGCCACCGGGACGACCGCCGCCGCCACCGGGACGCGGGCCGCCGAAGCCGCCGCCGCCACCGGGACGACCGCCGCCGCCACCGCCGCCGGGACGACCGCCGCCGGGACGACCGGCACCGCCGCCACCGCCGCCGCCGCCGGGACCGCCACGACCGCCGCCGCCGGGACCACGCCCGGCGCCGGGGCCCGTGGTGGCGGGCTTGGACGGCATGTTCATCGGGCTCGGACGCGGACCGCCCGGACGCGGACCGCCCGGACGCGGACCGCCGGGACGGTCGCCGCCGCCGCCGGGACGCGGACCACCGGCCCCGGGACCACCGGGACGCGGAGCCGCGGGACGCGGGCCGCCGGGACGGTCGCCGCCGCCGCGCGGGCCGCGGTCGCGGTCGCCGCTCGGACGCTCACCGGCCGGCGGGCCCGGACGCGGGCCCGGCTTGGGCGACGTGCCCATGCCGGTGTTGGTCGAGCTGAACGGGTTGTTGCCCGGACGCGGGGCGCCGGGACGTCCGCCGCCCTGCCGCGGCGCCGGACGCGGGCCCGGCTTGGGCGCGCGCGGACCCGGCTTGGGCCCACCGGCACCGGGGGCGCCGGGGGCGCTCGGGGCGCCGGCGGCCGGACCGCCCGGAGCGGGCGGGGCCGTGGGGCCCGCCTGCGCGGCGGGCGCGGCCGGGGTCTGCTGCGGTCGCGGACGACCGCCGCCCGGGGCCCCCTGATCGGGCGCCTGCTGCACCGGGGCCGGCGGAACCGGACCGGGGCGCGGCGTGGTGCGCGCGGGACTCGGGGCCTCGGTGACGTCGGGGACACCGGCGTCGCCGGGGCCGCCCGTGGCGCCGGGGACCGGCTTGGGCGCCTGCGGACCGGGCCGCGGGCCCGGCTTGGGCGCGGGACCCGGCTTGGGCGCCACGCGGCGGTCGCCCCCGTCGGCGCCCGCGGACGGCCGAGGAGACGCCTGTTCGGGACGACGACCGGGGGCCTGGGGCTTCCTGCCGCCCCGACCCTTGTCACCCGCCCCGGAAGAACTTGAGAAAGCTTCGGTGAGCCTTCGAACGACCGGCGCCTCGATCGTGGAGGACGCCGACCGTACGAACTCGCCCATCTCTTGGAGCTTGGCCATGACGACCTTGCTCTCTACACCGAACTCCTTGGCGAGTTCGTAAACCCGGACCTTCGCCACTGCACTCCCTTACTCGGTCCGGGAGGTAGCGGCCTCCGGACCGTGGCTAACTTGCCGTACTCATCGCGGCGTGCTCATCGAGCGCTCATAGCAATCTCGACCTGCTTCCGACTAGACGTCGCTTACCTTTCGGCCCTGTGCCCGACCCGTGCCTCGAGGTGCCTTCGCAGCAGGTCCACATCGAGCGGACCCGCCAGGCGAAAGGCCCGGGGGAACGCCCGACGACGCTCTGCGAGCTCGAGACATCCCAGGTCGGGGTGTATGGAAGCACCCCGTCCCGGCAGCCGCCCGCCAGGGTCGGGGACGATCACGCCCTCGACCGCCACCAGGCGCAGCAGGTCGGACTTGGCCGTGCGAACCCGGCAACCCACGCAGGTACGGCATGGAAAGCCGCCCCGCGTGGCCGGGCCACGTTTCATGAGTCTACCGCGCCGACGCGTCGGCGGGACCTGTCGCATGCTCCGTACTTGATCCGGACGTTTCCGACCCGCCCCGACCTGCGTCCGGAGACGGCCCCCCGGACCCGGCGGACCCCTCGGGACCGGGCGGGTCCGCGGGCCCCGCGGGGCCCGCGGGCTCGGTGTCGGGCCGGATGTCGATCCGCCAGCCGGACAGCCGGGCCGCCAGTCGGGCGTTCTGGCCCTCCTTGCCGATGGCCAGCGAGAGCTGGTAGTCCGGCACGATGACCCGGGCCACCCGGGCGCCCTCGTCCACGACCTCCACGCTGTTGACCCGGGCGGGCGACAGCGCGTTGCCGACGAACTCGGCCGGGTCGTCCGACCAGTCGACGATGTCGATCTTCTCGCCGTGCAGCTCGTGCATCACGTTGCGGACGCGGCTGCCCATGGGGCCGATGCAGGCGCCCTTGGCGTTGACGCCCTGCTTGCGGGAGCGCACCGCGATCTTGGTGCGGTGCCCGGCCTCCCGGGCGATGGCCGCGATCTCCACGGTGCCGTCGGCGATCTCGGGCACCTCCAGCGCGAACAGCTTGCGCACCAGGTTCGGGTGCGTCCTCGACAGTTGGACCGAGGGGCCGCGATGGCCCTTGCGCACCTGCACCACGTAGGCCCGCAGCCGCTCCCCGTGCTCATAGCTCTCGCCGGGGACCTGCTCCTGCGGGGGCAGCACGGCCTCGATCCGGCCGAGGTCGACCAGCACGTTGCGCGGGTCCTTGCCCTGCTGGATCACGCCGGAGACGATGTCGCCCTCGCGGCCGGCGTACTCCCCGAACGTCAACTCGTCCTCGGCGTCGCGCAGCCGCTGCAGGATGACCTGCTTGGCCGTCGTCGCCGCGATACGGCCGAAACCCGTCGGGGTGTCGTCGTATTCCCGGAGGGGGTTGCCCTCCTCGTCGGTCTCGGCCGCCCACACCGTCACGTGCCCGCTCTTGCGGTCCAGCTCCACCCGTGCCCTCGTCGCCGCCCCCTCCGTGCGGTGGTAGGCGATCAGCATGGCGTCCTCGATGGCCTTCACGACCAGGTCGAGCGAGATGTCCTTCTCGCTCTCCAGACTGCGCAGCGCAGCCATGTCGATGTCCACGTAAGCTCCCCCTCAGTTCCCGGCCTCGTCGGCTCCCGGGTCGGCGAGCTCATCGTCGGACCCGGCCCGTCCGCCGCCCTCATCGTCGGTACGGCGGAACTCCACCTGTACCCGGCCCCGTCCCAACTCGCCGTGACCGAACCGGCGGCGTCGCCCGGAGACCTCCAGGACGACCGCCTCGTCGTCGGCGGCGACCACGCGTCCCTCGATCTGGCCGCCGTCGGTGAGCGGCGCGCGGACCAGCCGGCCGGTGGCGCGCCGCCAGTGCCGGGGCTCGGTCAGCGGGCGGTCCACGCCGGGCGAGGTGACCTCCAGGACGTACGGGGCGGTGCCCATGACGTCGGCGTCGTCGAACGCGATGGACACGGCCTGGTTGAGGGACGCCACGGCGTCGAGACTCACGCCGCCGTCGGCGTCCACCACGATGCGCACCAGCCGCCGCCGTCCGGCGGGCTTGACGTCCAGCTCCTCCAGCTCCAGGCCCTGCGCGGCGGCCAGCGGCTCCACGAGCCGGGTCAGCTCCGCCTGCGTCGCGGCCCTGGACGACCCGCCACCGGGGGCGCGCCGCTCGACGCGACGCTCATCCCGCTCGGGTGCCCGGCGAGCGCGGTCACGGCCTGATTCGACGCTCATGGGACCTCCTTCTGGACGGGCGCCGCGGTTTCCGTGACCAAGCCTATCGACAGCCCGGCTCATCAGCGCTCTTTCGAACGGCCGGGCGTCGTGGGCGATGACGCGATGCGGCCGGGCGACCGGGCCTCCTGTGGGATACTCCGTGACCGTGTCTGTCTCGGGGTCGGTCACGGGGGCCGGAGGCGTGTCCCGGCGGGCCGTTCTCGGCGGTCTCGGCTGCGCCGCCTCGGCGGCCGTGCTGGGCGGGTGCGCCGCGCAGGAGGCGCCTGCGGTGCCGCGCCCGTCGCCCGACGTGGCGGTGCTGACCGGCGCGATGACCGCCGAGCGGGGGCTGATCGCCCTGTACGAGGCGGTGCTGCGGACGCATTCCGGGCTCGTCGGCCGGTTGACGCCGATGCTGGCGCACCATCGCGAACATCTGACGGTGCTCGGACGCCACCACCTGCCCGGGACGGAGCCGCTCGTCCCGCCCGCCCCGGTCACCCCGGCCGCCGTACCCGACAAGGAGTCGGAGGCGCTCGACCTGCTGCGGGACGCGGAGAGCAGGGCGGCGGCGGGCCGGGCGGAGGACGTCCGGCTGGTGGCTCCCGGGGTGGCGCAGCTCCTGGCGAGCATCGGGGCCGGAGAGGCGTGGCACGCGGCGCTCCTGGGAGCGGAACGGTGAGCCGGGACGTCGAGGCGCTGCAGGCGGTGCTGGCCGCAGAGCACGCCACCGTCTACTGCTACGGGCTGGTGGGCGCCGGGTTGAGCGGGTCCGCCCAGGAGACGGCGCGGGTGGTCATGGACGCCCATCGCACCCGCCGCGACCAGTTGGTGGACCTGCTGAACGGCCGACGGGCGCGGCCGGTGGCCGCTTCTGCCGCCTACCGACCTCCGGTGCGGGTCACCTCGGCGCGGACGGCGGCCGAGTTGGCCGCGGTCTTGGAGGAACGGCTGGTGACGGCGTATCTCGGGCTCGTCGGCGCCGACGACGCGGAGGTGCGTCGGTACGCCGCGCTGGCCATGCAGGAGGCCGCGGGCCGGTCGGCCGGGTGGCGGGAGGCCACCGGGTCGGAGGTCACGTCGCCGGCGTTCCCCGGCCTGCCGCAGAGCGCGCTGATCCCGCGTCCCCGCTAGCCACGGCGTCGATCTCGGCGAGGATCGCCCTCTGACCCGCGGGATCGAGGAACGAGGCCCGTACCGCGTTGCGGGCCAGGTCGGCCAGGGCGGACGCGTCGAGGCCGAGCACGTCGGCGGCGACGCGGTACTCCTGGGTCAGGCTGGTGCCGAACATGGGCGGATCGTCGCTGTTGAGGGTGACGTACAGGCCCTCCTCCAGGAGCCTCGGCAGCGGGTGGGCGGCCGGTTCGGCGACCTGTCCGGTGCGGACGTTGGAGGTCGGGCAGACCTCCAACGGGATCTGCGTCTCGCGGAGATGCTCCACGAGCAGGGGGTCGTCCAGGCAGCGGATGCCGTGGCCGATCCGTTCGGCGGCCAGTCCGTGGATCGACTCCCAGATGGTCTCGGGGCCGGACATCTCGCCGGCGTGGGGGACGCTGTGCAGCCCGGCGGCGACGGCCGCGCGGAAGACGTCGCGGAAGGCGTCACGGTGGGCGGGGCGTCCCTGCTCGATGCCGCCGAGGCCGAAGCCGACCAGGCGTTCCGGGGGGTGGCCGAGGGCGTGGTCGAGGGTGGCCCGGGCGGCCTCCCCGCCCAGCTCACCGGCGATGTCGAAGATGTAGGCGACGTGGACGCCGTGGCGTTCGGCGGCCTGGCGGGCGGCGATGTCGAGGGCCTCGGTGACGGCCCGCGCGCTCATCCCGGCGCGCACGTGGGTGTAGGGGGTCACGGTCAGCTCGACGTACCCGACCCGCTGGGCGGCGAGGTCGCGGGCGGTGCCGGTGACCAGGGTGGCGACGTCCTCCGGTGTGCGGACGACGTCGCTGACGGCCTGGTAGACCTCGGCGAAGTGGGGGAAGTCGCGGAACTCGTAGAAGTCGCGCATGCCCTCGGCGGTGGTCGGCAGGCGGTTGTCCGGATGGCGGGCGGCGAGGTCCAGCACGGTGGACACCGATGCAGAACCTACCAAATGGATGTGAAGTTCGACCTTGGGCAGTCGGTCGATGAAGGCGTGGATCTCGGACATGCCTGGAAAGTAACAAGACGTCAGGGGATCGCGCACGGCCCGAAAGCCCTATATGACATGAATACGTCAAGAAGTGAGCCGGAGGGGCGGGTGGAGACCGGGCTGAGATAGCGTCGCGGCGAGTTTGCGCGCACGACGATCGGGGATCCATGGCCGACCGCAGGCACGGGCGGCCCGCGCCGCCCACCGAGACCACCGTCCGCTCCGAGGACTGGGACGGCCGGGACCTGTCCGGCGAGGAGCACATCCGGGTCGAGTTCATCGACGTGGACATGACCGAGGTCTCGGGACGCGGGGCGGTGTTCACCGAGTGCACCTTCCGGGGCGTCCGGTTCAACGCCTCCACGCACACCGACTCGGCCTTCGTGAACTGCACCTTCGTGCGCTGCTCGTTCTTCGACACCACGTTCGCCGGATGCAAGCTCGTCGGGAGCATGTTCGACGGCTGCTCCTACGGTCTGCTGAAGGTGGAGGGCGGCGACTGGTCGTACACGGGCCTGCCCGGGGCCGACCTCGGCGGGTCCTCGTTCCACAAGGTGCGGATGCAGGAGGCGGACCTGACGGGGGCGCGCTGCGCGAAGGCGTCCTTCCGGGACGTCGACCTCTCCGGGGCGTGGCTGCACAAGGCCGACCTGACCCGCTGCGACCTGCGCGGGAGCGACCTGTCGTCGCTGGACCCGCACACCACGACGCTGGACCGCGCGGTGATCGACCCCTACCAGGCGATCATGATCGCGGGGGCGCTGGGCCTCGAGGTGAAGGACGCCTGAGCGGCTACCCGGCCCACGCCTCCACGTGCGGCGCGAGGTCGGCCAGCCGATGGATGACCGCGTCGGGGCGGGCCAGGTCGGGCCTGGACCCCGGGAGGACGTCCGCGGTGCGGTGCCAGATCTGCACCGCGCGCATCCCGGCCGACTTGGCGCCGTGGATGTCGTCGAACGGCCGGTCGCCGACGAACACGCAGCGGGCCGGGTCGGTGGCGCCGACCGCCTCCATCGCGCTGCGGAACGCCTCGGCGTGCGGCTTGGTCCACGGGATCTCGCTGCTGTAGACGGCCCCGTCGAGGAGGTCCAGGACGCCGTCGCGGTCGAAGATCCGCTCGTGCCACTCCCGCGACCACATGGTGTTGGACAGCACGCCCACCTTGATGCCGCGCGCCCGCAGGCCCTCGAGCAGGGCGGTGGCGTCGGGGTAGAGGAAGGTGTGCGGCTCCCAGGTCTGGAACTTGGTGGCCAGCAGCGCCTCGGTCGGCCGCACCCCCGCCAGGTCGAACAGCTCGTCGAGGGTGGCGCTGCGGTGCTCCTCGCGGGCGCGCCGCCACAGCTCGTCCTCGGCGTCCATCAGGGCCTGGGCGATGCCCTCCACCTCGTCGGGGTCGAGGTGGGCGGCGCAGATGGCGCGCCACATCTCCCGGATCTCGAGGTCGTGCCACGGGGTCAGCGTGCCGCCCCAGTCGAAGATCACCGCGTCCACCGCCATGACAGGATCGTAACCGGCCGCGGGCCGGTATGAGACAGGTCACTTTTGCGATATTCCGCCCTCGGGGAGGGAACACCTTTACCCGAAGCACCGTTGCGCAAGATGATCACGCTTGCGAGGTGACCGGTGGACGGCGAGGGCGCTGCAGTACCGGGCCCGGCGGCCCTGACCGCCGGTGGCCACGGGCTCGTTCGGCGTCGCGTCCTCC
Source organism: Thermomonospora umbrina (assembly GCF_003386555.1). Taxonomy (GTDB): domain Bacteria; phylum Actinomycetota; class Actinomycetes; order Streptosporangiales; family Streptosporangiaceae; genus Thermomonospora; species Thermomonospora umbrina. The sequence continues at coordinate 5,191,426 of NZ_QTTT01000001.1, read as the reverse complement.
GGTTGGCGCTCCCGCTCCTGGCCGTCGGTGCGCTGGTCCTGCTGGCCGACGAGCTGCCCCCGCCCGGCGCGGTGTGGCGCTCGGCCACCCGGGCGGAGCCGGGGTGGCTGATCGTGTTGATCGTGGCCGCCGCGCTGTCCATGGCGGCCTTCGCCCGGTTGCAGCACCGGTTGCTGAGCAGGGGCGGGCTGCGGATCTCGCGATGTCGCACGTTCGCGGTGACCTACGCGAGCAACGCGCTGTCCACCACCCTGCCCGCCGGGGCCGCGATCAGCATCGTCTACACGTTCCAGCAGTTCCGGCGCGGCGGGGCGAGCGCCCAGTTGGCGACGGCGGTGATCGTGCTGGGCGGCGTCGTGACCACGTCCGCCTATGCCGTCGTCGCGGTGCTGGCGCTGCTGGCCGAGCCGCACTTCCGCGTGCCGGCCGCCGTGGGCGTCGTCGTCCTCGCGGTGCCGGTCGTTCTGGGGGTGGCGCTGTGGCGGGCGTCGCGGCACGCCGCCTGGCCCCGCCGGGTGATCGCGCCGCCGACCCGGGTGATCCGCGCCGTGCTCGAACGGCCCCGGCTCTCCCCGCACGTCGCCCGCCTGCGCGAGCTGGCGGGGTCGTTGGGCCTGTCGAAGTCCGCGAAGGCCGGGCCGCTGCGGCTGTCGTCGTACGACTGGGGCGCGCTGATCGTCTTCGCCCTGCTGAACTGGCTGTTCGACATCCTGGCGCTGGTGGCCGCGACCCGGGCGGTGGGTGTCGAGGTCTCTCCGCTCGGGGTGGCGCTGGCCTACTTCGCGGCGCAGGCGGCGGGCAGCCTGATCCCGGTGCTGCCCGGCGGCGTCGGGGCGATCGAGAGCGCGATGGCGGCGGCGCTGGTGGCGCTCGGCGCCGGGCTGGTCCCGGCGGGGGCGGCCGTCGCCCTCTACCGGGTGGTCACCCACTGGGGCGTCGTCGCGGTGGGCTGGCTGGCCTGGCTGGCGCTGCGCGAACGTCCGTGGCACGTGCCGGGGCTGACCCGTGAACGGGTCCTGCACGGCTTCCAGGCCGTGGGCACCGGCCTCGCCGCGGCCGCCGGGGCCACGTACGTCACGCCGGGCGGCACGGCCGCGCCCCGCACCGTGGAGCCCAACCGCGCGAGCAGGGCCCCCGCAGGCACGGCCTGACGGGACTTTCAGCGGGCCTAGGACCATCCGGGACCTTCGACCGAGATACCCGCAGAAGGGGAGCGATCGGGCCTCCGGAGCCCTTCAATGGGGACGTGAGCGGCGAAGGGCCCCTGCCGCCTCCGGAACGGGGCCATCGGCGAAGGGACCGGGCTGATGGGCGCGTTTGCCGAGGTCGGCGTCGTCGACGCCACGCGATTCCGGTCCGTGCTCGGTCACTACGCCACCGGCGTGGTCGCCATCACCGCGCTCGACTCCGAAGGACGGCCGGCGGGGCTGATCGCCAACTCCTTCACCTCCGTGTCCCTGGACCCGCCGCTGGTGTCCTTCTGCGTGACCCACACCAGCCGGACGTGGCCCCGGCTGCGGGACGCCGGGCTGCTGTGCGTCAACATCCTGGGCGCGCGGCAGGAGGACGTCTCCCGAAGGATGGCCGCCGGCGGCGACGACAGGTTCGCCGGCCTCGCCTGGGAGCCCTCCCCCGGCGGCGCGCCGCTGCTCAAGGGAGCGCTGGCCTGGATCGAGTGCTCGGTGGACGAGGAGCACACCGCGGGCGACCACCGGATCGTGGTGGCCCGGGTGCACCGGCTCGACACCCACCACGACGGCGACCCGCTGCTGTTCTTCCGGGGCGCCTACGGCACCTTCGACGGCTGACCGGCCGTCGTCCGGCGGGCTAGTGCCCGGGGTGGGCGGCCAGGACCCTGGCGACCCGTTCGGCGGCGCCGGCCACGTCGTCGGCGGCGGCGATGCGCTCGGCCCACGACCACCAGAACCACCAGCCGTCGACGCCGTGCTCGGCGAGGACGTACTCGGTGAGCGCGACCGCCTCGGGATTCGTCACGTGCAGGCTGGCCGGCCGTTCCTCCGGGGCGCTCAGGCGGACCCGGAACCCCCGTCCGGCGAGCGCGTTCCCCAGTCTCTCCAGATGTTCCAGCCGCGTCCCGGCGGCGTCCGCGGGCGCGGTGACCGGCGCGGCGGTGTCGGTGTCCTCGTGCGTCACTTCGGACCTCCCCATTGATCATCTTCGGCCCGATATACGGGAGAGCATCGTCCGGGGGCAAGACCGCCGCAAGCGGCATCGCAATAAATGGCGATCATCCGACCGAACACAGAATGGCTCATTGCCCTTCGGGAATACGCCGGTTCCGGTCCGGTCCGCCACGAAGGGCGCACCTCGGGGCCGGTGCGGCGGCGCGCCCCAGGCAGGTCCGGACGGGATAATCTTCCCCATGGTGCCGGGGGCGTTTTCAGGGGAAGGGTGGCGGTAGTGACGGAGCGGCAAGAGGACGACGACAGAACGCGGGAGATCCCGATGCCGGGCCGGACGGGCGGTCCCTCCGGCGGCCCCGCCGACGGGGATCCGGAGCGGACGCGGGTGGACGACGCCCCCGTCGCGGGCCCGACCGCGCCGCAGCCGCTCCCGGCGTCTCCCCCGCCCGGGCCGGCCAAGGTGACCGCGCCGCAGGCACTTCCGTCCTCTCCCCCGGCACAGCCCGCCGCGCCCGAGGCCGCCCGTCCCGACGACGCGGGGGTCACCGCGCCCCAGCCCCTCCCCGAGCAGCCCGTCCCACAGCAGGCGCAGGCGCGCCCGGCCGCGGAGCCGCCCGCCGACGGGGTCACGCAGACGCTGCCCGCGCCGGGACCCGTCCCCCAGGGTCCCGCCGGCCACGCCCCCGTCCCGCCGGCACCGCACCACCCCGCTCCGCCGCAGCCCGTTCCGGTGCCGCCCGTTCCGCCGCAGCCCGGAGCGGCACCGTTCCCGCAGCCGGTGACGGGGACCCTGGGGCGGCGTCCCGCGGGCTGGCACCGCCTGCACTACCCGATCGGGATCTTCCTGGTGGCGTACGGGATCACCACGCTGCTGTTCTCGGTCCTCGGCTGGAACGCGCACCGCGACGAGATCGGGGAGTACCTCGGCGAGGGTGTGGCGTCCCCCGCGCTGATCGCCGTCAAGGTCGTCCAGGGGTTGCTGGTGCTCGTGGCCCTGGCGGGGTTGATCCGACGCAGGGACGTGTGGTTCCTGCCGGCGCTGGCCGGTTGGGCGGCGGGCTTCGCGGTGTTCTGCGTGCTGGTCGGAGCCGAGGGCCGCCTGGGCGACCTCGCCGAGCACGCCGCGTTCCTGGTGGTGTTCGCCGCGCTGCTGTGCCTGTCGTACGCCCTCGGCGTCAAGGCCCGCGTGGCCTCCGCGAGGCCCCCGGAGGACGACCCGGGCCCGTCGCAGGGGCCCGGGCAGCTCAGCCGCACCCAGGAGATCGCGCTCGCCGCGCTGAACCGCTGGCAGCAGCCGGCGGTCTTCCCGCAAGGCCCGCCGCAGGGGCCGCCCGCCCCCGGGCAGACTCCACAGCAGCCCTACGGGGCCGTTCCGCAGGGGCCCCCGCAGCCGCCGTACGGGGGAGCGCCCGGCCCGCGCTGAGCGCTCGGGATCAGCCCGGGACCACGACGATCTTGGCGTGCGCCTCCGGGTCGGCCAGGTCCCGGAACGCGCCCGCGACACCCTCCAGCCCGACGGTCCCGGTGATGATGGAGCCCGCGTCGATCCGGCCGTCGGCGATGGCGTGCAGCGTCGCGCCGTACTCGTCGGGCATGGCGCCGAAGGTGCCCCGGATGGTCAGCTCCTTGCCCGCCGCGACGCCGGGCATCACCTCGTCGGTCTGCATGCACACCCCGACGAGCATGATGGTCGACCCGGCGGGCGCGCCCTCGATGGCCGCGCCGAGCACACCCGGGACGCCGACGCACTCGAAGATCACCGCGCCGCGTCCCCGGGTGCCCAGCAGTTCGCCGACGACCCGTTCCACCGTGGTGACCGGCACGCCGAGATCGGCCCACCGCGAGTACGGGGACGCCTGGGCGGGGTCGATCAGTTCGTCGGCCCCCAGCCCCTCGGCCAGCGAGCGCCGCTTGGGCGAGAAGTCCGCCGCGATGACGGGGCCGTGCCCGCGCGCCTTGAGGGCGGCCACGACGCCGAGCCCGATCGGGCCGAGGCCGAGGACGACGGCGACGTCGTCCGCGCCGATCCCGGAGCGCGCGACCGCCCGCGTGGCCACCGCGAACGGCTCGGTGATCGCGGCGACGCCCGGGTCGAGGCCGTTCGGCACCGCCATCACGAAGCCCTCGTTGAGGATCATGTACTCGCCGTAGCCGCCAGGGTACATGGGGGCGTACCCGACGATCCCCGCCCCCTGCGGGCCGAAGGCGATCGGCGGCCCGCACACGACGGTCCCGACCGGGAGGGTGCCCTGGGTGCCGGGCCCGTGCTCGACGATCTCGGCCGAGAACTCGTGGCCGAACACCAGGCCGTCACGCGGGTCGTAGGGGGTGCCCCCCGCCCGGCGGGTGGTCTCCATGAACGCGTCCGGATCCGACAGCGCGTGCAGGTCCGAGCCGCAGATGCCGCAGGCCAGGGTGCGGACCAGGAGCTGGCCCTCCTGCGGGACGGGGTCGGGCACCTCGGTGACGACCATCGTGGAGTCCTTGGTCAGCGCTGCGCGCATCGGAGCCCTCGCAGACCTCTCGTCGGGAACGTTGGTGTCCTTGAAGGAACCACAGCACGGCCCGACGCGATAGATCGCGCATGAACAAGATTCGAATTCAGCGGTGCGCGCCCACGAGCCACGCGATGGCGGTCATGGTGCCGGGCGGGACCTCGGTGAAGCCCCCGTCCCGCACCACCGCCGTGGCCCGCCGGACGCACTCGTTCCACGGCGCCTCGCCGACCAGGTGGACCCGCCCCCCGGCGGCCAGCCAGGTCGCCACGTCCCGCGCCGGCGCCCGACGCAGCAGGAGCTGGGCGGCGTGCCCGCACTGGGCCGCCGACTTGCCCGTGGTCATGGTCACGTCGGGGTTGAGCGCAAGCGCCGCGTAGGGGACCTCGGGCGGGGGCTTGGGGTCCTCGCGCGTCAGGTCGAGCCCGGCCACCTGGAGCTTGGCGAGCTGGGGAGGGACGTCGGCGACCGGCCCGGGGACGAACGCCCGCACGCGCGCCCCGTCGTGGTCGACCGTCACGCCGGGCACGTCCTGCGCCTCCCGCCACCGGACGCCGCGGGCGCGGCGGGCGACCTTGCGGATACGGCGGTCCTCCCACTCGCGGACCCACGGACGCCACTCGCCCTCGGGGTCGGCGGCGCGGGGGTCGGTGAGCAGGCCCACCACCGCCATCGCCGCGGCCTCGCAGACGGCCCCGTGCGCGGGCGGCGCGGCCTTCTCCACCTGGACGGCCAGTTGCATCGCCCAGGGGGGCTCGTCACGGGGATCGATGAGTGCCACCCGACCGAGTATCCCACCGTGATCGGAGACGCCGCGCCCGACATTCCCGCCCGGGATATGGGTACGGCAACTATCGGCCCCCTTGGGACGTCACTTCCCATGAGGGACTTAAAGCGGCGGTGCCGGCGGAGTCCAGTGCGCCCGGAGCGACACCGCGCGAGAGCTCTGGTCGGAGGTCGCCGGTGACCAAGGGTGTCGGGAGCAACACCATCCCGGGTGCCGGCACGTTCTTCGTCGGCATCGACGTCGTGCCGGGCCGCTACCGATGCGAGGACGGCAAGGGCGGCTGGTGGGTGCGGTTCACCGGCCCCGGCGGGGGCGACCCGGTCGGCTCCTGGCCGCTGCCGGAGGGCCCCGCCGAGGTGGAGATCGAGCCCACCGACTTCGCGTTCGAGACCCGGGTGAGCTCCGACTGGCGGCTGGTCGCGCCCGCCCCCGAGGCCGGGCGGCGGGGCCCGCGCCGCGAGCCCCGACCGGTGACCGACCCGACCCTGCGGGCGGAGTTGGACGGCGCCGTGGGCGGCCGGCGTTCCATGCTGGGTGTCACCGCCCTCGTGAGCCTGCCGCTCTGGCTGCTGGGGGCCGCGATGGTGGGGCCGTACATCCTGCTGGTGATGCCGCCGGTCATCCTGGCCACCGCCTCGTTGAGCGGGCGGCTCTCGGAGGATCTGCGCCGGGCCCGGGAGCTGGACCTGCGGAGCGACCGCTATCTGGTGCCGGAGGACTTCGACGAGGACGGCCGAGAGCTGCTGTTGCGGGTCCAGGACGCGCTGACGGTCGTGGAGGAGTCCGAGGTCAACCGCGAGGGGATGCTCGACACGGTCGACAACGCGGTGATCCTGCCCCTCCAGGAGTGGGAGATCGCCCAGGCGTTGGCCCGCCAGTCCCGGCTGCGCCGCGAGCAGCGAGAGTTCGCCCTGTCGGCGGGGTCGATCCCCGAGGTGGCGGCGGCGTTGCGTCCGCTGGCCGCGAAGCTGGAGGAGTCGGTGCGCGCCGTGACCAGGCGGATCGAGGCCCTGGAACGTTACGCCGACCGCACCCGCGCCGCCGACGAGGCCCTGCGGGCGCAGCGGCACCTGGAGACGCTGGCGGCCCGGGCCCCCGAGTACGACGAACTGCTGGCCGACACGGTCCGCGACGATCTGGAGGTGCCCGCCATCGAACGGCTCACCGCGCACGGCGACGCCCTGGTCCGGGCGCTGCGCAGCCGCCTGGCCGAGGCCGCCGAGGCGGGCGACGAGCTGCCGCCGCCCTCCGACCGCTGAGGCTCAGCGACGGGCCAGGTCGCCCGATGCGGTGGGCGCGGCGGTCTGGGGGCGTCGAGCCGTCCCGGCGTCGTCCTCGTTCGCCCTGGTGATGTCGAGCCCGAGCCTACAATCCGGCCGACGACCGCCTGATGCGTGCGACGGCCTCGCGGACCGGGCCCGGGTCGGTGTCGCGCAGCAGCAGGTCGGCCATCAGCGCGGCGACCCGGCGCAGGTCGGCGTCGCCCAGGCCACGACGGACGACCTCCTGGGTGCCGATGCGCAGGCCGCGGTCCGGCTCGCCGTCCCGCTGCCAGGGCAGGCCGATGGCGCTCAGGTAGACGCCCGCCTCGGCCAGCCGCGCCATCGCCGCCCGGCCCCCGCCCAGCGCGGCCACGTCCACCGCGACGTGGTGGGAGTCGGTGAAGCCCCGGTCCGCGCCCGCGACCGTGAAGCCCTCCTCGGCCAGCGCGGAGGCGAACGATCGGGCGGCGGCGACGCAGCGGTCGGCGTACGCGCCCCCGTCGTCGAGGATCTCGGCGGCGGTGACGGCGAGCGGGGCGAGCCGTCCGGCGTCGTAGTTGGCGGTCAGCCCCGGGAAGACCGCGTCCGACGTCCGCTCGGCCAGCGCCGCGTCGTCGGTGGCGATCACGCCGCCGGGCGGGCCGCCGAAGGACTTGTAGGTCGAGAACGTCAGCAGGTCGGCCCCCTCGGTCAGGGGACGCTGGAACCGCCCGGCCGCCACCAGCCCCGCCATGTGCGAGGCGTCGTACAGCAGGGACGCGCCGGCCTCCGAGACCACCTCCTTGATCGCCGCGATGCGATGCGGGAACAGCAGCAGGCTCGCCCCGATCACCACCAGCCGAGGCCGTTCGCTCCGCAGGAATCCGGGCAGCGCGTCGAGGTCCACGTCGTACGCGTCGACGTCATAGGGCAGCTCGACGACGCGGAGGCCGCGCACGCCCGGCGCGCCCGCGGCATGGTGGCTGGTGTGCCCGCCGGCGCGTTCGGGCAGGACCGCGATGGTGTCGCCGGGCTCGGTGAGCGCGGTGTAGACGGCCAGGTTGGCCATCGTGGCGCTGTGACTGCGCACCTCGGCGAACCGGGCGCCCACCAGCCGCGCCACCAGGGCGGGGGTGAGCACCTCCAGCAGGTCCAGCCGATCGAGGCCCGCCTGGTACTTCTCCCCCGGCCAGCCCATGCTGGGTCGCCCGCCCACGGGGGCCTCGGCCGCGCGGCGGGCGGCCCCGCTCATCGCGTTCGTGCCCGCGTAGAGCACGATCCCCTCGTCGTCGAACTGCCGGGCGTGCTCGCGCAGCGCCCCTTCGACGGTACGGGCGACGCCGTCCGCCGACAGACCGCCCCACAGGTCGGCGAGGTCGGCGGCGACCTCCGCGATCCTGGTGCGGGCCGCCGGCGAGGCCCACGGCGCGATGTCCGGGAACGTTCCATCCTGCTGGCTCATACCGACAGACCGTACGGAGGAACCCCTGTCCCGCACCAGGGATGAACGTGTCGATTCCTCGGCTATCGACGAATTCCCCCACGACTCGGACGAGTGCCGGGTCGCGCACCGCTGACCGACGCACCCGCCGGCGGACAGCCGGTGCCGGATACTGGTGCCGGTGAAGACCACGACGACGCACGGCAAGAGGTCGTTCGGGCCGGTCTCGGAACGGCGCGAGCACCTGGTGCGGCTGGCGGCCGGGCTGTTCGCCGAGAAGGGCTTCCAGGCCACCACGGTCCGCGACATCGCCCGGGAGGCCGGGATCCTGTCGGGCAGCCTCTACCACCACTTCGACTCCAAGGAGTCGATCGTGGACGAGATCCTGTCGGGCTTCCTCGACGAGGTCATGACGGCCTACCGACGCGTCGTCGAGGCGCACCGCGACCCCCGCGAGACCCTCGCCGAGCTGATCCGGGCGGCGTGCGACGCCCTGGAGCCGCACCGCGCGGCGATCACGGTGATGCAGAACGACTGGTGCCGCCTCCAGGCCATGGAGCGCTTCGCCTACCTGACCGAGGCGGAGGCCGAGGCCGAGGCGCTGTGGGTCGGCACGATCAGGGAGGGGCAGCGCGCCGGGCTGTTCCGGGCCGACGTCGACGCCGGGCTCACCTACCTGATGCTCCGCGACTCGATCTGGGCGAGCGTCCGCCGGCGCCGGGCGGACACACGCGGGCTCGCCGACCACTGCCTCAAGGTGATGTTCGACGGCCTCGTCGTCCCCTGACCGCGACGGCGACGGGCCCGGCCCCGTCGCCGTGCACGGGGCCGGGCTCGAAGGACGCCCTACTCGGCGGCGGCCAACCGGCCGGGCAGCAGCCGGGCCAGCGGGGCGGGCAGCCACCAGTTGGCCTTGCCGAACAGCTCCATCAGCGCGGGCACCAGCACCATCCGCACCACGGTCGCGTCGATGAGGACGGCGACGCCCAGGCCCAGCCCCATCTGCTTGACCTCGACGTCCGCTCCCAGCAGCACCGACAGGAACACCATCACCATGATGGCCGCGGCGGCGGTGATCACCCGGGCGGTGCGGGCCAGGCCCTGGGCCACCGCCTCCCGGGTCTCCACCCCGCCCAGGTGGATCTCCCGGATCCGCGAGATCAGGAAGACCTCGTAGTCCATCGACAGCCCGAACAGGATCGGGAACATCATCAACGGCACCCACATGGTCACCGGCATCTCCGTCGGGAAGCCCAGCGCCGTGCCGGCCCAGCCCCACTGCACCACGGCGGTCAGCACCCCGTAGGCGGCGGCCACCGACAGCAGGTTCATCACCGCCGCCTGCAGGGCGATGGTGACCGACCGGACCAGCGCCATCAGCAGCACCAGCGACAGGCCCACCACCACGGCGATCAGCCAGGGCAGCCGGGTCTGCACGCTGTCGGCGAAGTCGATGGAGCCCGCGTTGGGCCCGCCGACCAGCACCCGCAGGTCGCCATCGCCGACGGCCCGGGGCACCACGTCGTCGCGCAGCCGCTGCACCAGGTCGGAGGTGGCCTCGTCCGGCCCCGCGCTCGCCGGGTAGGCGATGAACACCGAGGCGGCCCCGTCCGGGCTGGGCCGGGCCGGCGTCACGTCCGCGACGCCCTCGGCCGCTCGGACGGCCTCCACCACGGGCCGGGGGTCGCCGCCCTGCGCCACCACGACCAGCGGCGAGTCGTACCCGGGTCCGAAGCCGTCGCTGAGGATCCGGTGCGCGTTGTAGCCGCTGCTGTCGCGGGGCTGGGAGGTGGCGTCGGGGAAGCCGAGCCGCATCGACAGCGCGGGGGCGGCCAGCGCCAGCAGCAGCCCGGTGGCGAGCAGCGCGGCCACCGCCGGGCGTCGCTGGACGGCCCGCGCCCACTTCTCGGCCAGGGGACGACGGGCGCGCCCCAGCCCGGGGACCCGGAGCCGGTCGATGCCGCGCCCGGTGAAGCCCAGCAGCGCGGGCAGCAGGGTGACCGCGGTGAGCATCGTCATCAGCACCGTCACCCCGGCGGCCATGGCGACCGCGTTGAGCAGCTTCTGCTGCATCACCAGCAGCCCGAGCAGGGCGATGACCACGGTGGTCCCGGCGAACAGCACGGCGCGTCCGGCGGTCCCGATCGCGGTGACGGTGGCCGTCTCGGGGTCGGCGCCCTCGGCCAGCTCCTCCCGGTAGCGGGTCACGATGAACAGGGCGTAGTCGATGCCGACACCCAGTCCGATCAACGCCGCGATGATGGGGGCGAAGCCGGGCGCGGGCAGCAGATGGCCGAGCAGCATGATCAGGGCCAGTCCGGTGCCGATCCCGAACAGCGCGGTCACGATGGGCAGCCCCATCGCCAGCACGGACCCGAACGCGATGAGCAGGACGACGACGGCCGCCAGCAGCCCGACGCCCTCCGAGGAGCCGCCCTCGGGGGTCTCGGCCGCCTCCACCACGGCCCCGCCCAGCTCCATCCGCAGGCCGCCGTCGGGGCCGGTGCGGACGTCCGCGAGCAGTTCCTCGACCGGCTCCGTCGGCATGTCGTCGGCGGTGACGTCCAAGGGGGCACTGGCGAAGGCGGTCTTCCGATCCTTGGAGACCTGCTGCGGCGACGCGTACGGGGAGGAGACCTCGGACACGTGCGGGGTCTTCCTCAACCGTTCGACGGCCTGCTCGACCCTGGCCTTCACGGCGGGGTCGTCGATGCCGCGCTCGGCCCTGACGGCGAGGGTGATGCTGTCGCCGCGCATGCCGGGGAAGTGGTCCTCCAGGACCTGCTGCGCCTTCGCCGACTCCGACGACCCTCCGGAGAAGTCGTTGAGCGGGTCGGCGGCGTTGCCGAAGCCGACGACCATGACGGCCGCCGCGCCGACGATCCACAGCAGTACGACGAGGCGGCGTCGCCGGTGACAGAGGCGGGCCAGCCTCGCCAGGGGCCCGTCCGGGACTGCGGTCATTTCCAGTGCTCCTCAAGGGGGGTCGTCTCGCTACCCCTCGAGGGTGCCGATCCGGTCACCCGTTCCTCGTCGGGCGGACGATGTCACTTGCGCGGGCCCGTACATCGGAGGATGTACATCGGGCGCGGTAAGGCAGGGGCCCTCGGGTCTCCTCCCTGGGGAGGACCGACCCTTAGACGGGATCGGGGAGCCGGGCGTCGACCACGAAGCCGCCGCCCGCACCGGGCTCCGCGCTGAAGGCGCCGCCGACGGCCTCGGCGCGCTCGCGCATGCCGCTCAGTCCGTGGCCGCCGCCGTCCGTTCCGCCGTTCGGCGACGTCGGGCCGGGGCCGTCGTCGGCGATCCGCAGCTCCACGCCGTCCGGCCGGTAGGCGACCCGGACCTCGGCGCGGACCCCGGGCCCGGCGTGCCGGAGCACGTTGGTCAGCGACTCCTGGACGATCCGGTACGCGGCGTGGTCGACCCTCTCGGCCACCGGCCGGGCCGTCCCGGCGACGTCCAGCGTCACCGTGAGCCCGGCGGCGCGCACCGCGTCGATCAGCGCGGGCAGCCGCTCCAGGCCGGGCGGCTCGGGCGGGCCCTCGCGCTCGTCGGCGCGCAGGATGCCCAGGGTCGCGCGCATGTCCCGCAGCGCCTGCTTGCCCGCGCCCCGGATGGCGGTGAGCGACGCCAGCACCTGGTCGCCGCCCTCGGCGGCCCGCGGGCCCTTCAGCAGGTGCAGCGCGCTGCCCGCCTGGACGGTGATGGTCGCCATGCTGTGCGCGACGGTGTCGTGCAGCTCCCGGGCGATGCGCACGCGCTCCTCGGCGACGCGGCGGGCGGCCTCGCGCTCCCGCTCCTGCTCGGCGTGGCGCAGCCGCTCGCGGGTCTCGGCCGCCAGCTCCCGCCGACTGACCACCACCTCGCCCAGCAGGATCACCACCGCGAGCAGCGCCACCTGCGGCAGGAACTCGGCGAACGCCTCCAGCGCCGGGAACCGCTCGATCACCGCCACCATGACGAAGCCGATGCCGAAGAACAGGGCCGGCACACCGATCGCCCAGGCGGTCCGGCGCGCCAGCACCGCCGAGTAGAGCGGCACCGCCAGCGGGCCCGCCGGGGTGATCGCCGGATAGCCCGCCGCGAAGTACCAGAACAGGAAGCCCGCCACGACCAGCAGCACCGTCAGCGGCCAGCGTCGCCGCACCACGAGCGGCGCGGCCATCAACACGCCCAACACGTAGGCGAAGGCGTCCTGCCGGATGGCGTCCTGCTCCTCCGCCACGACGATCATGACCAGGATCACGGCGGCGTTCACCACCGCGACGGCGAGGTCCGCGACCGACACCGTCCGGCGGGACCTCGTGCTCATGCGCGATGCGGACGCCACGCCACCAAGGTACGACCCCTCAGCGGTGTCGTTCAGAGCTCGTACTGGATCGCGGCGCGCTCCGCGAGCAGCGGACCGACCACCTCGCCCACCACGGCCCGGTGGGCGGGGTGGTCGCGGTAGACCAGGTAGGCGTCCCGGTCGTCGAAGTCGGCCACCACCGCGAAGTCGAACGCCCCCTGGTTGACCTTGGCGTCGACCCCGAGGCTGTACGACCGGATCTCAGGGATCAGGCCGGGCAGCTCCCGGAGCCGGGCCGCGACCTCGTCCTGCTGGAGCGTGGTCGTTCCCTCGACCCATCGGAACAGCGCCACATGACGGAATCCACTCATGGCGCCACCGTAGTGGGGCCGGGACCGCCGCCGCTCACCCGGTCAGCCCGCCTCGCCCAGCTCCGCGGCGGTGATCGCGCCGAGTTCCCAGCACGCCTCCAGGTCGGCCTTGGCGGGCTCGCCGGTCACCACCAGCGGCGGGCGCACCGCCCGCCAGCCGAGCCCGGTCGTGATCGCGTCCAGGGCCCGCAGCGCGCCGCCCGCGTCGTTCGCGCCGTGCAGGTACGCGGTGAACGGGCGGCGGGCGGTCGCCTCCAGGCACGGATAGTAGATCTGGTCGAAGAAGTGCTTGAGCGCTCCGGACAGATAGCCGATGTTGACGGGCGTGCCCAGGATCAGCCCGTCCGCCTCGAGCACGTCCACGGCGTTCGCCGTCAGCGCCGGGCGCGCGACGACCTCGACGCCCTCGACGTCGTCGGTGGACGCCCCGGAACGGACGGCCTCGAACATCGCCTGCAGGTTCGGCGAGGCCGTGTGGTGCACGATCAGCAACGTCTTCATCACGCGCGAGCCTAACGCCGCGCCGCTCGACGCCGGCTCCCCGGGGCGATCCCGCCGCCGCCCGGGGCGCCCGGTGTCCGACCCGGGGTCGGGCCGCCTGTCCGCGCGGACGCGGTGCCGTGCATCATTCGGTGAGACCCCTCCGAGAGGACCGCGCGCGTGACGATCGACGAGACCACGGTTCAGGGACACTGCGACCCCGCGTTCAAAACGGTACGGGAGGCGTTCGAGGACTCCTTCGCCCACGGCAGGGAACTGGGGGCGGCGTTGGCCGTCTACGCGGACGACCGTCTGGTCGTCGACCTGTGGGGCGGCGTCGCCGACCGCCGCAGCGGACGGCCCTGGCTGGCGGACACCCCCTGCTTCGGGTTCTCGTGCACCAAGGCGGTGACCGCGACGGCCGCGCTGCTGCTCGCCGAACGGGGCGCCTACGACCTCGACGGGCCGGTGACGGACTGGTGGCCGGAGTTCGGCGTCCACGGCAAGGCGGACGTCACGGCGGAGCACCTGCTGTCGCATCAGGCGGGGCTGCCCGCGCTGGACGGCCCGGTGACCGCCGAGGAGGCCGCCGACGCGGCCGCGATGGCCGACCGGCTCGCCGCGCAGACTCCGGAGTGGACCCCTGGTCAAGGACACGGCTACCACCCGCTCACCTTCGGCTGGCTCGCCGGGGAGATCGTCCGGCGGCACGGCGGACGATCCGTCGGGCGGTTCGTGCGCGACGAGTTCGCCGGCGACCTGGACCTGTGGATCGGGGTCCCGCCGGACGTCCTGGACCGGGCCGCCCGGATGAGCTCCGGCAGGCACGCGGCGGCCAAGGGCGCGGCGCCCGACGACCCGGTGCCGGTGGGCGCCGACGGCGGCACCGTGCTGAACCGACTCTCCACCGCCACCGGAGAGCAGCTCGACCTGATGAACCGGGCCTTCAACAACCCCGACCCGGGCAAGGGCGGGTACAACAACCCCGTCGTCCTCGCCGCCGGATGGCCGGGAGCGGGCATGGTGTCCACGGCGACGGCGCTCGCCGGGCTGTACCGCGACCTGGTGGGCGGGCGCGTCCTGCGGCCCGACACCCTCCGGGAGGGGATCCGGCGACGGGTGGACGGCCCCGACCGGGTGACGCTCATGGACAGCTCGTTCGGGCTGGGCTACATGCGTCCGTCGATGGTCTTCTTCACTCCCCCCGCAGGTCAGGAGAACGCCTTCGGTCACGCGGGCGCGGGCGGCTCCGTGGGGCTCGGCGATGTCGAGGCCGGCATCGGGATGGCCTACCTCCCCAATCTGATGGGCACCCAACTCTCCGGGGACGTGCGGGCCTATCGACTCATCGACGCCGTGTACGCCTCCCTGACCTGAGAGGGATACCGCGAATGGACGTACCGGTGCGGCACCCGTGGCCCACGACCCCGCGCGAGGCCGAGGCGATCCAGGATCGGCTGCGGCCCCTTCTCGACCTCACCGGCCCGGGGTCGGACGAGCCGCGCACCGTGGCGGGCCTGGACGTGTCGTACGCCGAGGGCAGCGACCTCTTGGCAGCCGCCGTGGTGGTGCTCGACGCGGCGACCCTGAAGCCGGTCGAGGAGTCCGTCGTCATCGGCACGGCCGCCTTCCCGTACGTGCCGGGGCTGTTCGCGTTCCGGGAGCTGCCCGCGCTGGTCGAGGCGTTGGAGAAGCTGTCGGTGACGCCCGACCTGCTGGTGTGCGACGGACACGGCCTGGCGCATCCGCGCCGGTTCGGGCTCGCCTGTCACCTGGGGGTCCTCACGGGGCTTCCGGCGATGGGCATCGCCAAGACCCCGCTGCTCGGCTCGTACGATCCGCCGGGCGAGGACCGGGGCTCGGCCTCGGACCTGCGGGACAACGGGGAGGTCGTCGGCCGCGCGCTCCGCACTCGGGACGGGGTCCGTCCGGTGTTCGTGTCGGCGGGGCACCGCATCGACCTGGACACGGCCTGCCGGCATGCGCTGGCGCTGAGCCCGCGTTTCCGGCTGCCCGAGACCACCCGCCGCGCCGACCGCCTCAGCCGTCAAGCCCTCCGCGACTCCTGAACGGCCACGAGCCGACGGTCATGGGGCGGCGGCGACGGCGCGGGAGCGGTCGGTGGCCATCTTGACCGCGAGGCCGCCCAGCACCGTCGCCATGAACGCCCGCTGCGCCCGCAGCCAGGCCGGACGCGCGGCGAGGAAGACGGCCAGGCTTCCGGCGGTCAGGGTGATCAGCGTGTTGACCGTGAGGGCGACGGCGATCTGGACGCCGCCCAGGGTCAGGTTCTGCAGCGCCACGTCGCCCCGGGCCGGGTCCACGAACTGCGGGAGCACCGACACGTACACGACCGCGATCTTCGGGTTGAGCAGGTTGGTGACCAGCCCCATGGTGAAGAGCCGCCGCGCGGTGTCCGGCGGCAGCGGCTCCGGCGCGAACGGCGAGCCGCCGCCCGGCCGGATCGCCTGCCAGGCCAGGTACAGCAGGTACGCGGCCCCGGCCAGCTTGAGCACCGTGTACAGCGGGGGCACGAGGGCGAACACGGCGGTCAGCCCCACCACCGCGGCCAGCAGGTAGACGCCGAAGCCGGCCGCCACCCCCAGCAGCGACACCATCCCGGCCCGGCGACCCTGGGTGATCGACCGCGAGACCAGGTAGAACATGTTGGGCCCGGGCGTGAGGACCATCCCGAGGGCCACCAGGGCCATCCCGACCATCGACGCGGTACCGACCACGACATCCCTCTTTCGGTCGTTGGCTCCTTACACGACCTGTCCCATTGAAGCGGGTGCGCGGCGTTCGTGCCAGCCCTCGGCGATCTCCAACTGGGCGGCCAGCGCGATCAGCGTGGCCTCGTCGGAGTCGTGGCCGAGGAGTTGCGCGCCGATCGGCAGCCCCGCGGAGTCCAGCCCGGCGGGCACGCTCATCCCCGGCCAGCCCAGGACGTTCCACGGCCACGCGAAGGGGCAGGCGGCCGCGGCGGCCGACTGGGTACGGTGCCAGCCCGCCCCCTCGAAGGCGCTCACCCGGGGCGGCGGCAGCGCCGTCGTCGGGGTGAGGACCACGTCGGCGATCTGGAAGATCCGGCCCGCCCGGCGGCGCAGCCCCGGATCCAGCCTGCGGGCCGGCGGCAGCAGCCGACGCCCGACGACCCGTCCGAGCCGCGCCTCCACCTCGGTGCGCGGCTCGGGCGCGGCCTCCGGGATCGAGTCCAGCCAGTCGGCCACACCCGCCGTGCCGCGCGACACCAGCCCCAGACCCACCAGTCCGTAGTCGGGGTCGGCGGGGAAGACCTTGTGGCCGAGCGAGGTCAGCCTCCGGGCGATCCGCTCCACGGCCCGACGGATCTCGGGGTCGACCCGGCCCGGCACGCCGAACGCCGTGCGGAACGACACCGCGATCCGGAGTCGCCCGGGGTCGGTGCGCGCCGCCCGGGCGAACGAGCGGACCGGCGCGTCCAGCCGGTGGACGTCCTCGGGATGGTTGCCGGTCAGCACGTCGAGCAGCAGCGCCGCGTCGCCCACGCTGCGCGCCAACGGCCCCCACACGGTCAGCCCGTGGAACGCGTCGCGGTGCGGGAAGCCCGACACCCGGCCCCGCTGGGGCTTGATGCCGACCAGCCCCGTCCAGGCCGCCGGGATCCGGATCGAGCCCGCCCCGTCCGATCCCACGGCCGCCGCGACCATCCCGGCCGCGACCGCCGCCGCCGAACCGCCGCTGGACCCGCCGGGGGTGCGGTCGGGATCCCACGGGTTGCGGGCGCGCCCGAAGCCCGGCGACTCGCTGAACGGCCACATCCCCAGCTCGCACGTCGTGGTCTTGCCGACGATGATCGCCCCGGCCGCCCGCAGCCGTCGCACGTGCTCGGCGTCCCGGGTCCTGGGGCGGTGGTCGCCCGGCACCGCGAACGGCGTGGTCTCCCCCTCCAGGTCGGTGTCGTCCTTGATCGCCACGGGGACGCCGAGCAGCGGCAGCCGCTCGCCGGCGGCCAACCGCCGGTCGGCCTCCGCGGCCTCCGCGCGGGCGGCCTCCTCGCGGACCAGCCGGAACGCCCCGAGGGACGCCCGCCGGGAGATCTGCTCCAACGAGTGCTCCACCAGCTCGGCGGCCGAGACCTCCCGGCGCGCCAGCAACTCCGCCTGCCCGGCCAAACCCGCCTTCTCCAGCACGACACCCTCCGCGTTCCGCCGCTCGTTCGTTCGAACGAACGATAACCGAGTCATCCGGCGGACAGAAGACCCTCGAGTAGGGAACACTGACCGGATGGACACTCCCGTTGCAGCGCGCGACCGGATCCTGCGGGCGACGCTGCGCCTCATCGGCGAGCAGGGCGTCGGCGCGGTCACCAACCGCGCGGTCGCCAAGGCGGCCGGGGTGTCGCTGGGCTCGCTCACCTACCACTTCCCCAGCCAGACCGACCTGCTGCGGGAGAGCCTGCGCACCTTCGTCGACACCGAGATCGCCCGCATCTCCGGCCGCGCCGACCGCCTCGGCGCGGGTGTCGACCTCGAGCAGGCCGCCGAGGAGGTCGAGAAGGCCATCATCGACTTCGCCTACGGCCCCGAGCAGATCGCCAACCTGGAGCTCCATCTGCACTCGGCCCGCGACCCCGGCCTCGCCGAGACCTCCGCCCGCTCCGTCGCCGCCTACGACGGCCTCGCCGCGGCCGTCCTCACCGCGCTCGGCATCCCCGACGCCGAGCGGCACGCCCCCACGGTCGTCGCCCTGCTGTACGGCCTGGCCGTCCGCCGCCTCGCGACCGGCGACGACAGCGCCTCGGGCACCGCCGACGCGTTCCGCCTCCTGCTGTACGGGGCGCTCCCCCGCACGGCCGAGGGTCACGACGGGCGGTGACGACCGGCCCGCGGCGGTCCGAGAGCGGGGGATTCGGGCCGGACGAGCCGGTCGTCACGCCTCGGGTCCCGACGCTAGGCGCGGCGACCGAGGCGCAGAAGCCTCTTAAGGGTCGTTTAAGGCGCTCCTGAGCCGCCCTTACGACATCGGACCCTGGGGATAGGCTGCTCGGTGAGTGGCAGGGGATGCCGATGGATCTGGCTCTGCTTCGCACGTTCCTCGCGGTGTACCGCGCCGGCTCGCTGACCGGGGCGGCACCGCGGCTCGGGCTGTCGCAGCCCACGGTGACCGCCCAGATCCGCGCCCTGGAGGAGCAGCTCGGGCGGCCGTTGTTCGAGCGGCTCCCCCGAGGCGTCGCGCCCACCGCGGTCGCCGACGAGCTGGCCCGCCAGGTCGCCTCCCATGTGGACGCGCTCACCGCCATCGCCGAACGCGGCATCGGCCCCGGCGACCCCTTCGCCAGGCCCGTGCACCTGGCCGGTCCGGCCGAGTTCCTCTCCGTGCGGGTGCTGCCCTCGCTCGCCGGTCTGGTCCGCCGGGGGCTCCGGCTCCGAGTGCGTGTCGGCCTCGCCGACGACCTCCTCAAGGGCCTCGCCGCCGGGCGGTCCGACCTGGTGGTCTCCGCGATCCGTCCCCGCGGCAGGGCCGTCACCGCGACCCCGCTGACGGACGAGGAGTTCGTCCTGGTCGCGGCCCCCTTCTGGGCGGAGCGCCTCGACCCCGACCGCCTGGCCTCCGACCCGGCGGCGACGCTGCGCGAGGCCCCGCTGATCGCGTACGCCGAGGAACTGCCCATCGTCCGGCGCTACTGGCGCACCGTCTTCGGCACCCGCCCCACCGGCGACGCGGCCGTGGTCGCCCCCGACCTCCGAGGCGTCCTGTCCGCCACCGTGGCCGGCGCGGGCGTCACGGTCCTGCCCCGCTACCTGTGCGAACGAGAGCTGACCTCGGGCGGCCTGGTGGCCCTGCTCGAACCGGAGATCCCGCCGATCAACACCCTCTACCTGGCGGCCCGCACCGGCACGACCGGCCTCCCCCACATCGCGGCGGTCCGCGACCACCTACTGTCCGAGGCCCCCTCCTGGTGAACGAAGCCGTTCGGCCGCCCTCGGTGCGATCTCCCCGAGGAGGAGCAGGACGAGTCCACGGTCGCCCGCGTCGAGCCCGGGTGCGGCGAGCACCTCCTCCAGCGCGGCGGACGCCTCGGCGGGATGGCCGAGCGACAACTCCGCCAACACGGCGGCGGCGAGCGCCCGGTCGACGCCGGTGCTGTGCGGTGAGGCGATGACGGCCCTGACGACGTCGGGGGCGGTCCTCGCGCGTGCCGAGTCACGGCGGGCGGTCTCGGCGGCCGTGAAGACGCGGTCGGCGGGGTCGGTGTGCGGGTCGGCCGACACCCGGTCCATCACCTTCATCGCCTCGTCGAAGAACCCATGCCCCAGACTGGCCAGCTCGGTGGCCGCGAACACGCGGGCCGCCGGTTCCGTGCGAGGGTCGGCGATGATCTCCCGAAAGGCCTCGGCCGCCTGCGGCCACCGCGACGGTCGGCGACGGGCCAAGGCCCCCGCCACCAGGGCCCGAAGGGCCGGACGCAGCGTCGTGTCGGCCGGCACGCCCGCCAAGGTCTCCGCCCCCTCGGCCACGAAGGCCGGGCTCAGCCCCGCGAGCCGGTCGGCGGCGAAGGCGCGGTCGTACACGTCCTCCGCGTCGGTCAGGACCCGGCGCAGGATCTCGGCGGCGTCGTCGGTGTCGCGTGGCGAGAGATGGGCCAGGTTCCGCGCGCAGAAACTGAGCCCGCTCAGCGGCGTCACCGGGCCCGGGACGAGTTCCTTCACGACGAGCGAGACTCCGATGGGGCGGCGGTCGCCGTCGGCCGCGATCCAGTCGGACGCCTCGCTCCAGTGGGTGTCGCCCGCGCGAAGGGAGGCGATGACCTCGCGCAGGATTTCGGCTCCTTCTGAGGCCAGACTCTGATCGAGGCGTCCGAGCCTGTTCGCGGCTCCGGCGCGCTCGTACAGCGTGTCCGCGGTGAGGCTCGGCCTGATCCACTCGATCGCCTCCTCGCGATAAGCGGCACCCAGCCGATGGAGCGCCTCGGCGCACTGCCACCGGGCGAAGGCTCCGACGTCGCCCGCGACGATCCGGCGCAACCCTTCGGCGGACTCCTCGGCACGGCCCTCGGTCACCACGGCGAGGTCGGCCGCGGCGGCACAGCGGGCCTCCCATCCGTGGGGCCCGACCATGACGTCCCGAACCGCCTCCACGGCCTCCTCACGGAGGTCGGGACGCAGGTCGATGAGCCATCGGGCGATCTGACCGGGGTCGGAGGGCTTCGTCGGCGGCTCGGCCATGAGCCCACGGAGCACGGCGACGGCCTCCCCGTGGTGAACGCCATCGGATCGGCTCGCCAAGCGGAAGGCGGCGTACGCCCGGTCTGCCGGCCCTCCCGGCCCGTTCATCGCCTCACGCATGATCGTGGCACCCTCGTCGGCCGAGCCCGAGGGTCTCAGGGAGTCGGCGATGGCGACGCGGTCGATCACGCCGAGGTGCGGTGCGTCGACCATGGCGCGCAGGGTCCGCTCGACCGTGGCGGCGTGACGCGGCCCCAGCCCTTCCAGATATTCCGCAGCGAGCCTGCGAGCGAGGGGCGGCTGATCCTCGTCGGTCATGATGCCGTGCAGGGTACGAGCGCCCTCAGTCTGGCATCCCGGTATCAGGTGGGCCAGGAACCGGGCCGCCAGCGCCCGGGCCCCGACCTCCGCGTGCGGCGACCCGAGGACACCGCGCAGCCCGGATGCGGCCTCCTCCCAGTGATCGGGGCCCTTCCAGGCCAACGAGATGGCGTGGTCGATGCGATCGTCAGGGCTCGTATCCGGGTCCGCCATGGCCTGCCGGACAAGGACCAGCCACTCTCCGAACGCGGCCGGATCCATCTCCGACAGGCGCTCCACCACGCCGATCCGCTCACGGGGCGAGTGACCGGGCTCGCGGAGCAGGGCGCGGAGGGCGGCCGTCGCCTCGCCGACGCGGCTTGGCCCGCACCACGACAGCCACCGTGCGCCCAGACAGCGGATGTTGGGGGAATTCTCCCGATCGTTCGCGACGGCCCGGAGGGCGAGCGTCGCCTCATCCGTGTATTCGGGTCCGAGGGTGGCCAACTCCCTGGCCGCCGACGCACGGTCGTAGGGCTTGGCCCCCGGCATCGAGATCAGTTCACGGAGCACGGTCGCGGCCTCGCCGGCATGGACCGGGCCGCACTCCGCGAGCCACCGCGCGGCGAAACACCGCTCGGTGAAGTCCGCCTTCGGATCGGTGGCGATCCTCAGGAGCACCCCGGCGGCCTCTTCGACATGGTCGGGACTGGCCGTGGCCAGATCGTCGGCGGCCGAGGCCCGGTCCCAACCCAGGGTCCGCGGTGAGGCGATGATGTCCCTGAAGACCTTCACGGCCTCCTCGATATGACTCGGCCCGAGGCGGGCGAGACTCCTCGCGGCGTCGGCGCGCTCTCCCTCCCCCGTCTCCGGAGACGCGATGATCGCGCGCAATGTGGCAATCGTCCTGTCGCCGGCCGCCGGCGGCAGCGCGGTCGCCGCCTCCACTCGCAGGGACACGGAACAGTCCGGGTCGTCGATGAGTCCACTGAGGAACCGTGTCGCCGTATCCACGCCGAGGCGTCCGATGGTGTCCCACAGCGGCTGCCGTGACCTCCCCGGCTGTCCGGGCACCCGGAGATACTCGTCGCAGAAGGCCAGGAACCGCCGCACATGCTCGTCCGCGCGTTCGGTGGCGATGCCCTCGGCGAGGAGCCCGCCCGCCAGCAGCCGCCGGTCGTGATCGCCTCCTTCCAGCCACTCCAGCAGAGGCTCCGCGGTGGCCTTCGCGCTCGCATGGGCGATCAATGCGGTCATCGCCACCGGCCGGTCCTCCAGCGCGGCGGTGATCACATCGGCCCAGACGGGGTCGTCCGGGTCGAACGCCTGGGGTAGCCGCCGGGCCAGCGACTCGCCGGCGAGGTGTTCGGCGAAGCTGTGGTGGATGAAGCGCTGGCCCTCCGTGGCGTGGACGAACAGTCCGGTCGAGTCCAGCAGCCCGGCCACCAGGTCGGGCCACTCCGGGATCCAGGGATCGCCGCCGCCGTGCCGCTCGGACCACCGGATCGCGACCGAGGCCAGGTCGGCGCTCCCCTCGACGGCCGCGTCGGCGAGGTGCGACAGCAGGTGCGGCAACTCGTCGCGCAGGTGGTCCAGGGGGGCCGGGTCGGCGCCGGGGATCGCCCGGACGCGGTCACGGATGGCCCGCCACTGCTCGTCGGCCGCGTGCGCCCGCGCCGTCCGCAGGTACGACAGATAGCGCCGGTACAGCAGGTACCGGTTCCCCGGCAGCACCGACCCGGGCCGCTGCTCATAAACGATGGCGGTGATGGTGGCCAGCAGCGGCACCCGGACCAGTTCGCTCGGGCCCGCCTGGCGGGCGGCGTGCAGGAAGTCCTCGGCACGGCCGTCGCCGAACCAGCGCCGCGCGAAGTCCCGGAGCCGTTCGGGGCCGAAGGGCTCCAGCTCATAGACGCCGACGCCCGCGCCGCGCAGCGGATCCAGTTCGGCCCTGCCGAGGGGACGGCTGGTGATCAGGAGCCGCAGGCCATGCGAGGGCCCGCGCATCCTGGCCGCCAACTGTCGGATCAGGAACTCCCGACGCGCCGGGTCGGTGATCTCGTCCAGTCCGTCGATCACCACCAGCCAGCTCCAGCCGTCCGGCAGGTCGTGGAGCAGTTGCGCGGGCAGCGGCGCGTCCAGGTGCAGGCCGAGCTCGGCCGCCGCCGCCTCCCGGAGCCGGTCGAACAGCGGGCCCTCGCGCGTGGCGAGCGCGGCGGCGGTCACCCGTACCGGAACCAGTCGGTGTTCCGGCTCGCCGGCACCCGTCAACGCCTGCGCGAGCTGGGCGGTGAGCTGGAGCGTGAGCGTCGACTTGCCCTGGCCGGGCCCCCCGGTGACGACCAGGTGGGAATGGAGGCGGATTGCCTCCTCGACGGCCCTGGTGACGACGGTCGTCTGGACCGGGCGTCCGATCTCCCGTTCCACGGGACCGCCGGAGGATGTCATGGCCGCCTCGGCATGCGCGGTGACCTCTTGGCGCACGTAAACCGTCGACAGTCCGCTGCGGCGCGCCCCCACCAGGCGGTACGGGAAGTCGTCGGCGGCTCGGAGCTGCGCGTTCACCAGGGTGCGCAGCCCGTCGGACAGGGCCGTGGCGCGGTGGCGGTTGCGGACCAGGCGGATGTCCCGGCCCTGGCCGCGGTCGAAGAACTGCGGGCGCGGCCGGGACTTCGCCTCCAGGGCCGTCGCGACGTGCCGATGGAGGGTGCCCAGGTCCAGGTGGTCGGGGGCGTCCGGGACGCCGTTCTCGATGGCGTGGATCAGTTCGCCGGTGAAGGCCGTGTAGCGCTCCCCGGGCGGGGCCAGGGCGCGGGTGGTCTCGTCGGCGGCGGTGAGCATGCAGGCGCCCTCGATGCGAGACAGCTCATCCAGACCGGGGGGCGGGGACAGCGCCCCTTCGAGGGCGCGGGCGGCGAAGCAGCAGTCGAGGATCACCGCCTTGGCGACGCCCGGCCCCGCGGTCGCCATCGCCCGCCGGACGTCCTCGTAGCGCAGCGCCGTGAACGTGTCGTCCTTGGTGGAACTCGGCAGCGCCAGGCAGAACTGGTCGGTGTCGTAGGGCAGCAACCCGTGCCCCACGTAATAGACCAGCAGCAGGTCCCCGGCGGCTCGGGCGGCCTCGCGGATGGCGCGGGGCACCGTGCGCGGGTCGTCGTCATTGAGGACGGTGACGCAGTGCGCGTCGGGAAGGCCCCACAGGTCGGGGTCGGTGAACAGCTCGCGCAGGCGCGCGATGTTGTTCTCCACCGCCGGCACGTCGTCGAGCTCGGCGTACCGCGAGACCCCGACGAGGACGACGCGGGACCGTTCAGGCGTCATCGGGGGGCGACGTGTGGCGGAGCGCGTCGAGGAGGGGCTGGATCTCCACCTCGGAGCCCTCCTCCACGATGACGGTGACGCCGTCGTACTCGATCCGGAGTGCGGGGGGACGGGCGCGGGTGCTCCGCCAGGTCTTGACGGCGACCCACAGGCTGCCGACGCCGGCGATCGCGGCGGCGTCCGCGAGCGCCATCGAGATGACGTCGAACGCGCCGCCCAACTCCCCCGCGTCGTGGGGCAGGGCCACCAGTTCGGGGCGGCCGTGGCGGGCGACCGCGGCGTCCCGGGTGAGCCAGTGGTGCAGCGAGATCAGGTCCCGGTCGTCGCCGGTGTCCGCGGCTGTGATGGTGAGTTCCATTGCGGGCAATCCTCGTCCAGTCGCCGTTCTCGGACAACACGTTCAGGCGCGTTGCCGTGGCCGGGCGCGGCGGCGGGAACGGCGGGCGCGTCGGGCGGGGGCCCGTTCCCCGGTGCGCAGCCACATCTGGACCTGGGCGCCGCCGAGGGCGGAACGGTGGATGCGCAGGTGGCCGCCGGTGGACTCGGCGGCACGGCGGGCGATGTCCAGGCCCAGGCCGGTGGAGCCGCGTCCGGAGCGGCCCCGTTCCAGGGCGGTGTCCGGGTCGGCGATGCCGGGCCCGGCGTCGGCGACCAGGATGCCCGTGACACCCTCGCCGACGTGCAGGGTGACGGCGAAGCCGGTCCCCTCGGCGGTGTGCCGGAAGACGTTGCCGAGCAGCGCGTCCACGGCGGCCTCCAGTTCGCCCGCCGGGAGCGGCGCCGGGGCCTCCCGCCCCGCGCCGATCAGCTCGCAGGAGCGGCCCTCGTCCTCGGCGAGGGCGGACCAGAAGGCGACGCGGTCGCGCAGCACGCGGGCGGCGTCGCAGCTCCCCCGGCCGGCGGGACGGCGGGCGGCGCGGATGATCTGGTCGACCTCGCGTTCGAGCCGGTCGACGGCCTCGCGGGTCTGGTCGCCGACGGGGCCGGTGTCGAGGGCCTCGGCGTTGAGGCGCAGCGCGGCCAGCGGGGTGCGCAGACGATGGGACAGGTCGGCGGCCATCTCGCGCTCGGCGGCCAGCAACTGGGTCACCCGGTCGGCCATGGCGTTGAAGGCGAGGCCCGCCTCCACCAGTTCCGGCGGGCCCTCGGGCTCGATGCGGACGCTGAGGTCGCCGTCGCCGAGGGCGCCCGCCGCGTCGGCCAGGCGCTGGGTGGCGCGGACGACGCGGGTGCCCATCCGGTCGGCGGCCACCACGGATCCGGCCACCAGCACCGCCCCGACGGCGGCCATCGCCAGCCACGCCTTCCGAACGCCGCGGTCCAGCTCACCGCCGGGCAGGAACACCTCGACCACCGCCACACCGCCCTCGGGAAGCGCGACAGGTTGGAGGACGACCCGCCCGCCGGGCACCCCGATGCTCGCGAACCGGCCCCGGCGGAAGGCCCGGGCGACCTCCTCCTCGCGGGCCCGGCCGGTGCCGAGGACGGTCCCGCCGGGCAGGTGCACGGCCATCCGACCGTCGGCCCCGGCGTCGGTGGCCGCCATGGCGCGTTCGACGCCCGCGGGTTCGGCCGACAGGGACAGCAGGGGGCCCATCGAGGCGGCCTCGCGTTCGGCGGCGCCCAGCGCCCGGTCCCGCGTGATCTCCCGGACGGTGAACGCCAGCGGGATGAGGAAGGCCAGGGCCACCATCGCGGTGACGGCCAGCGCGACGAGGCCGAGCGCACGCCTCACGACGGGTCCGGGACGGTCTCCGGGGCGGCCAGCCTGACACCGACGCCGCGGACGGTGTGCAGGTAGCGGGGGGCGGCGGCGGTCTCGCCGAGCTTGCGGCGCAGCCAGGACAGGTGCACGTCGATGGTCTGGTCGTCGCCGTACGCCTGGTGCCACACCTCGGCGAGCAGTTCGCGGCGGGACACCACCCGTCCGGGTCGGGCGGCGAGGTAGGCCAGCAGGTCGAACTCCCGGCGGGTCAGCTCCAGGGCGCCGTCGTCGAGGGCGGCCTCGCGGCGGTCCACGTCGATGCGCAGTCCGCCGACCGCCAGCCGCACCACCGGGCCGGGCCGGCCGGTGCGCCGCAGCAGCGCCGACAGTCGGGCGCAGAGGTGCTCGGCGGTGAACGGCTTGACCAGGTAGTCGTCGGCGCCCGCGTTCAGCAGCCGCACCGTCTCGGTCTCGTCGTCGCGGGCGGTGGCGATGATGACCGGCACGTCGGACACCCCGCGCAGCATCTTGAGCGCCTCGGCCCCGTCGAGGTCGGGCAGTCCCAGGTCCAGGATGACGAGGTCGGGCGGACGCCGGGCGATCTCCTGGAGCATGTCCATCGCGGTGCCCGCGCTCCGCACCGTGTGGGAGCGGGTCGCCAGCTCCCGGATCAGGGCGGCCCGGACGTAGGGGTCGTCCTCCACCACGAGCACAGTCGCCATGCCCGCACGGTAGACCACTATGTGGTGGTCTGTGGGTGTTCCGGGCGAGGCCGAGATCGGCGGACGCGTCCGGTTCGCCGGGGAAGGGTAGATTCACTCACGACCGTCACATCAAGCGTCCCCGAGGACATCGCATGACCGGCCCCCCCGGCCCGCACCAGCCGCCGCCCGGCTACCAGTACCAGTACGGCCACGGCCCGCACGACCAGTGGTACGGCTACGGCCCGCCCGGAGTGCCGAACGGGCCCAGCGGGGACGACACGACCTGGGCGCTGATGGCCTACCTCGGGACGCTGATCGTGGGCTTCATCGCCCCGCTGATCGTCTACTTCGCCAAGAAGAACACCTCGCCGTTCAGCCGGTTCCACGCGGCGCAGTCCCTGAACTACGGGATCACCGTGCTGATCCACATGCTGGTGCCGCTACTGGTGGCCATTCCGCTCGCCATCGTTGCCGACGACCCGATCTGGTTCCTGCTGGCCGTCCCCATGGTGGTCTTCCACGCGGTGGCCCAGTGGGTGTTCCTGATCCTGGGCACCGTCAAGGCCGGCCAGGGCCGGTACTACCGCTTCCCCGTGTGGACCTGCTTTCGGATGATCAGGTGAGCGCGGCCGGTTCACGGCCGTGTTCGGGCCACCGCGCGGGCCGGGGCCCCGTCGCCCATCAGCCGCAGCGGGAGCACGAACACCTCCACGTCCTCGTCCGGCAGACGTTCCAGGCCGGTGAGGTTCTCCACGATCACCGAGCCCGCCCCCAGCAGCGCGCGGTGCGCGGCCAGTGAGAAGTCGTCGGCGCCCGACTCGGGCGTGCGGTCCACGCTGAGCGCGTCGACACCGACCGTCCGCACCCCGGCGGCCACGATCGCCGCGCACGTCTCCGGGGCCAGGTACGGATGGGCCGCGTATCGCGACGTGCCCCAATGCCGAGACCAGCCCGTGTGCACCAGGAGCACCGCGCCGGGCCCCAGGCCGTCCGGGAGCCGCTCCGGGCCGATGGCGGAGCGCGGCGGCAGGCCCCGCACGTCCATCGGCACCGCGCGCCCGCCGAACCGATCGAGCGGCAGGTCGTCCAGGCGCGGCAGCCGGTCGTCGATGTGGAACGGCGCGTCCACGTGCGTGCCCGTGTGCGAGCCCAGATGCACGCGCGCCACGTTGACGCCGTCCTCCGACACGGTGAGCGCGGCCGTCACCTCGACCTCGGGATCGCCGGGATACACCGGCATGCCCGTGACCACCGGCACGGTGAGATCGAACCAGTCCACGAGGCCCTAGGGTAGGTCGCGTGCTGCCTCAAGTCACCGCCACCCGGTACGTGGCGCCGCTGCGCGAGGGCGGCTCGCTGCCCGGCATCGTGGAGGCCGACGACCTGGGCACCTACGTCATGAAGTTCACCGGCGCCGGACAGGGCCGCAAGGCGCTGGTCGCCGAGATCGTCGCCGGTGAGCTGGCCCGCCGGCTCGGCTTCCGGGTGCCCGATCTGAAGATCATCGACCTGGACCCGGCCATCGCCCGGCACGAGCCCGACCCGGACGTGCAGGACCTGCTCAAGGCCAGCACCGGCTGGAACCTGGGGGTGGACTTCCTCCCCCGCTCCCTCGGCTACGACCCGCTCGGCTGGACCGCCGACGCCGGCTTCGCCTCCCGGCTGCTGTGGCTGGACGCGTTCATCGGCAACGTCGACCGGAGCTGGCGCAACCCCAACCTGCTGGTCTGGCACGGCGACGTCTGGCTGATCGACCACGGCGCCGGCCTCTACTTCCACCACGCGTGGGCGAACGCCGCCAAGCTGATCCTGCGCCCCTACGACGTCGACGACCACGTCATGGTCCCCTACGCGACCCGCCTGGCCGAGGCCGAGCGATCCCTGCTGCCGCTCGTCACCAAGGAGCTGCTGCGCGAGATCACCGCCCTCGTGCCCGACCGCTGGCTGGAGGGCGAGCCCGGCTTCGACGACGCCTCCGCCGTCCGCGACGCCTACGTCGATCTCCTGCTGACCCGCGCCGGCGACCCCCGCGCCTGGCTCCCGGACCTCACCGCAGGCTCCCGCCGTCCGGCCCCCCGCACCACCGACAATCGCCCGAGCTGGTTGGGCGGTCCCGTCCAATGAGCGAGCGGGTGCGCGGCGTCCGGCCCGAGGGCAGCGCGCAGCGAGGAACGAGCGAGCACGTGACGAGGGAAGACGCCGCGTCGAACCACCCGTTCGCCGGAGTGCCGGAGGCGCGACCATGAGCCACGAGCGGGTGCGCGGCGTCTGGACTGAGGAGCGCGCGCAGCGAGGAACGAGCGGGCACGTGACGAGGGAAGACGCCGCGTCGAACCACCCGTTCGCCGGAGTGCCGGAGGCGCGACCATGAGCACGGTCTTCGAGTACGCGGTGCTGCGGATCGTTCCCCGGCCCGAGCGGGGCGAGGTCATGAACGTGGGTGTCCTGGTGCACTGCCGCGCCGTGGACTTCCTGGAGTGCCGGCTCCATGTGGACGAGGAGCGGCTGCGGGCGCTGGACCCGGCGCTCGACCTGGCCGGGGTGCGGGCGGCACTGCACGCGGTCGCGCGCCTCTGCCACGGCGGCGACGAGGCCGGTCAGGCGGGCGGCGAGTCGCCGGGCAGCCGGTTCCGCTGGCTGACCGCGCCGCGCAGCACCGTGGTGCAGCCCGGGCCGGTGCATCCGGGCATCACCGACGACCCGGCCGCGGAGGTCGAACGGCTGCTGGACCTGCTCGTGCGGTGAGCCCCCCGGCTCAGAACAGCACCGACATGAACGTGTCGACCTCGGTGAACCCCACCCGGCGGTACGCGGCGCGGGCCCGGGTGTTGTAGTCGTTGACGTACAGCGAGACCGTCGGGGCGATCGTGCGCAGGGCCTCGTTCACCAGCGCCGCCATGCCGATCACCGACAGGCCCCGGCCGCGCAGGTCGGGGTCGACCCACACGCCCTGCACCTGGCAGGCGTACGGGGTCGCGGCGCCGACCTCGGCCTTGAACAGCACCCGGCCGTTCTCGATGCGGGCGAACGAGCGCCCGGCCCGGATCAGCTCCGCCACCCGCGCCCGGTAGAGCACTCCCCCGTCACCGGTGTTGGGCGAGACGCCCACCTCCTCGGTGAACATCGACACGCAGGCCGGGTAGACGATGTCGAACTCGTCCATCCGCACGCGCCGCACCCGGGGATCGGGCGGGATCGGGGACCGTTCCGACGTGGACATCACCGGCTGGTGGGCGCGGACGGCACGGGGGTTCCCCCAATGCGGGGACAGCAGCTCCCACAGCTCCGTCACCGCGTCGGCCTGCCCCACGATCGACGAGCACCGCCGCCCCTGGACGCGGGCCCGTTCGGCGAAGGCGCGGACCGCCTCGGAGTCGGCGGCGATCGGGATGAGGTTGGCGCCGGAGTAGCAGAGCGAGCTCAGCCGCCCGTCACGGACGTAGCCCCACATCTGGGCGCCGAGCCTGCCGGGGTCGAGGCCGACGGCGTGCACCCGGGAGCTGACGAACACGTTCGACACCGGGTCGGCGTCGAGGATCGCCAGGACCCTGTCCCGATACCGGTCGTCCAGCACTCGGACCGGCATCGATCCCAGCATGCGCACGGGTCACTCGCCCCGGACCGACTTCGGCAACACAACCCAAGACTATGACGTCCCCGGCCACGGCGCGTTCGCGGGGATGGGCACCGGCCCGGACGGCAGACGCCGCGCGGACTTCGCCGGGGTCTTCGGGCCCGTCTTCACGGTCGCCTTGGGAGGCGGCGGGGCCTGGCAGACCACGTCGGGCCCGGCCTGGTCGGCGGGAAGCGCGGCGTCCCGCAGGTACGCCAGGACGGCGGCGTCCACGCACCGGTCGCCCGCCAGCGACACCCCGTGGTTGCCTCCGCCTCGCTGCACCACCAGCCGCGACGCCGGGAACAGCCCGTGCATCTCCAGCGCCCCCGGGTACGGGGTCGCGGCGTCCTCTGTGGCCTGGACGAGCAGCATGCCCGGGCCCTTGGGGTCGCCGACGCGGGGACGCGGCCCGCCCCGCACGCCCCAGAACGCGCAGGGGGCGTTGTACCAGGTGTTGTTCCAGGTCTCGAAGCGGTTGCCCGCCTCGTACAGCCGGGTGCTGTCGGCGTGCCAGACCGACCAGGTGCGGGGCCACTCGGCGTCGCGGCACTGGGTCGCGGCGTACATCGTGTAGTTGTTCTGGCCCAGCCGGTCCGGCGGCTGCCACTGGGCGCCGAGCGCCTTGGGGTCCTTGCGGACGACGTAGTCGGCGAGCGCCTGCGCGTGGGTCCTCCACCGGAACGTGGAGTAGCCGTCGGTCAGGAACACGTCGTCCAGCTCGGTGGGCCCGACCTTCCCGCCGATCGGCTTGCTCCGCAGGGCCTCACGGGCGCCGTAGAACGCCTTCTCGACCGCCTCGGCGCTGGTGCCCAGGCCGAACACGGAGTGGTTGGCGGCGACCCAGCCGAAGAAGGACTGGATCCGCCGTTCGAAGGCCACGTTCTGGTCGAGGTTGCTGGGGTACCAGACGCCGCTGGGCCGGACCACGCTGTCGAGCACCATCCGCCGCACCTTGTCGGGGTGGGCCGTCGCGTAGGCCGCCCCCAGGTAGGTGCCGTACGAGAAGCCGAAGTAGTTGATCTGCTTGCGGCCGAGGGCGACGCGGATGGCCTCCAGGTCCCGGATCGAACTCGCCGTGCCCATGTGGGGGAGCACGTCCCCGTACTTCTTGGCGCAGTCGTCGGCGAACGCCTTGGCCTTGGCCCGCCAGGCCGCCTCCTCCTTGCGGTCGCGCGGCGTGCTGTCGGCCCTCGGCCTGCCCGGGTCCATGTACGTCACGTCGCAGACCAGCGAGGGGTCCGACGCCGCCACGCCGCGCGGGTCGAAGCCGATCCAGTCGTACGTCTGCGCGACCTCCTTGGGCAGCGCCTTGGTGAACAGCGCGGGGAGGTCGCGGCCGTGCGCGCCGGGCCCGCCGCGGTTGAGCAGGACCGCCCCGCGGAACTTCGGGCCGGTGTGCTTGACCCGGGTCAGGGCGAGGGTGATCCGGCGTCCGTCGGGGCGGTCGTGGTCGAGGGGCACCGCCAGGGTGCCGCACTCCATCCCTTTGAGGGAGGCGCCCTCGATGGGGTCCTTGGCGGGGCACGGCTTCCAGGCGATGGCGGGCGCGGCGTGGACCGGGCCGGGGGCGGCGACCAGGCCGGCCGCCAGGACCGCGCCGATCGCCAGGCCGACGGCCTTCCTCTGTGGCGGATAGCTCAACACCACAGCTTTGTATCCGCCGTCCGGCCTCGAACGGCGCAACCGCATTTCCAGCGATTCATGCCGAGAACACCACGAAGGCCCCCGACTCGCGCGCCGAGGGCCCTCAGGGAGAACCGTTCTACCGCAGACCCACCGGCAGGTCCTTGCCCGTGACCCGGCCGGCACCGCGCGCGGCGGTCGGATCCGGGTCGTTCAGCGCCGGGACGGCCTTGCAGTAGGCGTCCGGGCCCTTCTTGGAGGCGGGCAGCCCACCGGCGTTCAGGTAGGCGGCCACCCGGTCGTCGAGGCACGCGTTGCCGTTCAGCGTGTTGGAGTGCGTCTTGCCACCGACCTCCACCAGCAGCCGGGACGACGGCAGCAGCCGGTGCATCTCCACACCGCCCTGGTACGGGGTCGCGGCGTCCAGGCTCGACTGCACGAGCAGCACGCCCGGCATTCCCCGGCCGTTGAGCCGGAACGCCGGGCCGCCCTTGACCTTCCAGAAGTGGATGGGCGCGTTGAACCAGACGTTGCTCCATGTGTTGAAGCGCGCCCTGGGGTAAGTCCGCACGGCGTCGTTGTGCCACGTGGACCACTTCGCGGGCCACCGGGCGTCGACGGCCTGGACGGCGTTGTAGACGGCGAAGTCGTTGTCCTCGCCGCCGGGGTTGACGAGCTGGAGCAACAGGCCCGCGTCCTTCCCGACCGCCCAATCGGACAGCGCGGTGGCGAGCAGCGGGTACCAGCCGGTGTTGTATCCGGCGTTCAGCACGATGTCGTCCAGCTCGGACGGGCCGATCTTGCCGCCGATGGGCTGCTGCTTCGCCTGGGCGCGGACCTGGTAGTAGCGCTTCTCGACCGCGGCCTGCGTGGTCCCCAGCTCGTACCGGGCGTTCCACTTGGCGATCCAGCGCCACCAGAGCCTGATGTTGCGCTCGAACGCGGCGTTCTGGGAGAGCTGGGACCGGTACCAGACCTCCTTGGCGTTCACGTTCCCGTCGAGCACCATCCGCTTGACGCGCTTGGGGAACAGCGTGCCGTAGGTGGCGCCGAGGTACGTGCCGTAGGAGAAGCCGTAGAAGCTGATCTTCGGCCGGCCGAGGGCGCGGCGGATGACGTCCATGTCGCGGGCCGAGTCGGTGGTCCGCATGTGCGGCAGCAGCCACCCGAACTTCCGGGCGCAGGCGTCGGCGTACCGCTTGGACTTGGCCAGCCAGGCGCGCTCCTGGGCGGCGTCGGCCGGGCGGTAGTCGGGGCGCACCGGGTTGAAGTGGCTCGGGTCGCAGGTGAGGGCGGGCTTGCTGGAGCCGACGCCGCGGGGGTCGAACCCGATGATGTCGTAGCGGGCGGCGGTCTCCGGGTGACCGACGGCGGTGAGCCAGCGCGCCATGCCCGCCGAGAAGGCCAGGCCGCTGCCGCCGGGGCCGCCCGGGTTGATCAGCAGGACGCCCTGGTAGTTGCGCCGGTCGGTGGCCTTGACCCGGGAGATCGCGATGGAGATCTTCCGGCCGTTCGGCCGGCGGTGGTCGAGCGGCACCGGGACCTGGGCGCACTGGGCCTTGGTCATCGGGTCGTCCGGGCCGCTGACCGCGCACTTGCCCCACTTCACGGCGGAGGCGGTCGCGGGGGCCGCGTTCGCGGGGGCCGCGGACAGCGGTCCCGCCCCGAGCGACACCGCGGCCGTGACGAGTACGAGCCTCTTCACAGTTCTCCTCTGTTCGACAACCGGTGAAGATTCTGTCGTTCGGGATGTAAGGGACAAGAGGGGCTGAAGGGACGGTTGCCGAATCGTGACAAATTCCCGGAAACCTCTCCGGACCCGGGAATGTTGCGAGGCCCCCGGTCCGGCGACCGGGGGCCTCTGGTCACGAGCGGGGCGTCAGCGGAGACCGGGCAGGGCGATCGGATCCACCGGAGCCGTCGTGGTGACGGCCCTCGTGGGGTCCGGGGCGGGCATGGCCCGGCAGACCGCGTCGACGCCCTTGGCGGACGCCGGGCGGACGCCGGTGCCGAGGTAGCGCGAGACGATGTCGTTCAGGCACGCGTTCGCGTTGGGCGACAGCGAGGCCCCGTGGTTGTTGCCGCCCCGCTCCAGCACCAGCCGCGAGGAGGGGAACAGTCGGTGCACCTCGTGGGCGCCGCCGACCGGGGTGGCGGCGTCGTTCTCCGGCTGCACCAGCAGGATGTTCGGGCCGCCCTTGCCGCCGCCGATGCGCTGCGCCGGGCCGCCCCTGACCGGCCAGAACGCGCACGGGGCGTTGAACCAGGCGTTGTTCCAGGTCAGGAAGCGGTTGCCCTGGCGGTACTGACGGCTGTGGTCGGCGTGCCAGCGCGACCAGTTCCGAGGCCAGGAGGCGTCCCGGCACTCGACGGCCGCGTAGATGGCGAAACTGTTCTGGGCGAGCCAATCGGGCTCGCCGAACTGCCCGCGCAGCCCGTTGGCGTCGCCCCGCAGCACCCAGTCGGCGAGCACCTGGGCGTGGTCGGGCCAGGTGTAGTTCCGGTAGCCGTCGGGCACGAAGACGTCGTTGTACTCGGCGGGGCCGATCTTGCCGTCGATCGGGGCCTTCCTGACCTTGGCCATGCCCTTGTAGTAGGCGGCCTCCACCTCCTTGCGGGTCTTGCCGAGGTGGTAGACCGAGTCCCACTTGGCCACCCAGGCGAAGAAGATGTCGGCCCGCTTCTCGAAGGCCACGTTCTGG
Organism: Thermomonospora umbrina; assembly: GCF_003386555.1. Taxonomy (GTDB): domain Bacteria; phylum Actinomycetota; class Actinomycetes; order Streptosporangiales; family Streptosporangiaceae; genus Thermomonospora; species Thermomonospora umbrina. The sequence goes on along the minus strand of NZ_QTTT01000001.1, from coordinate 5,156,994 downwards.
TCGAGGTTGGCCTCGTACCAGGCACCGCTGGGGCGCACCACGCTGTCGAGCACCATGCGTCGCACGCGCTTGGGGAACATCGAGGCGTAAACGGACCCGAGGTACGTGCCGTAGGAGTATCCGAAGTAGTTGATCCTCGACTGGCCGAGGGCCCGGCGGATGGCGTCCATGTCGCGGGCCACGTTCTCGGTGTTGATGTGCCGGAGGGTGTCGCCGTACCGACGGCCGCAGTCGGCGGCGTACCGCTGCGCCTTGCGGATCCAGACGCGCTCCTGGGCGGCGGTGCGCGGCACGAAGTCGGGCCGAGCCCGACCCGGGTACAGGTAGCTGGGGTCGCAGGCGATCTTCGGCTCGCTGCCCGCCACGCCGCGCGGGTCGAAGCCGATCCAGTCGTAGGTGGAGCCCACCGCGTTGGGCAGTCCGTTGCCGCCGGTGGCGAAGCGGGTCGGCAGGTCTCGTCCGAAGCCGCCGGGGCCGCCCCGGTTGAGGAGCACGACGCCCTGGTACGCGCCGGCCGGCGAGGTGTGCCGGGCCCGGGTGAGAGCGAGTTCGATCTTCTTGCCGTGGGGCCTGGAGTGGTCGAGCGGTACGGCGAGCGTTCCGCACTCGAGGCCCTTGAGCAGGCCGCCGAGGACCGGATCGGTGTCCGGACAGGGCTTCCAGTCGATGCCGGCCGGCGCACGGGCCGCCGTCGTCGGTGGGGCCGCCGCGGCCGGACCCGCGGGTGTCAGGGCGAGCCCCGTCGCGACGGTCGCCGCGAGGGCAATGAGTTTCTTTACGAAACCCCCTAGTCCGCAGGACTCTCCCAGGAGTCCCGCTGGTGACATTCGGGGGAAATGGTCCTGTTATAGGCCGATATGACGGGAGGGCCTGAGTCGACTGGTTGCCGAATCGTGATGGGCGCCGGGCCGACGAAAAGGGCCCCGGCGGATCGCCGGAGCCCTGGTCGGTCGAACGGTCAGGAGACGACCACCTGCGCCGCGCCGTCCCCGCCCTCGGGGTCGACCTCGACACCCATCTCCTCGGCGATCCGCATCGCCTCCTCGATCAGCGTCTCCACGATCTGCGACTCCGGAACGGTCTTGACGACCTCGCCCTTGACGAAGATCTGGCCCTTGCCGTTGCCGGAGGCCACGCCCAGGTCGGCCTCGCGCGCCTCGCCCGGGCCGTTCACCACGCAGCCCATCACGGCGACCCGCAGCGGCACCGGGAAGCCCTTGAGCCCGGCGGTGACCTCCTCGGCCAGCGTGTACACGTCCACCTGGGCCCGACCGCACGACGGGCAGGAGACGATCTCCAGACCGCGCTCGCGCAGCCCCAGCGCCTCCAGGATCGCCGCGCCGACCTTGACCTCCTCGACCGGCGGGGCCGACAGCGAGACCCGGATGGTGTCGCCGATGCCCTCGCTGAGCAGGGCCCCGAACGCCACCGCCGACTTGATCGTGCCCTGGAACGCGGGCCCGGCCTCGGTCACGCCCAGGTGCAGCGGATAGTCGCACCGCGCGGCGAGCTGCCGGTAGGCCTCGATCATCACGACCGGGTCGTTGTGCTTGACGGAGATCTTGATGTCGCGGAAGTCGTGCTCCTCGAACAGCGAGCACTCCCACAGCGCCGACTCCACCAGCGCCTCGGGGGTGGGCCGCCCGTACTTGGCCAGCAGCCGCTTGTCGAGCGAGCCGGCGTTGACCCCGATCCGGATGGGGGTCCCGGCGTCCTTGGCCGCGCGGGCGATCTCGCCGACCTTGTCGTCGAACCTCTTGATGTTGCCCGGGTTGACCCGCACCGCCGCGCAGCCGGCCTCGATCGCCGCGAACACGTACTTGGGCTGGAAGTGGATGTCGGCGATCACCGGGATCTGCGACTTGCGGGCGATCTGCGGCAGCGCGTCCGCGTCGTCCTGGGACGGCACCGCGACCCGCACGATCTGGCACCCGGAGGCCGTCAGCTCCGCGATCTGCTGGAGCGTCGCGTTGACATCGGAGGTCAGCGTGGTCGTCATCGACTGGACCGAGACGGGCGCGTCGCCGCCGACCGGCACCGACCCCACCATCACCTGCCGCGATCGACGGCGGGCGGCGACCGTGGGGGTCTGGGCACGAACTGCGGGCATTCCGATCTGAACGCTCATCGCTCTCTTCTCAAGCTGCAGGGGCGCGGACTGATTCCGTCGGAACCAAGCCTAAGCGCCGTAGACGAATGAAACGGGAGAAGATGGCTCACCGTGACTAAGGGGATACCCCGAGTGGATTCAGCACGTCCGCCATGATCAGCAGCAGGCCCAGCACCGCCAGCAGCAGGACGACCAGATAGGTGATCGGCATCAGCCGGGTGATGTCCACCGGCCCCGGGTCGGGACGGCCGCGGCGGCGCGCCCGCCGGGCCCGCGCCCGTTCGTAGCCGAGCACCGCCAGATGACCGCCGTCCAGCGGGAGCAGCGGCAGCACGTTCAGCGCGCCCAGGAAGATGTTGATGGAGATCACCAGGGACAGGAACAGCGCCGCCTTGTCCCGCCAGGAGGAGTCGGCGGAGAAGATCTCCCCGGACGCCTGGCCGGCCCCGACCACGCTGCCGACCTGCCCGCCGGGCGTCTCGCCGCGCTCCGGGGTGAACAGTCGGGGCACCGCGCCCGGCAGGTCCGCCAGCGCCTCCCCGATCGCCGCCAGCGTCCGTCCGATGCCCTCGACGGCGAAGACCACCGCGTCGCCGGGCCCCAGCCGGTCATAGCCCTCACCGACGATCCGCGCGGTCATCCCGAGGAACGGCGCCCCGTCCACCTCGGCGAGCCGGACCCGGAGGGTCCGCCGTCGGCCGTCCCGGTCGACGACCACGGGGACCGTCCGCCCGGGCCGGGAATCGCGGATCGCCTCCCGCAGGCCCTCCCAGTCGGCGACGGGCGTTCCGGCGAACGAGACCACCCGGTCGCCCGCGGAGAGCCCGGCGCGTCGGGCCGGGGACGGCGGGTCGCCCTTCCCGCACCCGGCCTCCAGCGTGCGCGGGACGCACGCCCCGACCTCCTCGACGGTCGTGGTCGCGGCGCCGGGCTCGCGGATCCCGACGGCGGCGGCCAACAGCACGAGGAGCAGGAACGCCGTGAGGAGGTTCATCACCACGCCCCCGACGATCACCACGGCGCGGCGGCCGGCCGGCTGCCGGTAGAAGGCCCGCTCCCGGTCCTCCTCGGCGATCTCCTCCAGGGTGGTGTAGCCGACGATGCGCACATAGCCGCCGAGCAGGATCGCCTTGACGCCGTACTCGGTCTCGCCGCGCCGCCGCGACCACAGGGTGGGGCCGAACCCGACGAAGAACTGGGTGGCCTTCATCCCGAACCGCTTGGCGGTGATGAGGTGGCCCGCCTCGTGCAGCATCACCGACGCCACCAGTGCGGCGACGAACAGCACCACGCCGAGGAGATAGGCCAAACCGGCCTCCTCTCCCCCGGCGGGTCAGGTCAGTTCGCGGGCGCGCGTCCTGGCCCAGGCGTCGGCGGCGAGGACATCGTCGAGCGTGACGCCCGAGGCGGCCACGTCGTGCTCATCGACTACCCGCGCGACCGTGTCGACTATCCCGGTGAACGGCAACCGACCCGTGCGGAACGCCTCCACGCACTCCTCGTTGGCGGCGTTGTAGACGGCGGGCGCGGTGCCGCCGAGCCCCCCGACGTGCCGGGCCAGCGCCACCGCCGGGAACGCCTCGTCGTCCAGCGGGAACAGCTCCCAGGTGTGCGCCCGCGTCCAGTCGACGCCGGGCGCGACGTCGCCGAGGCGGTCCGGCCACGCCAACGACAGCGCGATCGGCAGCCGCATGTCGGGCGGGCTCGCCTGCGCGAGGGTGGAGCCGTCGACGTACTCCACCATCGAGTGGATCACCGACTGCGGGTGCACCATCACCTCGATCCGCTCGAACGGCAGGTCGAACAGCAGGTGCGCCTCGATGACCTCCAGGCCCTTGTTGACCAGCGTGGCCGAGTTGATGGTGACCACCGGCCCCATGTCCCAGGTCGGGTGCGCGAGCGCCTGCTCGGGCGTCACGGCCGCCAGCTCGGCGCGGGAGCGGCCCCGGAACGGCCCCCCGCTGGCGGTCAGCACCAGCCTGCGCACCCGCCGGGTCGCCTCGTCGTCCCCGTACCGCCAGCCCGGCAGGCACTGGGCGAGCGCCGAGTGCTCGGAGTCCACCGGGACGATCTGGCCGGGCGCCGCCCGCTCCTTCACCAGCGGGCCGCCGACGATCAGCGACTCCTTGTTGGCCAGCGCCAGCGTGCGCCCGGCGTCCAGGGCGGCCAGCGTGGACGCCAGCCCGAGCGCGCCGGTCACCCCGTTGAGGACGGTGTCGCAGGGCCACGCCGCCACCTCGGCCACCGCCTCGGGACCGGCCACGATCTTGGGGATCGGGTACTCGCCCGAGCTGTAGCCGTGCCTGCTCGCCTCGGCGTAGAAGGCGAGCTGGAGGTCCTGGGCCGCCGAGGCCCGCGCCACCGCGACCACCTCCGGGCGGAACTCCAGCGCCTGCGCGGCCAGCAGGTCCACCCGCCCGCCGCCGGCGGCCAGCCCGGTCACCCGGAACCGGTCCGGGTCGCGACGGATCACGTCGAGGGCCTGGGTCCCGATCGACCCGGTGGAGCCCAGCAGCACGACGTCGCGCCGGCCGTGCCCGTCGGGGGGGCCGGACGCGTTCAGTGAGGAGGCGGTCGTCATGCGGCCATTCTCCCCGGCGCGCCGCGGCCCTCCGCACCCCGCGCCGGTAATCGGGCGGTGCGCCGGAAACCTCCGCCGTCTCGCACAGGCTTCCCCCTGGATTGGTCTGCGCGGATCATGTTCGGGCAGTAACTTTCTGACTCCGGAACGTGTCCGCCGGTTTCGGGGCCTGCCGTGCCAGGAACCTGGCGCGGGAATCGGCGGCAGGCAGTCCGTACGGCGATGCGGCCGGGAGCACCGGCCGCGGAAGGTGGTAACGACGTATGAAGCGATCCATCCGGACGCTGGTGATCGCCGCCGGCACCGCGTTGCTGGCGCTGCCGGCCCCGTCCTCCGCGCTCGCGGACGACCCGGCCGAGCCCCGGCCCGGAATGCGGAACCAGGCGGTCTCCCCCACGGAGCAGCAGCGGGTGCTCAGGTACTGGAGCGAGGCCCGCATGAAGTCGGCGGCCCCGCTGACGTACACGCTGGGCCTGACCGGCGGTTCGGGGCCCACGCCGCGGCTGGCGACCCCGTCGGCGCTGCCCAACGGCGGCGGCCCCTGGACGGGCGCCGGCGCGGTCGTCCAGACGGCCGGCCGCGTGTTCTTCACCCACAAGGGCCGTGACGCGTCGTGCTCGGGCAACGCGGTGACCAGCGGCAACAAGAGCACCGTGATCACCGCCGGGCACTGCGTCAAGATGGACGGCAACTGGCACACCAACTGGGTGTTCGTCCCCGGGTACGACAACGGCAAGCGCCCGCACGGCACGTGGACGGCCCGCCAGATCCTGTCCACCGCCCAGTGGGACTCCGCCGAGGACATCAACCACGACATGGGCGCCGCCGTGGTCAACAACCAGAACGGCAAGACGCTCACGGACACGGTCGGCGGCCAGGGCCTGGCGTTCAACCAGCCGCGCGGGGCGAACATGTACGCCTTCGGCTACCCGGCGGCGGCGCCCTACAACGGGGAGCGGCTCATCTACTGCAGCGGCCGGGTCTTCGACGACATCCTGGGCACCCAGGCGATGGGCATGCACTGCAACATGACCGGCGGCTCCAGCGGCGGTCCGTGGTTCCAGACCTTCGACGAGAAGACCGGCCTCGGCACCGTGGCCTCGGTGAACAGCTTCGGCTACCGGTTCCTGCCGAACGTGATGTTCGGGCCGTACTTCGGAAGCTCCGAGCAGGCCCTCTACCGGCAGGCCCAGGTGGCCTAGCCGGGCACGGCCGCCCCACGGGACCCCCGTGGGGCGGCCCCGACCCTGACCCCGCGGTCATGCTCCGTTAACACCCGGCTAACAAGCCGGACGTACGTTCGGGCTTGTGAAGCGAATCACCGTGATCGTCGACATCAGCCCGGCCACCCCCTACGACCCCGCCGTCATCGCGCTGTGCGCCGAGCAGCAGACCGAACTGGAGGCCCGCTACCCGGGCACGGACGAGGCCCCCAAGGGCATCGACCCGCAGGTGGAGTTCGTGGTGGCCCGCATCGACCGCGAGCCGGTGGGATGCGCCGGCCTCAAACCGCTGGAGCCCCGGGTCGCCGAGGTCACCCGCATGTACGTGCGTCCCGCCCACCGCGGGCAGGGCATCTCCCGCAACCTGCTCGACGCCCTGGAGGCGAAGGCCGTCGCCAAGGGCGTCCGCACCCTCCGGTTGGAGACCGGCGACCTGCAGCCCGAGTCCATCGCCCTCTACCAGTCCAGCGGCTACCGTCGGATCCCGGCGTTCGGCTCCTACGTGGGCAACGTCCTCAGCCTCTGCTTCGAGAAGCACCTCAAGGAGTGACCCCCGGCGATGCGGCGACGGGCGCGATCCGCGCAGCGGTCAGGAGTGAGCGGCGGCCGTGCCTCCCGGCCGATCCTCCGGCCCGGCGCCCCGTCGGGCGAAGCCGGCCAGGCGCTTGACCCGGAACGCCGCGGCGACCAGCGCGATCCCGAACAGGATCGAGAACAGGCCGATCAGCCACACCACCGCGAGCGCCCCGCCGACCGGCCAGAGGAACAGCAGGAACCCGAACAGCACCGACAGCGCGCCGCCCGCCACATACCACCACTCGCCCTCGATCTCCCGGCGCAGCGACAGGGCCGCCACGATCTCGAAGACCCCGGTGACCACCGCCCAGGCCGCGATCAGCATCAGCAGCGCCAGCGCGGTCACCCCGGGCCAGGCGAACGCCACCACGCCGGCGACGATGCCGGCGACGCCGGCGACCACCAGCCACCCCCGCGAGGACCCGGACGCGCCGCGGAACGCCGCGACCAGGGCCAGGACCCCGTCCGCCAGGGCGTAGATCCCGAACAGCAGCACCAGCGCCCACACGGTGATGCCCGGCCAGATCCACGCCAGCAGGCCGAACAGGATCGCCACCGCGCCGCGCAGCGCGAGCATCCACCAGGCACGACCCCATTGCTCGATCATCGGTCCTCCGTTCGGTCGGACCACGGGTTCCTCACCGGATCCCGTAACGGGCAACACCACCGAATCGGCAAAGAACGGCAAGTCCGGCCGGGTCGCGCGCCCCTTACCGGACGGCGACCCGGGGCGGGGTCACGACACGGCCTCCGGGTTCACGCCGGACCGGGGTTTTTGCCGCGACTTGGAGGCTTCATAACGGCGGGTACACGGCCGAGCACCTATAAAGGAAGCACGATAAGCCGGTCCCGCCTCACGGGGGGTGAGCAATGGGCCGTACGGGCGAGTACGTTCTCGACCCCGGCGCGCTGAGCGCCGTGCAGCGTGAGGGCGACGCCTGCGTCGTCTGCCACAAGCGGTGGCCACGCCCGCACGTGCGCGTCGGCTGCCTGCCGAACGGCTCAGGGGTGTTCGCGTGCGCCGACTGCGCACCCGCCCTGCCGGAGCCCCGTCGGGTCGATCCGGCGCAGGGGGCCGTTCCGCCGATGGCGGACCGGCTCCGGAGACGGCGGTGAAGTACCGCTGATTCGCTCCACCAGGAAGGGTGTTCTGGGTTTTCGGGGGGTTACCCAGAACACCCGGCGTTGGGGAGGGCGCGTTCGGCAGGGGGCGGCCGGACGCGCCCTCTCATGTCCGCGCCCGAGATGCGGGGGTCAGCCGCCGGTGAGGCCCCGCGCCTCCTGCCAGGCCCTGGTCCACTCGGCGTAGTCGGTGCACTCGCGCCGGCCCTCGCCGCAGTCCTTGCTGGGCGACCGGGCGAAGATCACCTTCTTGAGGTACGAGCCGTCGCCGACCCGGTGGGCGGCGCAGAAGGACGCCTTCAACAGGTCCGACTCGCACGTCTCCGGGTTGGCGGGCGCCACTCCGGCCCACTCGGCCACCTGCTGCTGCACGTCCGGTGAGGACGCCCACTTCATCCACTGGTACATGCAGTTGGGGTGCTGCACGCGGGAGCCCATCAGCCACGAGTTCGCCCAGCCGGTCACACCCTCCTCCGGCACGATGCCCGCGACCGGGCGGTCCGCCCGGGTCAGCACGTCCAGGTGGTAGGACCAGACCTGGCCCATGACGGCCTCTCCCCCGGCGAAGGCGCTGACCGCCTCGGCGGGCTGGGACCAGAGGGTCGTGACGTTCGCCCGCTGGTCGCGCACCACGTCGGCGGCGGCGTCGAGCTGCTCGGGGGTCAGCGCGTACGGGTCGGTGATGTCCAGCGACTTCTTCTCGGACCGCAGGTACAGCGCGGCCTCGGCGAGGGCCAGCGGGGTGTCCCGCATGATCAGCTTGCCGCGGTACCGGGCGGCCTCGTCCGGGTCGAACAGCGCCGACCACCCCGTGGGGGCGGGGCGCACGGAGCGCTGGTCGTACATCAGCAGGTTCGAGCCCCACACGTACGGCACCCCGTAGACGGTGTCGTCCTGCTTGAGGAGGGACCGCAGCCGGGACTCGAGCTGCTTGTACCCCTCCACCAGGTCGGGGTTGACGGGGGCCGCCTGGCCCGTCTCGATCAGCCGACCCGCGACCTCCGGGGGCGCGGAGACGCCGTCGTAGCGCCGGTCCGGGTCGGACATCAGCTCCACCATCTCCTCGGCGGTGGAGACCGGTCTGATCGTGACCTTGCAGTTCGTGCGCTCCTCGAAGGGGGTCACCCAGTTGACGCGCGGGTCGGTGGAGCCGTTCTCGACCAGCCCCGGCCAGGTCACCAGGCTGAGCGCGCCCTCCCCCGGGCCGAGCGACTGGGCGGCCCGTACCGTGCCGACCGGCGGGCCGTCGCCGTCACGTCCGGCGGCCACGACGATCAGCGCCAGCACGGTGAGCACCGCCAGGGCGGCGGCGGCGCGGTGGCGGACGCCCAGTCCGCGCAGCGACCGGGTCGCCCCGGTCAACGCCCGGGTGGCTCGGCCCACGGGACCAGACTGCTCCATACCTCTCCCACAACCTCCGCCGGACCGTCCCGGGTCGCCGTCGGCGAACGGCCGCGGTGCGCTCCGCCGGGACGGCGTCATCCCCGACCGGGCGGGCGCCCGGTGTTCATCGTGGCAGCGTACCCGGGTGCCCCGGCACTCGGAGGCCGGGCGCGCGGCCACGGCGGCGCGGCGGGACCGCACGATCCGTTCGTCGGCGCGGGAAGAATTCCTCGTTCGGATCCACGGCGACCGGTGACGCGCCCTTTGTCTTCAGCGGGAGTCGGCATTCTCGACGACCCATCCGACCGAAAAGGGAACGGCCGGATCAAGGGCTCCGATGACGGATTCCGCAGCCGGTCGGGGGGATGACCGGCGGTGCGTGGCCGGGCGGGGGACAGCGGTTCACCTTGCAGGGCCGCCCGGCCACGCGACCGCCGGCACCCGGCGCGCGGGCGGCGGGGTGTCTGCCTCGAGCCGGAGGAGATTCGAGGGACGCCGCACATCGTGCCGGGAGTCGGGTCGGGGATCGGGTCGGGTGCCGTACCGGGCGGGCGTCGGGACGGGACCGGTGCCGGGGTGCGGGGGCTGCGCGGGGACGGGCGGGCGCGGCGGGGCCGCCGACCTGCGGACCTCGGCGATCACGGCGCCGGACCGGTGGTTCTCGATCCGGGCGACCAGGCGCTGGGGCGTCTCGGCCTCGACGAAGCCGCCGAGCCCCTGCTCGCGCGGCGGGAGCGCCCACCAACTGCGGGTGAAGAGCCCGAACCAGATGGTCCACCGGGGATAGCGCCGGTTCAGCGCCTCGACCTCGGCTGCGTGATCGTCGGCGGGTACGCCATGGTCCCTGGGCACGGGTGACTCCCTGCGTGTGGTCGGCGAGACCGGAACTGCGACCTTGACCCGACTCCCCGGTCCCGGCCTTTGTTTATGCGCACTCCCTGAATTGAGTCGGTTTCGAGTGTGTCGCACCACACAGATACGGTCAATGGGTGTGACTATTATTTGTCTGAAGGGTCATGTGGGAAAGCGACGACGAAAACCTACCCGCGATGGAAATCCCCGGGCCGGGGACCTGCGGGTTCTCCCCGGTCGCGGTCCCCTCGCCCCCGGGTCACAGCCCCCCTCGAAGGGCGATTTGCCCCATTTTGGCGGCATTGACCGAGACCGGCTCCGGGAGGCCGGATGACACGGGGATCCCGCCGGAGTCGGGGTCCGACGTCCGGCGGGATCGAGGTCGCCGAGACGGGCTCAGCCGTTGGTCGGGAAGCCGAGCTCGACGCCGCCGTGACTCGGGTCCAGCCAGCGGGCGGTGACCGCCTTGGTGCGGGTGTAGAAGTGCACGCCCTCCATCCCGTGGGCGTGGCTGTCGCCGAACAGCGACGCCTTCCAGCCGCCGAACGAGTAGTACGCCATCGGCACCGGGATCGGCACGTTGATGCCGACCATGCCGACCTCCACCTCGTTCTGGAAGCGACGGGCCGCGCCGCCGTCGTTGGTGAAGATCGCGGTCCCGTTGCCGTACGGGTTGTCCGCGAGCAGCCTCATGGCCTCGTCGTAGGAGGAGACCCGCACCACCGACAGCACCGGGCCGAAGATCTCGTCCCGGTAGGCGTCCATCTCCGCGGTGACGTGGTCGAGCACCGTGGGGCCGAGCCAGAACCCGTCGCGGTACTCCTCGGCGTCCTCCCCGCCGTTGACGGGTGTGGCGCGACCGTCGATCGCCACCGTGGCGCCCTGCGCGCGACCGCCGTCGATGTACGAGGCGACCTTGTCGCGGTGGGGCCCGGTCACCAGCGGGCCCATCTCCGAACGCGGGTCGTGGCCGGGGCCGATCCGCAGCCGCGCCACCCGCTCGGCGATCTTGTCCATCAGCGCGTCGCCCACCGGGTCCACCGCGACCAGCACCGAGATGGCCATGCAACGCTCGCCCGCCGAGCCGAAGCCGGCCGACACCGCCGCGTCCGCCGCCAGGTCGAGGTCGGCGTCCGGCAGCACCACCATGTGGTTCTTGGCCCCGCCGAGGGCCTGCACCCGCTTGCCGTTGCGGGCGGCCGTCTCATAGATGTACCGGGCGATCGGGGTCGAGCCCACGAAGCTGACCGCCTTGACGTCCGGGTGCTCCAGCAGCCCGTCCACCGCGACCTTGTCGCCGTGGACCACGTTGAACACCCCGTCCGGCAGCCCCGCCTCGGCCCACAGCTCGGCGATCCGGATCGAGGCCGACGGGTCCTTCTCCGACGGCTTCAGGATGAACGTGTTGCCGCAGGCGATGGCCACCGGGAACATCCACATCGGCACCATGGCCGGGAAGTTGAACGGGGTGATCCCCGCCACCACGCCCAGCGGCTGCAGGATCGAGTAGGCGTCCACCCGGGTCGAGACGTTCTCGGAGAAGCCGCCCTTGAGCAGGTGCGGGATCCCGCAGGCGAACTCCACGACCTCCAGGCCCCGGGCCACCTCCCCCGCCGCGTCGGACACCACCTTGCCGTGCTCGGCGCTGATCAGCCGGGCGATCTCGTCCCGGTGCCGGGTCAGCAGTTCGCGGAACCGGAACAGCACGCCGGCCCGCTTGGACAGCGAGGCGTCCCGCCACGCCGGGAAGGCGTCCCGCGCGGCGGCGACGGCGGCCTCCACCTCCGTCGGGCCGGCGAAGTCGACCGTGCCGGAGACGCGGCCGGTGGCCGGGTCGTAGACGTCGCCTCGGCGTTCGGCCGGGCCGTCGTGGGGCTTGCCGTTGATCCAGTGCCGAAGGTGCTTGCCGTTCACAGCGTTCACTCGCTCGCCTCGTTCGTCGCTTCCATGGAGTCGATCAGGATGCCCAGGCCCTCCTTGGCCTCGGCCTCGGTCAGCGTGAGGGGCGGGGCCATCCGGATGACGTTGCCGTACAGACCGCCCTTGCCCGCCAGCAGACCGCGCCTCCTGGTCTCCTCCATCATCACCCCGGCCAGGGCGGGGGCCGGCTCCCCGGTCCCCGGATCCACCAGCTCGATCGCGAACATCAGGCCCTTGCCGCGCACCTCGCCCACGACCGGCAGCCGCCCGGCGGCCTCCCGCAGCCCGTCCATGACGATCGCGCCCGTGCGGGCCGCGTTGGCCTGGAGGTCGTGGTCGAGGACGTAGTCCAGGGTGGCGTTGGCGGCGGCCATGGAGATCGGGTTGCCGCCGAAGGTCGACAGGCCCACCGCGTGCAGCGCGTCCATCAGGTCCCCGCGGGCGACGACGCCGCCGACCGCGAAGCCGTTGCCGAGGCCCTTGGCGAAGGTCATCACGTCCGGTGTCACTCCGTGGGCCTGGATGCCGAAGAAGGTCTCCCCCGTCCGTCCCCAGCCGGTCTGCACCTCGTCGGAGATGAACAGCGCGCCGTACTCGTCCAGGACCTCCCGGTAGGCGGCGAACAGGCCGTCCGGGGCCATCGTGAAGCCGCCGACGCCCTGGATCGGCTCGGCGATCAGCGCGGCCACGTCGCCGCCGGTGGCGGTGGCGAGCACGTGACGCAGGTCCTCGGTGCACACCTTGATGTAGTCGTGATCCGACAGCCGGGCGAACTGCGGCAGATGCCGGTCGGCGCCGTGCAGGAAGTGCACGTTCAGCGGCGAGTAGGAGTTGTTCTTCCAGGCCCGGTTGCCGGTCACGCCGAGCGCGCCGAACGACCGGCCGTGGTAGCTCTGCCGCATGGCCAGCACCTGGTCGGACTTGCGGGCGTAGGTGGCCAGCAGCAACGCCGTCTCGTTGGCCTCGGTGCCGGAGTTGGTGAAGAAGACCTTGGCGTCCTCGATGCCGGACAGGCGGGCGATCTTCTCGGCCAGCTCCACCTGTCCGCGCAGCAGGTACGCCGTGGAGGTGTGCACGACGCCGGTCGCCAATCGGCGCTCGACGGCCTCCCGCACCTCCGGCACGTCGTAGCCGATCATGTTGGTGAGGATGCCGGCGAAGAAGTCGAGGTAGGTGGTGCCGTCGGCGTCCGTGACCCGGTTGCCCCGGCCTTCGACGATCTCGATGGGCCGGTCGTAGTAGAGGGCCACCCAGTCCGGCATGACCGCGCGGTGGCGTGCAAGCAAGTCCGACATGCGTCAAGTCTGGAGGGGGCGAGGGTCCGGCACCACCGGACACAGTGTCGGTAGTACGGCGGTTTCCTTGACACGCTGTCGGGTCGGGTCGCGTCGCGGCCGGCGCGGCTCACCGCGCGTCGATGCTCCGTGCGAGATCGAAGTCCTTGCGGGTGAGGCCGCCCGCCGAGTGGGTCGACAGGGTCAGCGTGACCTTGTTCCACCGGATGGTGATGTCGGGATGGTGGTCGGCCGCCTCGGCCAGCCCGGCCACCCGGTTGACGAAGTCCATGGCCGCCCGGAAGTCGGCCAGCTCCACGGTCCGTACGATGGCGTCGCCGTCGCGCTCCCAGCCGGGCGCGGCCGCCAGCTCCGCCGCCACCGCCCCGTCGTCGAGCAGGCTCATCGCGCCCCCCTCGTGCTCGGGTGTCCGTCTCCGCCGAGCCTACGCCCCTGCACTGTGTAAGCGAATCGGGCCCGGAGAATGACATTTTGTTGCGATACCATCGTGACGATGCTCCCCACGCTCGCCGACGTGCTCCAGCTCGATCCGGTCCGGCGGGGCCAGCCGAAGGTGGTCGCCGGCGCCGACCGGCTCGACGCGCGCGTCCGCTGGGTGCACGTCGCCGAGGTCACCGACATCGCGCACCTGCTGCACGGCGGCGAACTGGTGCTCACCACCGGGATCGCGCTCCCCAACGAGCCCTCGCGGCTGCGCCGGTACATGGCGGAGCTGGCCGGCGTCGGCATCAGCGGGATGATGATCGAGATGGGCCGCCGCTGGGCCGGCGAACCGCCCGCCGCGCTGCTGGAGGCCGCCGAGGAGCACGGCCTCGCGGTGATCGCGCTGGCCCGCGAGACCGTCTTCATCGACATCACCGAGTCCGTGCACGCCCGCATCCTGGAAACCCAACTGCAGGAGCTGCGGGCCTCCGAGCAGCTCCACGAGATCTTCACGCGGCTCTCCGTGGAGGGCGCCTCCCCCGGCGAGGTGATCCGTCAGGTGGCCGCACTGGCCGGGTGTCCCGTGGTGCTGGAGAACCTGTCCCATCAGGTGCTGGCCGCCGAGACCGCCGGCGTCGAACCGGCCGAGCTGCTGGCGATGTGGGAGACCCGGTCCCGGGCGGTGCGGCACGAGGAGCGCACCGCCTACGACCCCTCGTCCGGCTGGCTGGTCACCGCTGTCGGCGCCCGTGACGAGGACTGGGGCCGGCTGATCATCGTCAGCGGTCGGGAGCCCTCGCCCCGTGACGTCGTGCTGGTCGAACGGGCCGCCACCACCCTGGCGCTGGCCCGGCTGCTGGACCGGCACGCCGAGAGCCTCGAACGGCAGGCGCACGGCACGATCATCGCGAGCATCCTGGCGCACGCCCACACCGATCCCCAAGAGGCCGCCGCCCGCGCCCGCGCGCTGGGCGTGCCGCTGGCCGGACGTCGACTGCTGGGAGTGGTGCTGCGTCCCCGCGCGGGCGCGGGCCCCCTCTCTGGGGTCCCGCCGCACGAGGAGCTCGCCGCCCTGGCCGAGGCGGCCACCGCCGCCTGCCGGGACGCCCGCCTCCCCGCCCTCGTCGGCGTCCTCGACGAGGGCACCCCGCACGGTGTCGGCGGCGGCGCGCGCGTCGGCGTGCTGGCCTCGCTGCCCGCCCGCGCCGACGCCGAACGCTCCCTGAACGAGGTCGCCCGACGGGTCCGCGCGGCCTGCGGCGAGGGCCCGGTCATGGCCGCCGGCTCGGTCGTGGAGTCCATCCGCGACGTCCGCCGCTCGTTCCTGGAGGCCGAGCAGGTCGCCGACGTGGCCTCCCGGGGCTCCGACGACCGCCTCTTCTACCGCCTCCCCGATCTGCGCCTGCGCGGCCTTCTCCATCTGCTGCGCGACGACGCCCGCCTCCAGACCTTCGTGGAACGCGAACTGGGCGCCCTTTTGGAGCACGACGCCCAGCGCGGCGGCGACCTCACCCGCATCCTGACCGTCTACCTGGAGGCCGGGCGCAACAAGGCCGTCGCCGCCCAGCAGGCCCATCTGTCCCGCCCCGCCTTCTACGAACGGCTGCGCCGCATCGAGCGCGTCCTCGGCACCGACCTCGACGACGTCGACTCCTGCACCTCCCTCCATGTGGCCCTCCTGGCCCTCGACTCCGTCCGCCGAGACCCCACCCGGTGACCGGACGCCTTCGAGGCGGTCCCGGGAATGGCCTTTACCTGCGATGACACCCCGTTTGCCCGTACTCGGGGCGATTTCGGGCACACCATGGGGATGGGTCTGCGCAGCTTCGGTGTGGAAGAGGAACTCCTGCTCGTCGACCCCGACGGCGGGGCCCCTCGGGCGATGTCGGGCGCCGTGCTCCGGTACGCCGGCGAGCATGGCACGGGCCTGCCCGGAGGGGTCGCCGAGGGCGGGATGGAGCACGAACTCCAGCGCGAGCAACTGGAGATCGGCACCCGACCGTGCACCTCACTGGACGATCTCGCCGAGCAGGTGCGGCGGGGACGGCGGGCCGCGGCCGAGGCCGCGCGGGGCGCGGGTGTGCAAATCGCCGCGCTGGCGACCTCGCCGGTGGCCGTGCGCCCGTCGATCACCCCGTCCAGCCGGTACCGGCAGATGGCCGACGAGTACGCCCGCACCGCCGACGAGCAGTTGATCTGCGGCTGCCACGTCCACGTGAACGTGGACTCCCCGGAGGAGGGCGTCGGGGTGCTGGACCGGATCCGGCCCTGGCTGCCGCCGCTGCTGGCCCTCACCGCCAACTCCCCGTTCTGGCAGGGCCGCGACACCGGGTACGAGAGCTGGCGGCAGCAGGTGTGGGGCGGGTGGCCGTCCAGCGGCCCGACGGGACCGTTCGGGACGCCCGCCGCCTACCACCGCACCGTGCAGGAGATGATCGCGACCGGGGCCCTCCTCGACGAGGGGATGGTCTACTTCGACGCCCGGCTGTCCCGTCGCTACCCCACCGTGGAGATCCGGGTCTGCGACGTGTGCCTGGTCGCCGACGACACGGCCCTCGTCGCGGCGCTGGCCCGCGCGCTGGTCGAGACGGCCGCCCGCGCCTGGGAGGAGGGCCGGCCCCCGGACCCGGTGCGCACCGAGGTGGTCCGCATGGCGATGTGGCGGGCGGGCCGCTCCGGCCTCACCGACGACCTGGTCCATCCGGTGACGGGACGCCCGGCGCCGGCCGAGGCGGTGGTGAAGGACCTGGTCGACCACGTACGCCCGGCCCTGGAGGACTCGGGCGACCTGGACGCCGTACAAGACCTCCTCGGCCGACTGCTGCGACGCGGCAACGGGGCGGCCCTCCAGCGCGCCGCGTTCGCCCGTACCGGCCTGCTCTCGGAGGCCGTGACGGAGGGTGTCGCGCGCACGGTCGACTTCACCTAGGCGGGATCACGTCCCGGCGGACGCCGACCGAAGGCACAGGTGGCACGCGCCCGCGGCCCGGGTAACTTCCGAGAATGGACCTTGGACTCTCAGGCCGCCGTGCCGCCATCGCCGCCGCCAGCAGCGGCCTCGGCCTCGCCACCGCCCGCGCACTGGCCGCCGAGGGCGTCCACGTGGCGATCTGCGGACGGGACCCGGAACGACTCCGCAGGGCCGCCGCCTCCCTGGGCGAGAACGCCCACGCGATCGAGGCGGACGTGAGCACTCCCGATGGCGCGATCGGCTTCATCCACCACGCCCAAGAGGCCCTCGGCAGCGTGGACATCCTCGTCACCAACGCCGGCGGCCCCCCGGCGGGCGACTTCACCTCCACCGACCTGGACGCCTACCTGCCGGCCCTGGAGCTCAACCTGCTGTCGGTGGTCGCCATGTGCCAGGCCGCCGTCCCCCCGATGCGTCGACGCGGCTGGGGCCGCGTCCTGGCCATCACCTCGATCGCGGTACGCCAGCCCATCCCCGGCCTCATCCTGTCCAACACCGCCCGCGCGGGGGCCACCGGCTTCCTCAAGACCCTCGCCCTAGAGGTCGCCGAGGACGGCGTCACCGTCAACTCCCTGCTCCCCGGCTCCCACGAGACCCCCCGCCTGCAGGCCCTCCACGACGGCGACCTCTCCCAGGCGGCCGAACAGATCCCCATGCGCCGCCTCGGCGACCCCGCCGCCTTCGGCGCCTACGCCGCCTTCCTGTGCTCCGACCACGCCTCCTTCGTCACCGGCACCGCCACCCCCATCGACGGCGGCACCTACTCGGCCCTCCTCTGACCACCCCAGCGCCCCGAGACCCCACCGCCCGGCCCCCCCGCCCGCAACCCACGTCGACCGCCCCCATCACACGGGCCGCGACCCAGAACCAGCCGACCCGCCGACGCAACGACCGGCGGGCAATGGCGCAAGCCGAAGAGCGCCAGGGGGACGGCCCCAGCCCGACACGCATGACCCCGCCGCGACGAATGGAGCCGCAGGCCAGCGGAGCCGGGCCGCGTCCGGCCGGGGCCTTGGCGTTGGTGCAGGACGGCGTCGGGAGGGCAGGGGCGGCCGCGGCGAGCAGGGGGTTCCCGCCGCGGCCGCCAGATCGGGGGCCAGGACGTCCGGGGGTCAGGGGGTCAGGGGGTCGGGGTGCGGCGCCAGGGGAGGTAGCCGGCGACGGGGCGGGGGGCGGCGGGGGTGCCGGTGGGCTCGACGGCGAGGATGCGGTCGAAGCGGAAGGCGCGGACGCCTCGGCGGAGGCGGCACCAGCCGATGAAGTGCCACTGGTCGCGGTGGACCAGGCAGGTGACGGGCTCGACCTCGCGGATGGTCACGTTGGCGCGGGCGTCGCCGTAGCAGAGGCGGATCACGCGGCGTTCGGTGATGGCCTCGGCGATCACGCGGGCGCGGTCGGCGGTGGTCTCGGCGAGGGGGGCGGTGAGGGTGGCGAGGGTGTCGGTGACGACGGGGTCGGCGGTGTCGAGGTCGGCGGTGAGGTGGCGCAGGGCGCGGCGCGCGACGGACGCCTGGGGGCCGTTGCCGAGGTGGGCGAGCGAGAGGGCAAGCGCGGCGATCTCGGCCTGGGGAAGGTCGCCGGGCCGGGCTGTGGTGCGCGTGTCGTCCATGTGTTCGATTATATGTTCGAACACCGACAGTACGAAGGGGCCGGCCCGGCCGTAAGGGGTTTCTATCAGGTCAGTTACCTGCCCCACGGGCGAGAGATGCGTAGGTTATCGTCGCGATCATCACCGTTCGATCCGGTTCGCCGTCCCGGGACCGGTCGCCCGTGACGAGGAGCCCGATGACCGTCGTCCTGGTCGTGATGTGCCTGATCGTCGGAGGGCTGGAGCTGTACCTCGGCAAACAGAGCCGGGACCAGGCCAGGGCGTTCGCCGACCGCATCGAGGAGTTGCGCGAGCAGGTCGGCAAGCAGAACGGCGTGCTGGTCACGGTGGGCGAGCAGCTCACCGCCGAGCTGTCGCGGGTCAAGCGCGAGGTGCTGCCGGGGCTGGACGACCGGCTGCGCCGCAACACCGGGCAGATCGAGGAGCTGGGCGGGCTGCTCCGGCAGGCCGACGAGTACATCAAGACCCAGGCGTCCCGGCTGCAGGACCTGGAGCAGCAGCGGGTCACCCTGTCGGCGCTGCGGCGCAAGCTGACCGACCTGGAGACCGCGGTGCGGGCCGCGCCGGCCCCGGACACCCCCGACGCCGGGGAGCGCATCGACACCGCGCTCGTCCGGCTGGCCGACCTGGAGCGCAACGACACCGAGATCCAGAAGCTGCAGCGCGACCTCACCCGGACGCTGGAGGACGTCGAGGACGTCGTCGGCGATCTGCTGCGCTACACCGGCGGAGAGCTCGACGACGCGCTCAGGTCCTCCCTGCGGGGCGGCCGTTCCGAGGGCGCCTCACCCGTTCCGGGGCGGCTCTGGGCCCGCGACCCACAGGTTCAGGACGTCATGGAGGACATGTACGAACGCTGCCTGGGCGCGGTACGGCTGTCGACGCGGTTCCGCACCGTCGAGCGGGCCGAGGGCGGCGGTCCCGAGCGCCGGCGCTACTTCCTGTCCGGTCGTTCCATGGAGGATCTGGCCGGAGCGTTCACCGAGCTGCTGATCTCGACCGGCGGCGACCTGGGCGCGGCCGCGCTGCTGCCCACCGACGTGCGGGTGGCGGGCGCCCCGCATCCGGCCGACCGCCCGGTGATGTCGGACGAGGCGGCGCTCAAGGGTCTGATGCGCGCCCTGTACGACAGCGGCGGCGGCACGGCGCAGATCGGGCCCCTGCTGACGGTCCGCACCCGCGAGGAACTGCTGTGCGCGGTGCTGACGTCGTCCCAGTCGTTGGAGCTGGAGAACGACGAGGTGTTCTGGGATCCGTCCGCCGCCGCGCTGCGACTGCGGCGGATGGCCTCCCATCAGGTCTGGGAGCTCACCGACTGGGCCGGGCGGCTGCCCACCACGTAGGCGTGGACGTGCCCGTTCGGCGCGTCGCCGCCGAACCGCACGGCCAGCGGGCAGCCGACCGCGCCGCTCACCGGGTCGACCTCGGCGCACAGCCCCACCCCGGCGGTCCGGTCGAGCAGCACCGCGCCCTCCACCGACCGCACCGCGCGCACCGCCGCGGGCAGCGTCCGGTTGTCGGAGGAGTCGTACAGCTCGTCGAACACGAGGCGGCGCGCGTACCGGATGAGCGCCGCGCCGTCGACCACGCGGGTGCCGACGACGACGGAGGGCCCGGCGATCACGATGCCGTACGTCTGGGTGTCGCGTCCCCGCACGTAGATCTCGCGGTCCGGCGCCAACTCCCGCGAACGACCCCGCGCCCGCAGGTGCAGGCCGAATCCGGAGCGGTCGAGGTACACCGGAGGGTCCACCGCCGCGGGGGCGCCCACGCGCAGGGCGGACGGGGACATCCGCCATTCGGGGAGGAAAAGCCCGACGCCCCGGACCAGCAGCCGCCACACCGGCCGGGCGGTGAGATCGGGCGTGAGCTCCACCCGCGGGCCGCGCGCCCCGGGTGCCTCCACGACGGCCATGAGGCCCATCCTGCGGGGTGACGACGCCGGGAGACAAGGGCGTCCGGCCGGTACGCTCGAGGCGACGCGAGGGGCCGGGACGCCCCGTTAGCGTGGGACGCCCGATCTCGACGAGGACGCCGCCGATGAACGTGCAGGACATGATGGTCTTCCGCGACGCCGGTTCGCGGACCGTGGACAAGTACCTGATGTCCTACGAGGGCCAGGTCATCGCGGTGCGGCGGCATCCGGCGGTGCTGCTGCAGGCGGCTGCCGAGACGTTGGCGGGGCTGATCCTGTCGGCGCTGGTGCACACCTACACGGGGTTCCCGCTGCTGTGGTTCCCGTGGCTGCTGGTGGTGGGGCGGCTGGTGTGGAAGGTCCTGACCTGGTCGATCGAGTTCTTCCTGGTCACCGAGCACCGGGTGATGCTGATCAGCGGGGTGCTCAACCGCAAGGTGGCGATGATGCCGCTGGCCAAGGTGGAGGACATCAAGCTGGACCGCTCCCCGATCGGCCGGATCCTCGGCTACGGGGAGTTCGAGATCGAGTCCGCCGGCGACAAGCAGGCGCTGCGGAACGTCACCTACATGCCGTACCCGGAGCAGCTCTACCTCGAGATCTCCTCTATGATCTTCGGCGCCGAGGACGAGTCCCCGGACTGACGACCCGACATGCGGGGATTGCCTGGCCGCAACGGGACACTGTCCTAACTCCGACGGGACCCCTGCCCTATCGCTAAATGAATCCAACCGGATCTAGGGTTTAGGCGTCCAACGCGGTAGACGTACACCTCGGACCAGGGAATCGATATGCGCTCCAGCCCACCGACTCGCGGCGACCTGACTCCCGAGCTCCTGCAGACCTCCCAATGGACCGACGAGCAGGTCGCGGCCGCGGGGATCCCGGTGCACGACATCCCCTTCGTCACCGTCGGCGGCGGCATCGGCTCGTTCGTCACGCTGGACTACCTGCGGGTCTACGGCGTGCCGACCTCCAACCTGCGGGTGCTGTCGAACATCGGCACGCCCTGGGAGACCTACGAGTACCTCACCCGGGTCTCGCAGATCCCCCGGCCGGAGCGGATCAGGTCCGACTCCTCGTCGCGGCCCGACAACCTGTGGGGCTTCCCCTCCTACGCGCTGGAGGAGGCGTGGCGCGACAAGACGCTGCGCCACCTGCGCCAGGTCGCCACCGAGCCCATCTTCGACGACTACTGGACGCCGCGCGCCGGCACCGTCTTCCAGAATCTGGAGCGGGAGGCCAAGCGCATCAGCTACTTCGACATGCTCGTCAAGGGGCAGGTCCGGATGGTGCGGCGCCGGGTGGGCGGAGGCTACTTCACCGTGCTCACGCCGCCCGAGGGCCTGAGCGCGACGCGCCGGGTCGCCTTCCGCTCCCGGTTCGTCCACCTGGCCATCGGCTACCCGGGCTTGAAGTTCCTGCCCGACCTCCAGGACTTCCGCGAGCGGCACCACGACTACACCCACGTGGTCAACGCCTACGAGCGGCACGAGCACGTCTACGAGACCCTCAAGACCCGCCCCGGCGTCGTGGTCGTGCGCGGCGGCGGCATCGTGGCCTCCCGGGTGCTCCAGCGGCTCATGGACGACCGTGAGAAGTTCGGCCTGCAGACGCAGATCGTGCACATCTTCCGGACGTTCATCACCGGGTCGCACGGGCCGAGCATCTTCATGCGCCGGCGCGGCGGCAACGGCTGGGCCTACCAGGGCTTCAACTACCCCAAGTCCGTGTGGGGCGGCCAGCTCAAGGCCCAGATGCGCAAGCTGGAGGGCGACGAGCGCCGGCAGTTGTACAAGGACATGGGCGGCACCAACACCCCCAAGCGGCGCAAATGGGAAGCGGCGATGGCCAAGGGCCGCAAGGAGAACTGGTACCACGCGTTCCAGGGCGTGGTCGACAAGGTCGAGCCCAGCCCCGACGGCCGGCTGGTCAGCCACGTCCGCAGCAACGAGGGCCGGGTGCAGCAGTACGTCTCGGACTTCATCATCGACTGCACCGGTCTCGAGGCCGACATCGCCGAGCACCGCGTCTTCGACGACCTGCTCAAGCACAGTGGCGCCGGCCGCAACCCGCTGGGGCGGCTGGAGGTCGAGCGGCACTTCGAGGTGAAGGGCACCGCGAGCGGCGACGGCGCGCTGTACGCCTCGGGCACGGCGACCCTCGGCGGCTACTTCCCCGGGGTGGACACCTTCCTGGGCCTGCAGATCGCCGCCCAGGAGATCGCCGACGACCTGGCCCGCCGCGGCTTCTGCAAGAAGTTGGGGCCGCTGCGCTCCACCTCGCAGTGGCTGAAGTGGGCCCGCAACAAGGCCATCTGAACCCCCGACCGAGAAGGGAGGTCCGCCGTGCTGCCCACGCTGTTCGGCCGGATCCAGACCCGGCTGTTCCTGCTCGCCACGGTCGGCCTGGTGGTCACCGCGTTGATCGTGCCGATCCTGCCCGGCGCCGGGTCGGCCCAACTGGCCGACCGCTACCAGACGGGGTTCGTGGTGCTCGCGTCGGTCGCGGTGCTGGGCGTCGTCTGGGAGATCATCTACCACCTGTTGATGCAGTTCCGCTGGGAGAAGGACTGGCCGACGCTGTTCGGGCTGATCACCCTGATCCCCGAGGGTCTGCTGCTGTGGGGGCTGCTGGAGCTGGACGTGGTGCCGGGCACCGCGGTGAGCCCGCCGGCCTCGACGTTCTGGACGCACTTCCTCGTGGTGTGGGTGGTCATCTGGCTGGTGGCCAACGGGCCGATGCGCGTGCCCTTCATCCGCTGGCGGTTCCGGGGAGGACGCCTCGTATGAACCAGCTCAACCATGGGCCCCAGGCCCCCGCACGCGGTGCCGCGGGGCCGCCGGGCCCCGCGGGTCCGATCGTGCGGCCACTGGCCGGGGGCGGGCTGGTCGCGCACGCGGCGGGCCTGCTGCTGGCCGTCGACGCCGGCGACGACGTGGTCGACCAACTGCTGGAGGCGCTGCGACAGGCCGCCGAGGGCGCGGGCCAGGACCCGGACGCCGGGCGGGCGCTGCTGCGTCGCGTCGCCCGGGTGCTGGCGGAGGCCCTCACCACCAACATGGCGTCCTGCGCCGTGGCCGGTCCGGCCGACGGCGGCGCCGCGGTGCTGGTCTCCGGGGCCGCCACGGTCTCGGTGGCGGGCGCCGAGGGCGAGGTGACGCTCGGCGGTCGTACCGCACTGACCTGGACGGATCGCTTCGTGGCCGGTCCGGTGAGCCGGATCGAGCTGCGCCTGCCGGGCGCGGCGCAGGCCGATCCGCGCAGCCGGCTGGACGCCGGCGTCGTGACCGGCGGCGGCCTGGAATGGCTCGCCGACCCGATGACGCCGAGCCGCGCCCGGGCCGCGGAGCCCGCGCAGGGGCAGCCCGCGCAGGGGCGACCCGCGCAGGAGCGACCCGCGCAGGAGCGACCCGCGCAGGCGCAGGCGCAGCCCGCGCCACCCCGTCCGGCCGACCGCCGGCAGCCCGCCGCGCCCCGGCCGCCCGCGCGTCCGCAGCCCGCCCCGTACCACCGTCCGGAGGCCCCCGCCGAGCCCGTTCGGGAGCGGAGGCCCGCCGCGGCCGAGGCGCTGGAGGCGCCCACCCCGCTGGGCGTGGTGCCGCTTTCCGACCACGCCGTCCCCGACCCGGCCGGCGATCGACGTCTGGCGCCCGGCGACGTGGCGCCCGAGGACATCCGTTCGCAGCCGTTCGAGGCGGTGCTGCTGATCCAGCCGCCCGACGCGCCCGCTCCCCCGACGCCGCCGCCGGCCACCCGCATCGAGCCGGAGCCGAACGCCCGCCCGGAGGTGTGGGGCGGCGACTGCAAGAACGGTCACTTCAACGACCCCCGCTCGCACTACTGCGGGATCTGCGGCATCGCCATGGGCCAGTTGACGATCGTGCCCCGGCGCGGTCCCCGCCCCCCGCTGGGCGTGCTGGTGCTCGACGACGGCATGGCGCTGCGGCTGGACACCGACTACGTGATGGGCCGCGACCCGGAACGCGCCGCCGAGGTGACCTCCGGCAAGGCGCGGCCCGCCCGGGTCGACGACCAGAGCGGGTCGGTGTCGCGGCGGCACCTGCAGATCCGGCTGCACGAGTGGGACGTGCAGTTGGTCGACCTCGGCTCGGTGAACGGCACGTACGTGATGCCGCCGGGCGAGAGCGAGTACCAGCAGATCGCGGCCAATCAGCCGTTCCAGATCTTCCCCGGCACGATGGTGCGGCTGGGTGCCTCGCGCAGTTTCCGATACGAATCCAACCGGAAGAACTGATGCGCGTAGACATCCTGCTGCTCGACATCGTCGTGGTGCTCGCGCTGGCCCGACTGCTGGGCATGGGCGCGAAACTGATCGGCCAGCCCCCGGTGATCGGGGAGATCCTGGCCGGCATCCTGCTCGGCCCGACCCTGCTCGGCGACGCGATCGGCAAGGACCTGTTCCCCGCGGATCTGCGGCCGGTGCTCAAGGGCCTGGCCGACGTGGGTCTGGTGCTGTTCATGTTCGTGGTCGGCATGGAGCTCGACCAGAAGCTGGTGCGCGGCAAGGGCCGGATCGCGGCGAGCGTGTCGGTCAGCTCGACGCTGCTGCCGTTCGGGCTCGGCTGCCTGATCGCGCTCTGGCTGGCCGAGGACCACGACCAGGGCAAGACGCTGGCGTTCGTCCTGTTCTTCGGCGCGGCCATGTCCGCGACCGCGTTCCCGGTGCTGGCCCGGATCCTCACCGACCGCGAGATGCACCGGACCCGCCTCGGCGGCCTGGCGCTGGCCTGCGCGGCGGTCATCGACGTGCTGGCCTGGACGGTCCTGGCGGTGGTCGTGGCCATCGCCGGGTCCGGCGGGTCCGACCAGTGGCACGTGGCGCTCGCGGTCCCGTTCGCGGTGCTCATGTTCCTGGTGGTGCGGCCGCTGCTGCGGCGGCTGGTGCCCTCCTACGAACGGTCGGGCCGGCTGACGCCCAACCTGCTGGCGCTGGTCCTCATCGGGCTGTTCGCGTCGGCGTGGGCCACCGAGTGGATGCACGTCCACTTCATCTTCGGGGCGTTCCTGTTCGGCGCGGTGATGCCGCGCGAGGGCGCCGAGCGGCTCAACCACGAGATCCTGGAACGGCTGGAGCAGCTCGCGGTGCTGTTGCTGCTGCCGATGTTCTTCGTGGTCGCCGGAATGTCGGTGGACCTGACCACGCTGGACCTGGGCAGCCTCGGGGTGCTGGCGGTGATCCTGGTCGCGGCGGTGTTCGGCAAGATCGCCGGCGCGTACGGGGCGGCCCGGCTGCTCCGGGTCCCGACCCGGCAGGCGGCGGCGCTGGCGGCCCTGATCAACACCCGGGGCCTCACCGAGATCGTCATCCTCAGCGTCGGGCTCCAGAAGGGCGTGCTCGACACCGAGCTGTACTCCCTCATGGTGGTGATGGCCCTGGTCACCACCGCCATGACCGGTCCGCTGCTGTCGTGGGTCTACCCGGCCCGGCAGGTCGCCCGCGACCTGGCCGAGGCGCAGCGGGCGGCCCTCGGCCCCCACGTCGACCACCGGGTGCTGGTGGTCGTCGAGGATCCGGGCGACACCGCGGGGCTGGCCGAGCTGGCGCGCGAGCAGGCGGCCGGGTCGGACGCGGCCGAGGTGATGCTGGTGCACCTGCAGCCCTATCCGCACGAACGGCTCGAGGTCGGGCTGGGGCTGTCCGCCGAACTGGCCGACATGGCGGGGACGATGGGCGGGCTGGAGGCGCTCGCCGCCGCCATCCGCACCGACGACCTGCCGGTCCGGGTGGTCAGCCGGTTCTCCGCCGACGTCGCCGCCGAGTTGCCCGCGCTGGTGGCCGGCGCCGAACCCGACGTCATCGTCATCACCCCGACCGCCCCCGGGCAGGACGCCGTCCGGCGCGCCGCCGGTCGGCGGGTCGCCCTGGTCGACCCGTCGGAGCGCCGCGTCGCTCCGACGGCTGGAAAGGAAACCTGATGCAGGGGATCGCGGACTACGACTTCATCCGGTCGCTGGGGCAGGGCAATCACGGGGAGTTCTTCCTCGCCCATAGGCCCGATCGATTGCCGGTGGAGGCCGAATTCGTCACCGTCAAGGTGGTCGGGGGGACGGGCGAGGACGCCTTCCGCCGGGCCACCCGGGAGCTGAAGGCCTTCGCCGCCGTGCGCTCGCCGCACCTGGTGACGCTGTACGACGCCGGCCAGCAGGCGGGGGTCTTCTACTACTCGATGGAGTATCTGCCGGGAGGCTCGTTGGCGGCGCCCGCCGGGCCGCGTGAGCGCTCCGAGATCTACCGGGCGCTGGCCTGCGCGTCGCGTGCAGCCCAGTCCTTGCACGACGCGGGCATCGTGCACCGCGACATCAACCCGTCCAACATCCTGCTCACCGAGGACGGCGGCAAGCTGGCCGATCTCGGGCTGGCCCAGGTGCTGTCCCCCGGCGTGACGATCACCGGCATGGGCGCGCTGCCGTCGGTGGAGTTCACCGACCCGGCGCTGCTGCGGGGCGAGCAGACGATGACAGCCGTCGACGTGTGGTCGCTCGGGGCGACGCTGCACTGGTTCGCCGCCAGCGGCACCGGCCTGTACGGGGGGCTGCCGGTCCACGACCCTTTGATGACGTTGCGCAAGGTGCTGAGCAGCCCGCCCAAGGTCGCCGACGAATTGCCGCCCAAGCTGGCGGAGCTGATCCGCTCGTGCCTCGGCGACCCGAGCACCCGGCCCTCCGCCGGTCAACTGGCCGACCAGCTCGACACGCTCGTGTAGGGCCGCGGCCCACGGGGCACGTCCCCGACCGTCCACGACGGGAAGCGACGGGCACCGACGGGAGAGGCATGGACATCGTCGTCCCTCCGCCCGCGGCCGACGAGCAGACCGTGCTCGTCGGCTTCCTCAACGTGCAGCGCGCCGTGGTCGTCACGAAGTGCGGCGGGCTGGACGAGGCGCTCGCCCACCGGGCGGTGCTGCCGACCTCGCCGCTGATGACCGTCGCCGGGGTGCTCGGCCATCTGCGCTGGGTGGAGCACTCGTGGTTCGAGCACGTGATGCTCGGCGAGGCCGACCGCGGCCCCTGGACGGACGACGACCGCGACCGCGACTTCAAGGTCGCGGGCACGCCGCTCGCCGTCCTGCTGGATGACTACCGACACCAGTGCACCCGTTCCGACGAGATCGTCGCGTCCCTCGGGATGGACGCCGCCTCGGTGAACGAGAAGCGCGGCGACCATCCCACGACGCGGTGGGTGGTCGCGCACATGATCGAGGAGACCGCCCGCCATGCCGGGCATCTCGACATTCTGCGAGAGATCCTCGACGGGCGCACCGGCTACCCCTGATCGACCGCCCCCGAGCCGAAGACCGGACCATACCGTTTGGTACGCTGCTACCATACCAAACGGTATGGGATGGTGTGGGGATGGCGAGCAAACACGACTGGCTGAACGCCGGTCTGGAGATCCTGGCGACGGAGGGCGCTCCCGCGCTCACCATCGAGCGGCTGACCGGGCGACTCGGGCTGAGCAAGGGGTCGTTCTACCACCACTTCGGGGGCATGGGCGGCTACCGGACGGCGCTGCTGGGGCACTTCGAGGCCGAGTGCACGCTGCGGTTCATCGACGAGGTCGAGCGGGATCCGGCCGCGCCGCCGCTGGTGCGGCTCGACCGGCTGGTGGCCCTCGTGGTGGACGCCGAGGAGGACCCCCGGCTGGAGATCGCCGTCCGCGCCTGGGCGCTGCAGGACCCGGAGGTCAGAGACGTCCAGGAGCGGATCGACGCCACCCGGATGGCCTATCTGCGCTCCCTGTGGCTGGCCCACTGCGGTGACGCCGAGGAGGCGGACCGGATGGCGCGGCTGCTCTACGCGATCACCATCGGGGCCGAGCAGATCGTCCCCGTGATGTCGGCCGAGGAGCTCAAGGATCTCTACCGACTCTCCATCCGGCTCGCGACCAGGCAAGGAGGAGCCGATGCGGACCAGACCTGACGTGCCCGAACTGCGGTCGATACTCCGGGACGCCGATCATGTCGACGTCAAGACCGCCACGGCGGACGGCACTCTGCGGCAGTTCGCCGCCGGGGCGCTGGACATGCGACCGGCCTGGCTGACCGGCCTGTTCAAGGTGCGGGACGCGGCGGCCCGCGTCCTGCGCCTCGACCCGGCGGGCCGACTCGACCAGCGGCTGACACCCGAGAACCTGCCGTTCACCCCGGGTGCCAAGGTGCACTTCTTCACCGTCACCGAGGCCGTGGAGGACCGGTACCTGCTGTTGGAGACCGCCGACCGGCACCTGACCGCGCATCTGGCCATCGTGGCGGCGTCCGATGGCGACCCCACCCGGTTCGACCTGATCAGCGTGGTGAGGTACCACCGCCGGCTCGGGTCCCTCTATTTCAACCTGATCCGTCCCTTCCACCTTCTGGTGGTCGGCGGCATGGCCCGCGCCGGCGCGCGGGCCGCCTAGGAGGACCGTCGTGAACACGCCCGCCCGCTGGCTCCCCCGTCTCACCATCGCCTGTGCCGTCGTGCACACCGTCTACGCGTTCGCCGTCATGCCCGGGACCTGGGGCGACATCGTCCGTGCCGGGGTCTTCGACGGCATCGAGGGCGACCCGGAGCGCGAGGCCGCGCTCTGGTTCCTCTTCGCGGGGATCGGCTTCTTCGCCATCGGCACCCTGACGCAGGTGGTCCTGCGGAGCACCGGCCGCGTCCCCCTCCAGATCGCCGGCTACCTCCTGCTGCTGGGGGTGCCGATGTCGATCGTGGAGCCGGCCTCCGGAGGCTGGCTGCTCATGGGCCTGGGCGTCCTGGCCCTCGTCGCCCACCGCCGTGCCGAGCAGGAGGCCGACGTCTCCAGGACACCCGCCGGCGTCTGAGCGTCAGGAGTCGAAGCCGAGACCGAACCGGTCGAGCGTGCGCAGCCACAGGTCGCGGCGGCCCCCATTGCGGTCGGCGCGGGCGATGGACCTGCGGGTCAGCTCGATGACGCCGTACCGCAACGGCTCGGGCGGGAACGGGATCGGCCTGCTCCGCACCATGTCCAGCCGTGTCCGCTCGGTCTCCTCCCCCGCGAGGAGATCGAGCATCACGGCGGCGCCGAAGCGCGTGGCCCCCACGCCGAGCCCGGTGTATCCGGCGGCGTAGGCCAGGCGTCCCCGATGAGCGGTCCCGTAGAACGCGCAGAACCTGCTGCACGTGTCGATGACCCCGCCCCACGCGTGCGTGAACCGGAGCCCCTCCACCTGCGGGAACGTCGCGAAGAAGTGCCGCGCCAGCGTGGCGTACGTCTCGGGACGCCGTTCGAGCTCCGACCGGAGCCCGTTGCCGTAGTGGTAGATCGCGTCGTAGCCGCCCCACAGGATCCGGTTGTCGGCGGTCAGCCGGTAGTAGTGGAACTGATTGCCGCCGTCGCCGACGCCCTGCCGGTTCCGCCAGCCGATGGACGCGAGCTGCGCGTCGCTGAGCGGCTCGGTCATCAGCGCGTAGTCGTACACCGGGACGAGGAAGTGCTTCAGCCGTTTCAACAGCGGCGGGAACACGCCCGTGCCCAGGGCGACCTTGGCGGCGGACACCGAGCCGTACGCCGTGCCGAGCCGCAACCGTCCCGCGCGGTCGGCGAGGGAGCGGACGGGTGTCCGCTCGAAGACGCGCACACCCAGCGAACGGCAGGTGTCCGCAAGACCCCAGGCCAGTTTCGCCGGATGCACCATCGCGGTGCCGTCCTTGTCCCACAGCCCGCCGACGTAGGTGGGCGAGTCGACCTCCGCGCGGACCTCGTCGGCGTCCAGCAGCACCGGATCCTGACCCAGCCGCCGGGCGGCGTCGGCGGACTCGACCAGGCCGTCGAGCTGCCAGGGCGCGGTGGCCACGTCCAGCTCACCGGTCCGCTCGAACTCGGCGTCGATGCCGTACCGGGCGAGGGTCTGCTCGATGCCGTCGAGGTTCTCGCGTCCGAGGCGTTCCAGGGTGGCCAGCTCGCCCGGCCACCGTTCGAGCCCGTTCCCGAGGCCGTGGGTGAGGCTGGCGGAGCAGAAGCCCCCGTTGCGGCCGGAGGCCGCGCCGCCGACCCGGTCGGCCTCCAGCACCACCACGTCCAACGACGGGTCGCGTTCCTTGGCCAGCAGGGCGGTCCACAGCCCGGTGTAGCCGCCGCCGACGACCGCGAGATCGCAGGCGACCGGGCCGACCAGGGCCGCGGCGGGCTCCGGCCGGGCGGGATCGGCCAGCCAGGGGGACGTCGGCTCCGCGTCGGCCAGAGCCCTCAGAACGTTCACGATGCACCCCTCACGCGCGTCGGGCGCGGCGCCGGGAACCCACGAGATTGATCACCGCGATCAGCACCCCGGCCGCGAACAGCAGCGTTCCCATGACGTTGACCTGCGGCGGGGTCCCGGTCCGCGTGGAGCCCCATACCCACAGCGGGAAGGTCACCGTCGAACCGCTGGTGAAGTTGGTGATGATGAAGTCGTCGATCGACAGCGCGAACGCCAGCAAGGCCCCCGACACCACGCCCGGCAGCACCAGCGGCAGCGTGACCAGCCGGAACGTCGTCCAGGGCCCGGCGCCCAGGTCCCGGGCCGCCTCCTCAATGGACGGGTCCAGACCCACCGCGCGGGCCCGTACCGTCATCGCCACGAACGCGATCGAGAACATGACGTGCGAGACCAGGACGGTGCCGTACCCGCGCGGCGTGTTCAGCGTGACGAACATCGACAGCAGCGAGGCGCCCATCACCAGCTCCGGGCTGGAGATGGCGGCGAACAGCACCAGGTTGGACAGGCCCTTGCCGCGGAACGCGTACCGGCCCAGCGCCAGGCCCACCAGCGTGCCCAGCACCGTGGTGATCGCCGTACTGGCCAACGCGATCGTGATCGAGTTGATCAGCGCGGTGGTCAGGTCCTCATGATCGAACAGGTCGGCGTACCACTTGAGCGTGAAGCCCTCCCACTCGAAGTTGAACTTGCTGGTGGTGTCGTTGAAGCCGAACGCGATCATGACCCCGATCGGCAGCACCAGCCAGGCGATCACGAGCCAGGTGTAGATCCGCAGGCCCAGGCCGCGCCGGGCGACGCGGCGACGCGCGGGCCTCTTCCGGACGGGCTCGACGGGAGTGGTGGTGGTCATCGGCCCGCCGCCTCCAGGACGTCCTTGGTCCCCAGCACCCGCGCGTACAGGAAGATCCCCAGCAGCAGGATCGCCATCAGCGTGAACGACAGCGCCGAGGCCGTCGGATAGTTGCTGTTGTTGAAGTACTCGGACTGGATCACGTTGCCGATCATGGTGTTGTCCGGCCCGCCCAGCACCGCCGCGTTCACGTAGTCGGCCGAGACCGGCACGAACGTCATGATCACCCCGGCGAACACCCCGGGCAGCGACAGCGGCAGCACCACCCGGACGAACGCCTGCACGCGCCCCGCGTACAGGTCCCGGGCCGCCTCGACCACCCGATGGTCGATCCGCTCCAGCGCCACGTAGATCGGCAGCACCATGAACGGCAGGAAGTTGTACGTCAGCCCGGCGACCACCGCGAACGTCGTCTGCAGCACGTGGAAGTCGTCCGGGAGCAGCCCCCGGTCCTTCAGCGTGCCGAGCACGACCCCGTTGTCGGCGAGCACGAACTTCCAGGAGACCGTGCGCAGGATGAACGAGACGAAGAACGGCAGGAGCAGCAGGAACAGGTAGGTGGACTTGTGGTCACCGGCCCTGAACGCGATCCAGTACGCCACCGGATAGGCGATGGCGATGCAGGCCAGCGTGGCCAGGAGCCCGTACCAGAGGGACCGCACGAACTTGTCGCCGTAGGTGCTCAGCCCGTCGGTGTAGTTCTGCCAGTGGAACGTCTGCCGGAACCCGTCGACCAGGTTGCCCTCTTGGAGGGACAGCGAGGCCATCACGATCAGCGGCACCGCGAAGAACACCGCCAGCCACAGACCGGCCGGCAGCATCATCAGGTAGGGGGTCAGCCGTCGTGCCATCTACGAGCCCTGGGCGATCGGGGTGAAGACCTTCTGGTACGCGGTCTCCTCGGCCTGGGTGAGGGTCCGGTAGCGACGCAGCTTGGCCAGGTCCGCCGGGGTGGGGAAGACGAGCGGGCTGCCCGCCAACCGCTCCAGCTCGGCCCTGTCGTCGCCCTGCGCCTTGGCCGCGTCCTGCCGGATCAGCTCCTGCGCGGACGGGACCGGGGTGATGTAGTTGATGAACTCGGTGAGCGTGGCGTTCGCGCGCGGGTCGTACAGCCAGTCCATCAGCGTGATGGCGTCCACCGGGTTGGCGGCGGTCTTGGGGATGCACATGTTGTCCGTCCACAGCGTGCCGCCCTCCTTGGGCACCACGAACTTCACCTCGTCGAGCCCGAGGCTGTAGACGTCGCCCGACCAGGCCATGGTGATCCACACGTCGCCCTTGGAGATGGCGTCGGCGTAGTCCTGGGTGTAGTACTTGCGCACCAGTCCCTGCTGCTCGCGCAGCTTGGCGGCGGCCTTCTCCCAGTCGGCGGGGGTCGACCTCTCCGGGTCCACGCCGATCGCGAACATCCCGAAGTTGCCCAGCTCCTGGGAGTCGGCCATCATCCCGATCTTCCCCTTGTACTTGGGGTTCCACAGGTCGTGGATGCTGGTGATCTCCTCGTCGACGTACTTGGTGCTGTACGCGATGCCGGTGATCCCCGAGGTGTACGGGACGGTGAAGGCGTTGTTCGGGTCGTACGAGGGGTTCTTGTAGCCCTGCCCGGCGTACTTGGCGAAGTTGGGCAGCCGGGAGTGGTCCAGCGGCGCCAGGTAGCCGAGTTCGCGGGTCTTGCCCAACTGGATGCCGTTGGACATCACCATGAGGTCGAAGTCGATCGACTGCCCGGCGCGCAGCGGGGCCTCGATCTTGCCGAACCACTCGGCGTTCTCCTGGATGACCTCCTTGTAGTCCACCTTGATGCCGGTGGCCTTGGTGAACGCCTTGATGGTGGCGCGGTCGTCCTCCATGTACCCGGGCCAGTTGGCCCAGTTGAGCGAGCCCCTCTTGGTCTTGCCCGCCCAGAATTTCTGCACGTCGTTCTGGGTGACCTTGCCCTTGCCGCCCTGGCCCTCCACGCCGCAGGCGGCGAGCGCGAGCCCGGCGCCGGCCGCGCCGAACAGGCGCAGGACGTCGCGGCGCGCCGGGCCTCGGGCGGTGGTCAGGCCGCGGAGGAAGGCGGGATCGTCGCCGAGGGGATGACGGCTCGTACGGCTCATGATGCAGGTCCAATCAGGTAGGAGTACCGCGGATGCCACGACAGCCAGACGCTGTCCCCCCGAACGGCGACGTCCTCGGCGGAGGTCGCGTTCTGCGTGAACACCACGACGTCCGCCCCCGCCGAGGTGACCACGTTGTAGTTGGTCGAGGTGCCCAGGTAGACGACCTCGCCGACGGTCCCCCGGATCGCCGACCCGTTCCCCGCCGGCGGCTCGACGCCGATCTCGATCTTCTCCGGGCGCACGGTGAGCTCCACGCGCTCCCCGGCGGAGACCGCCGATCCCTCCGGCAGCGGCACCACGATCCGTTCGCCGTCGCCGTACGCGATGACCGCCCGGTCCCCGTCCACCTCGCCGATCTCGCCGGACAGCAGGTTGGAGGTGCCGATGAACCCGGCGACGAACCTGCTCGCGGGACGCTCGTAGATCTCCCGGGGCGAGCCGAGCTGCTCGATGCGCCCGTCGTTCATGACCGCGATCCGGTCCGACATGGTGAGCGCCTCGCCCTGGTCGTGCGTGACGTACACGAAGGTGACGCCGACCTCGCGCTGGATCCGCTTCAGCTCGACCTGCATGTGCTGGCGCAGCTTGAGGTCGAGGGCGCCCAGCGGCTCGTCCAGCAGCAGCGCCCGCGGCCGGTTGACCAGCGCCCGGGCCAGCGCCACCCGCTGCTGCTGACCGCCGGACATCTCCCGGGGCCGGCGTTTCTCCCGGCCCGTCAGGTCGACGATCTCCAGCATCTCGCCGACCCTGCGGGTGATCTCGGAACGCTCCACGCCCTTGCGCCGCAGCCCGAACGCCACGTTCTCGAACACGCTCATGTGCGGGAACAGCGCGTACGACTGGAACACCATGTTCACGTCGCGCCGATGCGCGGGCACCGCCGTCACGTCCTTGCCGCGCAGGAACACCGCGCCGGCCGTGGGCTCCTCGAACCCGGCGATCATCCGCATGGTGGTGGTCTTGCCGCAGCCGGAGGGACCGAGGAGGGAGAAGAACTCGCCCTCCCCGATGGCCAGGTCCAGTCCCCTGACCGCCGGCACGGTCTCCCCGTGGGACCGGTACTCCTTCACCACGCCGGCCAGCTCGATGGCCGGCAACGTCGCCGAGTCGCCCCGTACGGGGGCGTCCTGTGTCTCGGTCATGGCGGGGGTTTCCTTCGCGTGGTCGGAACGGGCATGACGGGGACGCCCCGCACGCTCCCGCGGGTCCGCCACGGGCGCCGGCTCACCGCCGGGACGCCCGATGCCCGCGGACGGGGGTCCGCGTATTGAGATGTGGCCCAGGGACGGTGCCGCCCCTGGGGATGGGGTCAGTCGCCGATGTAATGCATGACGTGCTTGATGCGGGTGTAGTCCTCGAAGCCGTACATCGAGAGGTCCTTGCCGTAGCCGGAGTGCTTGAAGCCGCCGTGCGGCATCTCCGACACGAACGGGATGTGGGTGTTGACCCAGACGGCCCCGAAGTCCAGGCGGCGGGTCATCCGCATGGCGCGGCCGTGGTCCTTGGTCCAGACGCTGGCCGACAGTCCGTACTTGACCCCGTTGGCCCAGGCCACGGCCTGGTCCTCGTCGCTGAAGGTCTGCACCGTGATGACGGGGCCGAAGATCTCGTTCTGGACCATCTCGTCGTCCTGCTTCAGACCGCTGACGACGGTGGGGGCGAAGAAGTACCCGCCGTCGTACCCGGCTCCGGTCACCCGGCCTCCGCCGGCGGTGACCTCGGCGTGGCCGGGCGTACGGTCCACGAAGCCCTCGACGCGGGCGAGCTGGTTCGCGTTGTTGACGGGGCCGAAGTCGGCGTCGGCCATGCTCGGCGCGCCGACCTTGGTGTTCTTCGCCTGCTCGGTGAGGGCGGCGGTGAAGTCTCCGGCCAGCCGCTCGTTCACCAGCACGCGGGTGGCGGCGGTGCAGTCCTGGCCGGCGTTGAAGAACCCGGCCCCCGCGATGCCCGCGGCGGCGCTCTCGATGTCGGCGTCGTCGAACACCACGACCGGGGCCTTGCCGCCCAGTTCGAGATGGACGCGCTTGAGGTCCTTGGCGGCGGAGGCGGCGAC
Organism: Thermomonospora umbrina; assembly: GCF_003386555.1. Taxonomy (GTDB): domain Bacteria; phylum Actinomycetota; class Actinomycetes; order Streptosporangiales; family Streptosporangiaceae; genus Thermomonospora; species Thermomonospora umbrina. The sequence continues at coordinate 5,121,777 of NZ_QTTT01000001.1, read as the reverse complement.
CTCCATGCCCGCCCGGACCGAGCCGGTGATCGACACCATCTGCGGGATCGGGTGCTCCACCAGCGCCCGGCCGCTGTCGCGGTCGCCGCACACGACGTTGAACACGCCCGGCGGCAGGAACTCGGCGGCGATCTCCGCCAGCAGCAGCGTCGAGGCCGGTGTCGTGTCGGACGGCTTGAGGACCACCGTGTTGCCCGCGGCCAGCGCCGGGGCGAACTTCCACACCGCCATCATCATCGGGTAGTTCCACGGCGCGACCTGGGCGCAGACCCCGATCGGCTCACGGCGGATCGTGGAGGTGTGGTCCTCCATGTACTCGCCGGACGACTTGCCCTCCAGCACCCGCGCGGCCCCCGCGAAGAAGCGGATGTTGTCCACCATCGGCGGGATCTCCTCGTCCGCCGTCAGGTGGAGGGGCTTGCCGGTGTTGCGGGACTCGACCTCGACGATCTCCTGCGCGCGGGCCTCGATGGCGTCCGCGATCCGCAGCAGGGCCAGGCTCCGGTCCTTGGGGGTCGCGTCGCGCCAGCCGGGGAAGGCGTCCGCGGCGGCCTTGAGCGCCGTGTCGATGTCCGCGTCCCCGGACACCGGGGCCTCGGCGTAGACCTCCCCCGTGCTGGGGTCGATCACCTCCGAGGTGCGGCCGTCCTCGGCGTCCACGTACCCGCCGGCCACGAAGTTCCGCAGTCGTGTCCTGTCGCTGGTCAACTTCGACCTCCGTCTTCCCGGCCCCCGCCCTGCGGTGGGGACGCAATGTCGCGGCGCATCGTTGCGCCGCGTCGTTGCGGACGCGGATGCCACGTATGTCCTGCATCGGTGACGTCTGTGTCCCCGTGTCCCGCTCCGTGTGTCCTGCGTCGCACCGACCTTGGCAGAGGATAACCCTGACTGACAAGTGATTCCGTTGTTACGTTCGAGTTTCACGACGGAATCCTTTGACAACAACCCCAGCAGTGGCATGATGTCGCAGCGTCGGGGAGTTGCGAGGTCTCCCCGCGATCTACCTGACAGGGCGCCGCGCCCGGCCCTACCCTTGTCGCGCGCTCCCGCCGGAGCTCCATCCCCGCCGTACCTCAGCCGACCGCACGTGCCCGCCGACCGCGAACCAGGAGAAGCCGATGACGGACGTCCCCCCGCCGCGGCAGCGCCCGTCCTCCCCCGTCACCCGGGGCGTACACCTGGACGAGATCTCCAAGCGCATCATCGAGCAGCTCCAGGCCGACGGCCGCCGCTCCTACGCCGCCATCGGCAAGGCCGTCGGCCTCTCCGAGGCGGCCGTCCGCCAACGGGTGCAGAAGCTCCTGGACACCGGTGTCATGCAGATCGTCGGCGTCACCGATCCCCTGATGCTGGGCTTCTCCCGGCAGATGATGATCGGCGTCAAGTGCGAGGGCGACCTGGAGAAGGTCGCCGACGAGCTCGCCGCCGTCGAGGAGATCGACTACGTCGTCATCACCGCGGGCTC